>CAZMZP010000088.1:0-10936 GCA_964570935.1 uncultured bacterium
AGCTCGGCCAGGGACATCGCCCCCATCTTCTTCATCACCCTGCCCCTGTGGACTTTCACCGTCTTTATGGACAGGTCGAGGTCCGCGGCGATTTCCTTGTTCATCTTCCCCTTCACCACCAGGCCGAGGACTTCGAGCTCCCTTGGGGTGAGGGTGCTCAGGCGCCGCCTGACTTCCGCGGCCTCCGCGGCAAGCGTGGCCTCAGTCTTGTTCTTCGCGATTGCCAGGCGTATCGCCGATAGAAGCTCTCTTGAGTGGAAGGGCTTGGGCAGGAAGTCCACGGCCCCAGCCTTCATGGCTTTCACGCTCATGGGCACGTCGCCGTGGCCCGTAATGAACACAATTGGCAGGGCCAGGTTGAGCGCAGCCATCCTCTCCTGGAGCTCGAGGCCGTTCAAGCCCGGCATTCGGACGTCCAGCACGAGACAGCCCGGGCTGGCGTACTGACCCAGGGCGAGGAAATCCTCGGCGCAGGCCAGGGTCTCCGCGGAGAAGCCGTGACTCTTGAGCAGCCTGGCCATGGAGCGACGCACGGAAACGTCGTCGTCCACCACGTACACTGTCGGCGCTCCGGAGGTCGCTGGCCGCCGCCCGTCGGTCCGTGCCCCGGGCGTCATGAATGGGATCCCTTGCACGCCGGCAGCGTGAACCGGGCCGTCACACCGCCGTCCGAGTTGTTCTCGACCACCAGCCGGCCTCCGTGGGCCTCAACGATGGAGCGGCAGATCGAAAGTCCCATCCCCATGCCGTCGGGCTTTGTGGTGAAGAAATGCTGGAAGAGACGGTCCATGTCCTTCTCCGGAATGCCACACCCGCAGTCCGTAACCGCCACCCTGACTGAGTCGGTTCCATCCCTGGTCGTGCGGACCCACAACTCCCTCGCGTCAGGCCCGCGTTCCACCATGGCGTCCAGGCCGTTCGTGATGAGGTTCAGCAGGACCTGCTGCAGCTGCACCCGGTCTCCGCACACGTGCGCCACCCCCGCGTCCAGGTCGAGCAGGATGACCCTGCTTCTCATTATCGCGTCTGTGCTGACCAGTTCCACGGTGTCGCGGACGAGCTCGTTCATGTCCAGACGCTCCAGCTCGAGTTCCCTCTTCCTGAGCAGAGAGCGTAGCTTGCGGATTACCTCGCTCGCGCGCCTGTCGTCTTCAACGATGTCCGTGAGGATTTCACGGATCTCGGCAAGGTCCGGGTTCTCGAGCGCAAGGAAACGCTGGGCCGCCTGGGCATTCGACAGAATCGCCGTGAGCGGCTGGTTGACTTCATGAGCGATCGAAGACGCGAGCTCTCCGAGTTTTCCAACCCTGGTCACGTGCAGAAGCTCCTCGCGGAGCTGTTTCTCCTGCGCCTTCCGCACTACCTCGGCGGCGCGCTTGATCTCCGTTACGTCTCTGACAACGTGCACCGACCCCGCCAGCTTCCCCTTCTTGTCGATGATGGGTGAGCAAGAGACGTGCAGGTCCATCTTGAGTCTGGGTTCGAAGAATTCCTCGAAGGAAGGTTTGCCGCTGGCGAGCGCGCTTTGATGGGGACAGTTCTCCCAGGGTTCGTGGGTGCCGTGGACCACTTCGTAGCATTTCCTGCCTACGAGTCGTGTGTCCGGCGCCCCCATCGCCGTGGCGAAGGCCCTGTTTACCCTGATGAGCCTGAACTCCTCGTCGTGGATGGAAACCGGGTCGATGACGGCCTCAAAGCTGGCCTCCCACTCAGGCAGGGTCAACTCTGTCCAGCGTTGCCGGTGCCGGGTCGGGGCGGTCGTCCTTCGGCGTTCCTTGGCGGTGCCGCCGGGCTTGGCGGGCTTACCCGCCCTTGCGGTCTTGCCGCGCCTGGCGGACCCGCCCGCTCTGCCGGGCTTACCCGTTTTGCTCGATTCTCCTGTCCTGGCAGACTTGCTCGTCTTCGGCCTCCTTGGATAACAGCTTCATGATGCCTCCAAAACGCCGGCCCATCAACCGAAAAGCGAAGCGCGCTGTCGTAGAAAGCCACGGTCACTGCCAATACACCGTGCGGGGAATGGCGACCGTAGAGAGGAAGACGGCAGGCCAATGCGAAGGGGCCGGTCTTGGACCGGCCCCTCATCTCAAGCGCAGCAGAGGTAATGGCGTCCCTGGAGGACGCGCCCCCGATAGTCGCAGACAGTTATCTGTACAGGGCCTTGATCCTGCCCCAACTCGAGACTTCGACAGGCACCACCAGGTCGTGAGAGAAGGCCGTGAAGCATTCCCCGCCGTCCTTCTTGTTATCGTGGTCTTCGTCAGAAAACGCCCAGACGTGGACACCGGTGCAGCCCATCGAGATCACGTCCAGCGTGATGACGTCGGAGTAGTTGTTGCCTTCCTGCATCGGAGTCTGAACGACCAGGTCGCCGGCTTCGTACACGCTGCCGCTCAAGCGCACGCCGCCAACGTAGATTGTCGGGACGCACCCGGCCGGCATGGTCTTGTCGAACACCACGAGCACGTCGGCATACGTGGTCGGCGCGTTCGAGAACCCGTCGATGACTAGCTGGAAACTAGTCCCGCTGAAGCGGTACCCGTCCTCGCCGTTCGTGGATGCTGCGAAGCCGATGAGCCCCGGAGCCTGGTAGATGCTCATGTCCACCTGGTTGGTTCCGACCTCCAGGAGAACTTTGCCGCCCCGGCCGTAATCCGGGTCGTACAGTGGATTGCCGGGACCGATGGTGTAGTATTCGGTGGGGTCGTAGTGATAGATGCAGGGCCCGATAGGATAGACTACGAGGCACGGATCGGAAGAAGCAAAGCGGCTTAGCCCCAACCCCATCAATAGGATAGAGCACGCCACAGCAAACCGAAAGTTTCGCGCTGACAAGTCACACGCTCCTTGGATACACTCCCCCGACCCCCAGCGCGTACGCCTTATTATAGCATGCAGTTGCCGGCGCGTCAAGGGGCCCGGCTGCGGGAAGGCCCCCTTTCTTGCGGCCCAGTCCCACGGCACAACGCCCCGGAGGCCGGCCGGATGCCCCACTAAGTGCTTGACTGTCGAGGCAGTTATTACCTAGAATCTCGCTGGTTGCGGCTCGCTGGCGACAGGAGCGGCTTGCTTCGCCCGCCACGAGCTCTTTTTTGAGCAATGCGGTCCCCGGCTTTCCGTAGAGCGCCCGAAGGGACGAACCATGAACGCTGGGTCCCCGGGGTTGCCGGGCCCCTGGTGGAGGATGTGACTTGAAAAGGACGTTCCAACCGCACAATAAGCCCCGCAAGAAGACTCACGGTTTTCGCAAGCGTATGAGCACGAAGCAGGGCAGAGCAGTCCTCAGCAGAAGAAGGAAAAAGGGAAGAAAGCGCGTCTCTGTCTAGCCGGCAGGGGCTCGTCTACCGGCCGCGCCTTCGCCACCGACCCGATGGAAAAGCAGGAAGAGCGGTTCCCGCTCAGGGAGAGACTCCGGCGCAAGGGCGACTTTGGACGGGTGTACGCGCAGGGCAGCGTGTTCCAGGGTCGACACGTCGTTCTTTTCTGTCTGACCGCCGGCGTTGAGGGGCGTAAAGCCGGATTTGTCGCCAGCCGGAAGGTGGGCGGCGCCGTCGTACGAAACCGGGCGCGCAGGCGTATCCGGGAAGCATACAGGAAGCTCAGGGCGGGCCTGCCCGGCGAGGCTTACATGGTGTTCGTGGCCAGGGCGGGCGTGACGGACGTGGAGTGGGGCGAGCTCCTGGCCGAGATCGCGGACCTCTTGAGGAAGGCCGGACTGTTGACGGCCTAGCCGGCATCGGCCGGCGGCGTTCGGGCGCCTCTGACGGCGCAGAAACGATCGTCCGGTTCTTGCATGGAGAAATGAAGACAGTAGTTGTGCTTCTCATCAGGGGTTACCAGCTCCTAATCTCCCCGATATTCCCGCCGTCCTGCAGGTTTCATCCCAGCTGTTCGGAATACGCACGGCAGGCCGTCAGCAAGTACGGCCCGGGGCGGGGCGTGTGGATGGGTCTCGCGAGACTGCTCAGATGTCACCCGTTCAACCCGGGCGGAGTCGATGAGGTACGGTGACGCAGGCGAATGGACAATAGCGAACAGACAATAACCCGAGGGCACCAAGGATAAAGTGGACAAACGAACAATAATCGCGCTGGCTCTTTCGGCGTTGGTGATCATTCTCTTCCAGACCCTTTTCTTCGCTCCTCACGAACGAGAGGCGGCCAGCAGGCGTCAGGCCGAAATGGCGCGGCTCGAGAAGGCGCGAGAAGACTCGCTGGCCCTGGCGGGGAGAAACGTCTCCGACACGCTGGGCGCCGGAGTGACTCCGAGCATAGGCACTGCCGCACCCCGGTCTGACCAAGGCGCAGGCGCAGTCGGCGCTGCCCGGCCGGGCTCGCAGGCCGGTACTGACCGCCAGGGAATCGGAGCACCTGGTCCTGCCGGTGGAGTACCGGTCGCGCTGGTAGGCGGGTTCGCATCCGAGTTCGCCGACGTGTCCCCCGCCCCACCGCGTGACATCAAGGTTGAAACAGACCTGTACGAGGCCACCTTCTCCACCCGCGGCGGACTTCTCAACAGCATGAAGCTCAAACGGTTCAGGGCGATGGATGATTCCCTGGTCGACCTGGTCAGAGCGCGCGAGAAAGGCGAGCTCAATCTGTTGTTGAGCTCGGACCGCGGCCGCATCGACCTGTCGGGTGTAGTGTTTTCCGCGGTCGACAGCGTGGACCAGGAGTCCGGCCGCATACGCAAGCTTCGGTTCGAAGCCACGGACGCCGCAGGCGGGTCGATTGCCAAGACGTTCACTTTCACCGAGGACAGCTACGCGATCGGCCTCGACGTCGAGCTGCGCGGGGCCCCGTCCCAACTCGAGAAGGCAGACTGCCTGATCGGCTGGACCGGCGGGCTGTCCCTGACCGACGGGAACGTCAAGGAGGAGCTCCGAAACGTCGCCACAGTGTCCTTCCTGGGCACGGAGATGTTCAGCGACGACCTCAATTCGTTCAAGAAGAACGCCTTCAAGGAACACACCGGAAACGTCAAGTGGGCCGGGGTCAAGAGCCGCTACTTCATCGCGGCGTTCATCCCGCCGGAAGGCGCGGTCTCGAAGGTGCTAAGCTTCGGCGACCCCGACCGGAATTTCTCCGGCTCTCAAATTGTGATTCCAGTCTCCGGGAGCGGCCTGACGCAAACATCCATGACCCTTTACCTCGGGCCCATTGACCTGTGGCAGTTGAAGGGCCTCAAGGTGGGACTCGAGCGCGTCGTAAACCTCGGCTGGAGCTGGATAAGGCCGGTCAGCCAGGCCATCCTCTGGTTTCTGGTCAAGTGCCACGCGCTGCTGCCCAACTATGGACTTGTGATTATCATTCTCTCCGCCCTGACCAAGGTGCTCTTCCACCCCCTCACCAAGAGCAGCATGAAGTCGATGCGCAACATGCAGCGGCTCCAGCCGGAGATCCAGAAGCTGAAGGAGAAGTTCAAGGGTGAGCCGCAAAAAATGAACAGGGAGGTAATGGCCCTGTACAAGAGGGAGAAGATCAATCCGCTCGGCGGGTGCCTTCCCCTTCTCCTGCAGATGCCCGTGTTCATCGCGCTCTACAACGTGCTGATGAGCTCAATCGAGATGCGCAGGGCGCATTTCGTCTGGTGGATGAGCGACCTCTCCTCTCCGGACACGATCGCCGTGGTGGCCGGATTCGCGATACACCTCCTGCCGCTTCTGATGGCTGGCACGATGTTCTGGCAGCAGAAGATGACGCCGACCGACCCGCGGCAGGCGGCGATGATGTATTTCATGCCGGCCATCATGTTGATATTTTTCTATGGTCTGCCCTCAGGGCTCGTGCTGTACTGGACTGCCAACAACGGCATGACCATAGCGCAGCAGTACCTCATGCAGAGGGGAGACAAGAAGGATGCGCCCCCGCAGCCGGCCGGGGGCACACCCAAACTGACGCCGCGGGCCGCGCGCTAGCGGACCTGGGCGGACCGGCGGGCTCCGGCGCGGTCAATCCGGCGGCCGGTTCCCGTCGCGCAACAACCACTGCCATTTGAATCGGATGCAAGACGGCTGCATCCGACGCAAACCTCTTGAGTTGCCGCCCGAGAAGGAGCGCTTTCATGGAAGAGAACCTGGCGAATTGCATAGAGACGGAAGGCAAGACGGTCGATGAGGCCGTCGCGAACGCACTCACCAGGCTTGGGGTTGAGCAGAAGGACGTGGAGATAGAGGTTCTGGACGAAGGCAGTCGGGGGGTCTTCAACATACTCGGCACACGCCAGGCGAGAGTGCGCGTCAGAATGAAGCCCCTGCCCGGGCAGCAGGTTCGCCGCAGCAGCAAGGGGCCGGCGCAAGGCGCGGCGCGGGACGCGGCACAGGCCCTCAAAGGCGACCCCGCGGTGGTTGTCCGGGATCTCCTTACGGCCATGGGGTTTGAGGCGCCGGTGGAATCCCGGGAGACTGCTGACGGCATCGAGGTCACAGTCGGCTCGACCGGAGCCGACGGGCTCCTCATAGGAAAGCGCGGCGAGACCCTGGAATCGCTGCAGCACATAATCAGCAAGATGCTTAACAGAGAAAACGACAAATGGACGCACGTGGCCCTGGACGTCGGCGGCTACAGAAAGCGCAGGGAATCACAGCTCGAGAAGCTCGCCCTGTCGATGGCCGAAAGAACACAAGCCACGGGGCAGGAACAGACCACGGAGCCGCTGAAGGCCTCGGAGAGACGCATCATACATGTCGCGCTGAAAGACCACCCCGCCGTGAAGTCTTACGCCATGGGCGACGGCCTCATCAAGCGCGTGGTGATAGCCCCGAAAGAGGGCGGCCGGAGTTCTTCCAGTTAGGCGGGGCGGCAACCCGTACTGACGGACGGCATGCGAGCTCCCCGGAAGCCGCAGGCCGGCCCGCAGACGCGGCGGCCGCCGACCGGCAACCCCTGAGTCACCCCATTATGAGCCCGAAACAGTTGTCTGCCTCGGGCTCGCGCTCTTCCCGGACCGTTTCATGCCGCGCTTGCCGGCAGCGCGTGGCCAGCCGAACCAATCCTCCAAGCCCAGGCTGGACACTACCCGCAAGCCCAGGCTGGACACTACCCGCAAGCCCAGGCTGGCCTCCTGCCCCGTTTTCCCTTAGACTCTGAACAGGCGCCGAAGCGCATATCCATGAAGTTCATCGATCGCGCACACACAAAGGAAACCCTCGTTGCTTGACGACACCATTGTCGCCATATCCACTTCCGTGGGCCGGGGCGCCATAGCGGTTGTCCGGCTCAGCGGTTCCGACGCCGTCGGAATCGCGTCCCGCGTATACCACGGCAGGGAGGATCTCCACAATCTCGCTTCTCATTCTGTGAGATACGGTCGGGTGTTCGATTCGTCCGGCAAGCTCCTCGATGGGATTCTGATAACGGTCATGCGCGGACCCGACACGTACACCGGTGAGGACGTAGTGGAGCTGAGCTGCCACGGAGGCCCGCTGGCGAGCCGGCTTGTGCAGGAGGCACTGCTGGAAGCCGGCGCCAGGCCGGCTGAGCCAGGCGAGTTCACGAAACGAGCCTTCCTCAACAACAAGATGGACCTGGCCCAGGCCGAGGCGGTGGCCGAGGTCGTGGCCGCGAAAACCAGAAAAGCCTTCGACGATGCGCTTGGCCAGCTCGAGGGCGCCGTGTCCGGTTCGCTGCGGAGGCTCAGGGCCACCGTCGTGGATGCCCTGGCCGACCTGGAGGCAAGGCTGGACTTTCCGGACGATGTGCCGGAAGACCCGGGTGCCGCGAAACTGGACGAATCCCTGCGAGATGTAGCTCGCCGACTCGAGCTCATGGTCTCCGAGAGGACAGTTTCGGCGCGGCTCAGCGCGGGCGCCCGGGTTCCGATCGTGGGCCGGCCGAACGTGGGGAAATCCAGCCTCCTTAACGCCCTGCTCGGCCGCTCCAGGGCCATCGTGAATCCCATTCCCGGGACCACCAGAGACACCATCGAGGAAGAGTTCGACCTGGGTGGAATTCCAGTCAATCTCATTGATACTGCTGGGCTTAGAAGCGCTGGAGAAGAGGTCGAAGAAGAGGGTGTCAGGCGCAGCAGGGGGGAAATCGGACGGGCCGACCTCGTCATCCATGTGGTGGACGCTTCCGCCCCGGACTTCGGTCCGGACTGCGAGATTCTGGATTCAATCCGGGCCAAACCGGCCCTGGTGGTGGTCAACAAGATTGATATCACATCTCCGGAACTGGCCAAGGCCGCGCTCGCCGGGTGCCATGCGGAGAATCCCGGGTCTTGTCGGGCAGCCTGCCGGGTCCCCGCCGGCCCAGCCGTTTTCGCGGAGGTGTCAGCGCGGAGCGGCACGGGCATTGAGGCGCTCGAGAAAGAGCTGGCCCGGACCATACTCGGCATTCAGCCCGACATAGACGACACGCGCTGCGTCGGTCTGCGCCACGTCGAATGCCTGCGCGCCGCGATTGCCGGCATCGAGCGCGCCCTGTCCGGGCTGGCTGCGGGAGCCCCTGAGGAGCTGGTCGCGTTTGAGCTGAGAGAAGCGGTTCAGCGAATGGGCTCGATCACTGGAGAAACCGTGGGCCCCGACGTCCTCGACAGCATATTCTCGAGATTCTGCGTGGGAAAGTGAGCACGAAGGTGCGTCCGCCCGCAAGAAGCGGACGCGGCTTTGTAACAAACCGAACCGACTGAGAGTCAAAGCGCAATGCAGTACGACGTCATAGTCATAGGCACCGGTCACGCCGGCTGCGAAGCCGCTCTGGCAGCTGCACGCATGGGCTCGCGCACGCTCCTCCTTACCCTGAACCTCGACAACGTCGCACAGATGTCGTGCAACCCTGCCATAGGCGGTCTCGCCAAGGGCCACATGGTACGAGAGATAGACGCACTGGGCGGCGAAATGGGCAGGGTGATCGACCGGACAGGAATACAGTTTCGTATGCTGAACACCGGGAGAGGCCGGGCAGTGCAGGCCATAAGGGCGCAGGCGGACAAGAAGGCGTACCAGGACCTGATGCGCCACACCGTGGCCTCGCAAGAAAACCTGGACCTCATGCAAGGCACCGTCGTGTCCACAGCGGTCGAGAAGGACGCGTGGCTGGTCAGGACAGAAGCCGGCCTCACGTTTGACGGACGCTGCCTGATTCTCTCTCCGGGCACCTTCTTGAACGGCCAGCTCCACATTGGATTTAACACGTTCGCGGGGGGCAGGGCCGGAGAGCTGTCCGCCCCGCACCTTTCCCGCGGTCTGGCCGGGCTGGGGTTTGAGCTGGGTCGCTTGAAGACTGGCACCTCGCCCAGGCTGGCGCGCAGAAGTATTGATTTCTCAAGGCTTAGACCTCAGTTCGGCGACGACCCCCCACCCTTCTTCTCTTACTCTTCGAGTGCCCGGGACGTTGAGCAGGTGCCCTGCCACGTAGCCATGACTAACGCGCGGTCGCACGAGATTCTCCGGGCGGGCTTCGACCAGTCTCCGCTTTTCACGGGCAGGATAAGGGGTGTGGGGCCGAGGTACTGTCCTTCCATAGAAGACAAGGTCCACAAGTTTCCGCACCGCGAATCTCACCAAGTGTTCCTCGAACCCGAAGGAGCGGACTCAGAGGAGATCTACGCGAGCGGCATATCGACGAGTATGCCGGCGGAGATCCAGCTTGAGTTCGTCCGCTCGATTGAAGGGCTGGAAAAAGCCGAGATAATGCGGCCCGGCTACGCGGTGGAGTACGACTTCGTGCCGCCGATGCAGCTCAAAGCTACTCTGCAGACGAAGCTGTACCCGACGCTCTTTCTTGCCGGACAAATCAACGGCACTTCGGGTTACGAGGAAGCCGCAGCCCAGGGACTGATTGCCGGAATCAATGCCGCGTTGCTCCTGCGCCGCGAGCCGCTTGTGGTCCTGGACAGGGCCGAGGCATACGTAGGCGTCATGATTGACGACCTCGTGACCCGCGGGACGCACGAGCCATACAGAATGTTCACTTCCCAGGCCGAGTACCGGCTCCTGCTCAGGCACGACAACGCGGACGAACGACTGATGCACCACGGCCACAGGCTCGGGCTGGTGGCCGATGAGCAGCTGTCGCGCAGCCAGGTCCGGCTGGACAGGGTGCGCGCGGAGACGTCACGGTTGGAGAAATCCCTTGTTACCCCTCAGGATGCAAACCGACTGCTGGTCGCAGTTGGCGCCACGCCGGTGAACGGTTCGTTCTCCCTGGAGGCACTCCTGAGGAGACCCGAGGTGACCTATCAGATGCTGGTGGACCTGGGCGTGGCGTCTGAGTCGCCGGAGGTCGGAGAACTGGTCGAGATAAGGGTCAAGTATGCAGGCTATATCCGAAGGCAGGAGAAAGAGATAGAGCAATTTAGACACCTGGAGAAGGTGCGCATCCCGGACGAGCTTTACGCCGAAGAGCTGGACAGCATCTCCAAAGAGGCGAGGGAGCGACTTCTCAAGGTGAGACCCGCTTCGGTCGGACAGCCATCGCGTCTTCCAGGTGTCTCACCGGGAGACGTCTCGGCCCTCCTGATCTATCTCAAGGGCTACGAACGCATCACGCGGGCCCTTCCGGAGGCGAAGTGACAGAGGGCAGACCCGCCAATGTTTCACGTGGAACAATCCGAGCCGACAGCCGCGCGGCCGGTAGCGCCGGCGGACTCTCCAGGGCACACCTCGACACACTCCGGAGAATAGCCGGTTCGGTCGGCAGCACCCTACCCTCCCGGTTCCAGCCCTCGTGCGAATCCTTCCTGACTGAGCTCGAGAAATGGAACAGACGCATCAACCTGATCTCCGTGAAAGATAGAACCCGGATAGTGGAGCGACACGTCCTCGACAGCCTGTGTCTTCTGGCCTACGACAGTCACCTTGAGGAAAAGCACATACTGGACGTCGGTCCTGGCGCCGGTTTCCCCGGCCTGGTGCTGGCCATGTGGGCGGACAGTGCACGATTCACGCTGGTCGAGAGCAAGAGCAAGGCAGTGGCATTCCTGAAGTCAGTCAGAC
>CAZMZP010000089.1:0-15561 GCA_964570935.1 uncultured bacterium
CAGGCAGTTCAATCCCTGCTGCTCCTCAGCATCAGCAGTCTTATCAGATGGCTGGCAGTCACCGCGGCGGCTGCCACGTACGTCAGGGCGGCGGCGCTCAGGACTTTTCTCCCGCCTTCCATGTCGCGTGGGTCTACCAGGCCGGCCTTCTCCAACTCGCTCATGGCGTTCCGGCTGGCGTTGAACTCCACCGGCAGAGTTACGAGCTGGAAAACCAGTGCGCCCGCGAACAGCAGTATCCCTATGTCCATCAGTGCATTCATGCGGAAGATGATGCCGGCTATGAACAGCGGGAACGCGGCCATGGTTCCGATGTTGGCGATGGGTACCAGCTGATGCCGCACTCTCAGCGGAGCGTAACCAGTACGATCCTGAATGGCATGCCCGGTCTCGTGAGCCGCTATGCCAAGCGCGGAGACGGAGTTGCCCTCGAAGACGTCCCTCGACAACCTCAACACCTTGGTCCTGGGGTCGTAGTGGTCAGAAAGAACGCCCTCGGCCATTTCGACCTTCACGTCTTCCATGTTGTTCCGGGTCAGAATGGCCCTGGCGACCTCTCTGCCCGTCCTGCCGGAAGAAGAAGGCACCTTCAAGAACTTGTAGTATGTCGACTTGACCTTGTACTGCGCGTAGAAGGCCAGGGCGAGGGCTGGAAGAATCAGTATAAAAGTCGGGTCGAAGAACATGTCACTTCATTCCTTTCGTCTGGTCCGTGGTTCGTCCAGGAGTGGCTTTCTTGCTTCGCGGCAGGCCGATGGCTGCCTGTGCGTTCGCGCCCCGAGCATACCGGAGCCGCCGGGCGCCTGTCAATTCGCGAAACGGAACGTTGCGCCTTGCGGTAGAACAGAGTACGGTTGTTATGACACTTAGACAGCGGGGGTAATCCTCATGAGGCCCACCAGGGTGCCTCTCGTTCTCGCGATCTTCACTCTTATTCTGTTCGTCGCGCTCCTTCAGGGCTGCAGGAAACTGAGGCCCGGCCCGGAGAAGAACTTTGCGCCCGAGACGTTTCTGACCGGCGTGCCGGTGGAGGACTCGTTCGTGTTCTACCGGGTGAAGCTCTACTGGGCAGGGATGGACCGCGACGGGCGGGTGGTCGGCTACTACTACTTCATGAGCGACGGCAAGCAGGGTTCCAACGTGAACAGGTGGGTCTGGACCACGAGCTCGGAGGCGGAGTTCACGCTTGCAGCCAACGACCCGAACACCCTGTCGCACGTGTTCTACTGCAAGGCCGTGGACGACCGCGGCCTGGAGGATCCGACTCCCGCGTTCCTCTACTTCTACTCTCTGGACACGCACCGGCCCATGGTGAAGTTTACCAGGGCTTACGCCGTTACTCCGCAGGCGGAGACTCAGCTCCTGACCGCGGCCACAGAGGATATGCTGACGGACGACGTGCCCGGTGACACAATCCCGTCCGGCTCCACGGTCTACTTCGCTTGGCAGGGCTGGGACGAGGACACGGGCGGTTACATCACAGGATACCTTTACAAGCTGAACACGGAGCCGGAGCGCCACAAAGGCGGCCTGGCGGACACGACGTTTTCGACCGTGATGCCCGAGCAGGGCAAATACAGTTTTGAGGTGCTGTCGATAGACGACGCGGGTGCCACTACGAAAACCACCGCGGGACACAGCGACACTCTGAGGTATTTCGTGGTGAACCACGACCCCGACACGTGGATCGTTCCACCGTGCGAGGGCTGCCCCAAGGGTTTTCTTGAAGGGGGGACCGTGCCGCGGCAGGAGGGAGACACGCTGAGACTGGCCGGCGGGCTCACGGCTTCGTTCCAATGGGGCGGTTGGGACAAGGACGGGGGGCTGGTAGGATGGACGCACCGGTTGACGCGAGAGGGGGGCGGTCCCGCATACTCTTACAAGGACCTGGGTGTTACGAGTTGGGAGACGGGAGAGTTGGAGAGCGGGAACTACGAGTTCCTGGCCAGGGCGCGCGACAACGAGATAAAGGACGACGGTACGCCGGCGCGGGTCAAGTTCTACGTGAACTGCGCTCCGTTCTTTGAGGGGCAGAGCCGCTGTTGCGCGTGCCCCGGAGGGGTCCACGAGACGTGCGGCCAGCCTTGCACGAACGTGATAGTGCAGTTGGAGGACGGCACGGTGTATGATTCCTTGAACTGTGCTGCGTGCGATGTGGAGAGCGGGTCGGCCGCCGAGTACCGCTCGACGCTGAACGGCACCGTCGGTTTCTGGAGGGTCTCGCACATCGACATTCTTACCAAGGCGGATGGGTTGAGGGAGGGTTTGAACACGATCGTCATAGAGGCGCGGGACAGGCAGCCGGACGGCCGCGTTGCCCGGACGGTCAGCACGGCCAGAGAGTTTTACGTGGACGTGACCGTTCCGTAGGTGGAAGTGAGCAGGATGAAACCACAGAGAGTGTTTTTTGCGGCGCTGTTAGTCTCTCTATCCCTTCTTCTTGTCTTCTGCGGATGCGAGCGCAAGAAGGGCACGGGGCCGTGGAATCAGCGGCCCGGCGTGCAGCTATCGGGCGGTCCGCCCAACGGCGGCACCGATCACTACGCGGTCCTGTTCCGGTGGTGGGGATGGGACATGGACGGGTACGTGGACCATTTTGTATACGCCATAGACGACACTGCGGTCTGGGCCGAGACGAAGTTCTTCGAGGGCTCCTTTTTGTTCAGCGCCGACAGCGTGAGGCCGGGAGGGTACACCGGAAGGTGGCACACCTTCTACATCAAGGCCGTCGACAACGATGGCGTGGAGTCCTTCCCCGATCAGCTGACGTTCGACGCCACCACCATCGCGCCCAGAACCACCATCTCGACTCCCAGGTGTGACGACACGAGGTACACCTGTCAGGGAGCCATGTCGGTGGGCACTTCGTTCAGGGTCATCTGGAGCGGCACGGACCTCGACAGCAGGAGTCCGGCGAAGAGGCCCGTGGCATACACGTGGCGCCTGTTCAACACGAGCATCATAAACCCGACGATGGGCGTTGACAACGACAGCCTCCTGCTGAACACGCCTGACGGAGTCGTGGACCCCACGTCGCACTGGTCCGAGCCCACGCCGCAGACTTCGCTTCAGTTTCAGGATCTCGCCCTGGGCGTGTTCTGGCAGTTCGCGGTCAGGGCGATTGACGAGGCGGGCGCGATCGAGCCGGGACTGAAGATGAACCGGAACGTCATCTTCTTCAGAACCACGACGTCCACCATGGCCCCCCGGCTTTACGTGTCCGAGAGCTACTCCTCGTGGCTCTTCCCGGACAACGGACCCGTCTGGAATCGGGAGGCGGGCGTGCAAGGTTCGCTCGCGTTCTCGTGGAGGGGTGACGCCAGCCTGTACGGCGGCACAGTATCCGGCTACATATACGGGGTGGACATAGACGACCTGTCCGACCCGGAGCAGTGGGAGGGAGACTGGAACGGCAGCATCAGGGGCGCCACCGTCCATTTTGACGTGCCTGGTCCGCACTACCTGTACGTGAAGGTGAAAGACAACGCCGACGTGGAAACGCTCGGGATAGTCGAGATGGAGATACTGGACTTCGAGTTCGACAGGGGTGTCCTGTACGTGGACGACTACTTCGATATGCTGCCCTCGGACCTCACGCACGACAACCTGAGAGAAGCGATCCTGCGCTGCGCGATGGAAGTCTCCGACACGGTGGACGTGTTCAACTGCTGCGCCCCGGGTCCCAACAACCAGCCGCGGGAGCTCCCCGATATCATCCTGTGCCCGTCCCTTGCCCAAGTGTCCAGGTACAAACTCATCATCTGGGACGCGGACGCCACCCGGAATTCGTTCAGAGGCGGCCTGTGGAGCGCCCTCCAGAACAACGTTCTGAACACTTATCTCAGGGCCGGCGGCTCGCTGTGGCTCTTCGGCGTGAGCTCCCTGCGGGGCAGCGCCCCAGTGCCGGGGAGCTTCCTGTATGGGACGGCTCCCTCCGCGACCCACTTCGCGTCCATCTTCCTGAAGGTGTCCGGCGCAGTCGACATGGTCCCGTTTCTCAAGTACCAGACCCGCGGCGACGCGTTCAGGGGGGCCTGGCCCGACAGGGCCGAGGCGGGCGACAAGTTCCCGTCTCTGGACGCTCTCGACTATTCCCTTGGAGGGATCGACGCCGCCTACGGGTTGTCCAGGGTAGAGACAATCATGACGGCCATGCAGGACCCGGACGTCTCCCAGAGACCCGACACGGTCTATTACTACAAGGCCAACTACCCGACCTCGACGTTCAACATGAAGGTCTGCGCAGTCAGATACCACGACGCCTTCAGCGGCTCGAAGGTGTTTTGGATGGGATTCCCCATTCATTACTTCTTTGTGCCCAAGGCGGAGTCGCTGGTTTGCGCCGTGGTCGACTGGGTATTCGACGGCCAGCCCTGATTCCACGGGGGCATCGCCCGACACCGCCGGCGCACCGCCCGCGGGCGTCGTCGCCCGCCCTGCCCGCGCGCTTCCTTGACATGAGAGCGCCGCTGTTCTAATCTCCCCCCGACATTGAACGCGCCGGCTCGGCACGCCCTAATCCATAGGGCGGCCACGCATTCCGTATGCGAGAGCTCGTCGAGCGACGGCGGGCGGAGGGAAACGACAGGCAAATGGGCACGGGGACGGGCAAGCTCTACCTGGTTGCCACGCCCATCGGCAACCTTGAGGACATAACGCTGAGGGCGTTGCGCGTGCTCAGGAACGCCGCGCTGATAGCGGCCGAGGACACCAGGCGCACCGCCAAGCTCCTGGCGCGGTATAAGATAAGAAAACCGATGGTCAGCTACCACGACTTCAACAAGCAGCGAGCGGCGCCGGGCCTTGTCAAGAGAATGGAGCAAGGCGAGGACATCGCGCTCGTCTCCGACGCGGGCAGCCCCGGGATATCCGACCCGGGGTTTCACCTCGTGAACATGGCGATAGCCGGCGGCATCCAGGTAGTACCCGTTCCCGGGCCGTCGTCAGTCATCTGCGCGCTCCAGGTGTCCGGCCTGCCGACAGACAGCTTCTCCTTCGAAGGCTTCCTGCCCAGGAAAAAGGGCAAGCGAGGCGCCAGGATGGAGAAGCTGGCGGAAGAGGCCAGCACGATGGTGTTCTTCGAGTCGCCGAACCGGCTCGCGACAACGGTTTCGGAGCTTCTGGAGTCGTTCGGGGACAGGCGCATCGCCGTCTGCAGGGAGCTCACGAAGGTGTACGAGGAAGTGACGCGCACCAGCCTGTCCTCGGCGGCGAAGGAGCTGGCCGGCAGGACGGTAAAAGGCGAGGTAGTGCTGGTCGTGGAAGGAAAGCGGAAGCAGAAACGGGCGACTCGAGAGGGCACAGTCCGAGAGGGGACGGCACGGAATGGAACGGTTCGAGGCGAGCCAGCTCGAGAGGGGACGGTCGAAGAATGAAGGGAATGCTCAAAGAAAAAGGCAGGTTCCTCGTGGTTCCGATCGGAAGAGCGCTCGTGAAGATGGGCCTCACTGCCGAGGCGCTCACGGCGCTGGGCCTTCTGGTCGCGGCAGGCGCCGGAGGCCTTTTTGCCACAGGCCATCTGAAGTCGGGCGCGCTGCTGGTGCTCCTGGCTGGTCTGCTGGACAGCGCCGACGGCACGGTGGCCCGTCTAAGGGGCACGGTCAGCCCGGCCGGCGCCTTCATGGACTCGGCGGTTGACAGATATTGCGAAGCTATAATATTTTGTGGACTTCTGGTACATTATCTCACGCTCGCGAACCGCGGCCTGGCGCTGCTCACGTTCGTGGCCCTGTGCGGCGCGTTCTTCGTGAGCTACACGAGGGCCAGACTGGAAGGCCTCGGCAAGGAATGCCGGGTCGGTTTACTGGAACGAGAAGACCGTGTTATAGTGCTCGCCCTGGGGGGCTTTCTCGGCGATCCGGGCGTCCAGGTGGCGCTGTGGGTGCTGGCTGTTTTCTCGCACTTCACGGCCATCCAGCGCATGCGGTACGCCGTAAGGGTTCTGAAAGACTAGGCCGCCGCCCAGGACGGTGCAGGGCAATGCCCTGCGCGGCGACGGGCAGTGCAAGAGGGCCTCGCCCGCGAGACGAAACCAACGGAGGCTTAGATGTCCAAGGTGAGAGTGGCGATAATCGGTGTGGGTAACTGCGCTTCCTCCTTCGTTCAGGGGGTCCATTTCTACCGGAACGCCAAGGAGACTGATTTCGTGCCGGGGCTGATGCACGTGAACCTCGGCGGCTATCACGTCAACGACATAGAATTCAGCGCGGCCATAGACATCGACAGGAACAAGGTAGGCAAGGACCTGAGCGAAGCCATCTTCACCTGGCCCAACAATACGTTCAAGTTCTGTGATGTGCCCAAGATGGGCGTGCCCGTGCGGCGGGGCATGACGCACGACGGCCTGGGCTACTACCTCTCGAAGATAATCCAGAAGGCCCCGGGCGCGACCGCGGACATAGTGGGTCTTCTCAGGGAGACCAAGACCGACGTCGTCGTGAACTACCTGCCCGTCGGGAGCGAAGAGGCAACGAAGTGGTACGTGGAGCAGATCCTCGAGGCGGGCTGCGGGTTCGTGAACGCGATCCCCGTCTTCATCGCGAGGGAACGTTACTGGCAGAAGCGTTTCGAGAAGCGCGGCCTTCCGGTGATAGGCGACGACATCAAGTCGCAGGTCGGTGCCACGATAGTGCACAGGGTGCTGACGCGGTTGTTTCTCGACAGGGGTGTCCGGCTGGAGCGGACGAGTCAGCTCAACGTGGGAGGCAACACCGACTTCCTGAACATGCTCGAACGCTCGCGTCTCGAGTCCAAGAAGATCTCCAAGACCTGCGCCGTGACCTCCCAGCTGGACTACGACATAGGCGCCAAGAACGTGCACATCGGCCCCAGCGACTACGTGGAGTGGCTGGACGACAGGAAGTGGGCCTACATAAGGCTGGAGGGCAGGACGTTCGGGGACGTGCCACTCAACGTCGAGCTCAAGCTGGAGGTGTGGGATTCGCCCAACTCCGCCGGTGTGATAATAGACTCCGTACGCTGCTGCAAGCTGGCCATGGACAGCGGGCTTTCGGGCGCCATCATAGGCCCCTGCGCCTACTTCAAGAAGTCTCCTCCGGTGCAGTACACGGACGAGGAGGCGCGCAAGCTCGTAGAGGACTTCATCAAGAAACACGGCAGGAAGAAGGCGCCTAAACGCCGGGGCCGGAGCAAGGCCTGACCGCGGCACCCGGTCGCGCGCTCAAGGCGCGTTCCGGGCAGGCGAGGCCCTCGGCGGACGTTGCGCCGGCCGCGCCCGCGCTTCACATCCTGCTCCCCCGGGAACCTCAACGAGGAATCACGTGACAGGACTGTTCGTCACCTTCGAGGGCGTCGAGGGCTGCGGTAAGACCACCCAGGCCGAACTTCTCAGGCAGAGCCTGGAGCGGGAGGGTCACAGGGTCGTCTTTACCCGGGAACCCGGAGGCACCGACGTTGGTGAAAGAATAAGGGACGTGCTCCTGGACACCCGCCTCTCCGGCATGGAGCCCATGGCGGAGCTCTTCCTGTACCTTGCGTCCAGGGCGCAGCACGTCAGGGAATTGATTCGCCCGGCCCTGACCGGAGGTGCTATAGTCATATGCGACAGGTTCGCCGACGCCAGCCTGGCCTACCAGGGGGCGGGGCGGCAGCTCGGCGAGCTCAAGGTGCAGCGCCTCAACGAGATCGCCACCTTCGGCCTTGTGCCCGACTACACAGTGCTCCTGGACGTGCCGGCAGAGGTCGGGCTGGAGCGGACCGTGAAGAGAGTGGGCGGGGAGGCGAGGCAGGACAGGATAGAGAAAGAGAAACTGGATTTTCACGCCAGAGTGAGGACCGGCTATCTTCTGCTCGCGGAGAAAGAGCCGGGCAGAATCGTCGTCCTTGACGGCGCTCGAAACAAAGACGAGCTTGCCTGCGAAATACTGAACAGAGTCAAGCGGGTCCTGGAGCAGAAAAAGACGCGTCGTTAGGCGCGGGCCCGCGAGGCCGGCGAGGCGTTGTGGCGACCCGAGTTCCGGGGCGATGAGCCCGGCCCCGGGTCTGACAGAAGCTGAAAGCGAGGAAGAGTGATGCAGGGCAGCAGGAGATTCATGTTCGTGAGCGCGCTGGTCGTAGTGCTCGTGGCGGCCGGCTGGTTCACCGGAAGAGTCCAGGCCAAGGGCGACAACACGTACCGCATGTTCAGCCAGTTCATGGACGTGGTCGGTAAGGTCAGGGACAACTACGTGGAAGAAGTGGACGTGGACGGACTCGTCGAGGACGCGATAAGGGGCATGCTGCTCTCGCTCGACCCGCACTCGCAGTATCTCTCGTCGGCGGATTACACGTCTCTGAAGATAGACACGCAGGGCAGCTACGGCGGCCTGGGGATTGTCATAGGCGTCAGGGACGGCTATCTCACCGTCGTGTCTCCGATGGAGGGCACTCCGGCGAGCCGGATGGGCATCAGGAGCCTGGACAAGGTGGTCAAGATAGACGGTGAGCCCACCGACGGCCTGACCCTGGACGACGCGGTGTCCAAGATGCGGGGACCCAAAGAAACGCAGGTGAAGCTCACCATTCTCAGAGACGGAGTGGACGACCCGCTGGAGTTTGTGCTGACTCGCGAGATTATCGAAGTGAAGAGCGTGCCTTACGCGTTCGCCACGCCCGACAGCATCGGGTACGTGCGCCTGTCCCGGTTCTCCGAGACCGTGGCCGCGAACCTCGACAGCGCGCTCACAAAGCTGGAGAGGGGCGGCATCAAGGGTCTGGTAGTGGACCTGAGACGGAACCCGGGCGGGCTCCTCACTGAGGCAATCGACGTTTCCGAGCGATTCGTGCCGAGGGGAGAGCTCGTCGTGTACACCGACGGCCGCGTGCCGGTTCAGAAAGCGCGCTACCACTCGCAGTCCAGGAAGGTCCACGACGGATATCCGCTGGTAGTGCTCGTGGACGGGGGCAGCGCGAGCGCCTCCGAGATCGTGGCGGGCGCCATTCAGGACCTGGACCTGGGCGTGCTGGTCGGGGAGAGGTCCTTCGGAAAGGGGTCCGTGCAGAGCGTCTTCCCGCTGAGAGAAGGCGCCGCGCTCAAGCTCACGACCGCCAAGTACTTCACGCCCAGCGGCCGCTGTATCCACAGGGAAGAGGCCTCTCCGCAGGCGCGGACAGCGGGGGACATCAAGATCGGCAAGTCGGCCGAGAAGGCCGAAGACCCGGCGTTCAAGACGGCCGCCGGCAGGACGGTTTACGGCGGAGGCGGGATACTGCCGGACATCGTGGTGGCCTATCCCAGGATATCCGCCGTCGCCGAGAAGCTGGAGAGAAACCTGGCATTCTACAAGTTCGCCTTCGAATACCTGGGCAAGCACAAGGGCGCCAAGGCGGACGCCTTCAAGGTCACCCCGTCCGTGGTCAGCGAGTTCAAGAAGTTCGTCAAGGATAAGAAGATAGATTACGTCGAGAAGGAATTCGAAGAAGACCACGCGTACATCGAGCGAGCCATAGCGCGCGAAGTCATGTCGCAGCTCTCGGGCGAGGAGGCCGCCTTCATCGTGCACTCGGAGGGCGACCCGCAGGTCCAGAAGGGGTTCGAGATCCTTCGCAAGGCCCATACCACGGCCGACCTCTTCAAGCTGGCGCAGGCGATGACGCCCACCGAGGGAGCCGCGTCCGACGAAGAGGCCTCGTCCGCCGCGAAGCAGTGAGCCTATGACGTCGAGACCGGCCGTGCTGTGCGACTTTGACGGTACCATCTCGAAGGGCGACATCGGCAACACCCTGTTCAAGAAGTTCGCGGGCGGGACGGAATGGGAGGAGCTGATCGCGGCCTGGATAAGGGGAGAGATCGGCTCGAAGGAGTGTCTCACCAGAGAGTGCCTGCTCGCCAGGGTCACCCGCGCCGAGGTGGTCGAGCTCGCGGAGAGCTTCGAGATAGACGGGCACTTCCCCGAGTTTGCGGACTGGTGCGCGGCGAAGGACGTTCCGCTGGTGGTGGTCAGCGACGGCCTGGACTTCTACATCGAGGTCGTGCTCAGAAAGCACGGTCTCTCTCGTCTCCCGCTTTTCGCGAATCATCTCAAGTTCAACGAGAAAGGGATAGAACCCGAGTTCCCGTACTTCGGCAAGGGCTGTGAGAAGTGCGGGAACTGCAAGGGATATCACGTTCGCAGGTACAGGGCGCGGCACGGCGGTGTAGTGTTCGTCGGCGACGGCTATTCCGACAGGTGCGCGCTGGACGACTCCGACCTGGTCCTGGCCAAGGGCGACCTGGCGCGGGTCTGCAGAGAGTCTGGCAGGTCTCACGTGCCGTTCAGCGATTTCCGCGACGTGAAGGAGAGTGTGGAGGAGGCGTGCGACCGGGGGCGTTGACGCCGGTGGGGGGCGTTGACGCCGGCAGGGGCGTTGATGCCGGCAGGGGGTGCGACTTGGGATTCAGCATAGGCAACCTCTCGCTGGACTCGAAGCTGGTGCTGGCCCCGCTGGCCGGGGTGTCGGACAGCAGCTTCCGGCTCGTCTGCAGAGTGCACGGCGCCTCTCTCGTGTACACCGAGATGGTGAGCGCTGACGGCGTGAGGCGCGGCAACAAGCGCACGCTGGAGCTGCTCGCGTTCCTGCCCGAGGAAAGACCCGTCGGCATACAGCTCTTCGGCTCCGACCCGGGCGTCATGGCCGCCGCGGCGGCGAGGGTGATGGAGCTTTCTCCGGACCTCATAGACTTGAATTTCGGGTGTCCCGCAAGGAAGGTGGTCGGCAGGGAGGCGGGCAGCGCGCTGCTCAACAACCTCGCCCTGCTGAGAAAGATCGCCTCGGCCGCGGTCGCCGCGGTGGACGTGCCTGTCACGGCCAAGATCAGGAGCGGCTGGGACGAGAAGACCGTGAACGCGGACAAGGTCACAGCGATGCTGGCTGACTGCGGAGTGAGCGCGGTGACCGTGCACGCCCGGTCCAGGGCGGACAAGTTCGCCGGTAAGGCGGACTGGGAAGTGATCGGCAGGGCCAAGAGCGCGGTCGGCATTCCGGTCATAGGAAACGGTGATGTCACAGAACCGGAGGACGCGCTCCGCATGCTGAAGGAGACCGGGTGCGACGCGGTGATGGTGGGAAGGGGCGCCCTGGGGAATCCGTGGATTTTCAACAGGGCGAGGCGGCTCGTGGAAGCGGGCGAGCTCATGCCTCCGCCGACGGCGCGGGAACGGCTGGAGCTGCTTCTGGCGCACATGGCGCTCGTGGAGGGGCGGAGCGACCGATCGCTCCACTCCCTGTATCCGATGAGGAAGCACGTCGGCTGGTACACGAAGGGACTTTCGGGCGCGAGCGGTCTCAGGAAGGTGCTCGGAAGGACCGAGTCCTGGGAGAGCTTAAGGCGGCTGGTGGTTGATTTCGGGGCCTCGCTCGGCGTGAGCGGATTGGACTGCCTCGGCCGGTCCTGGACCGGCCTGGCGGGAGGCGGCTCCGAGGGCCCGCCCGGCCCCGGAGCGGAGGGAGCATCCGGGAATGCAGACTGAGAGACTGAGAGAAATTCTGGCCGGAGTAAAGAAGGGCGAGCTGGGCATGGAGGAGGCGCTCTCCCGGCTGAGGCACTTGCCGTTCGAGACCGTCGAAGAATCCACGATCGACCACCACAGAAGTATCCGGTGCGGGTTCCCGGAGGTCGTGTTCTGCGGGGGCAAGACGGAACGGCAGATACTGGCCATCGTCGAGAAGATGCTGGAGAAGGATGAGCCGGTGCTGGCCACGCGGGTGGACCCCGGTGTGGCGGAGCGGCTGGTGAAGAGGTTCGGCGGCGCGCGGCACAACGCGCCGGGCAGGGCAGTGTTTATTCCGGCGGCCGCGCAGGCGGCGTCTCCCGCGGAGCGCAAGGCCCGTGGCGCGGCAGACGGCCTCGTGCTGGTGGTCTCAGCCGGCACTTCGGACGTGCCCGTGGCCGAGGAGGCGTGCGCGACGGCGGAGGCAATGGGCTGCAGGGTGGAGAGACTCTTCGACGTTGGCATAGCCGGCATTCACAGAGTGATTTTGCAGAGACAGAGACTCTGGGAGGCGGACGCGATAGTGGCCGTGGCCGGGATGGAAGGCGCCCTCCCCGGAGTGGTGGCCGGCCTGACAGACCGTCCGGTCATTGCAGTGCCGACGAGCGTCGGGTACGGAGCCAGTTTCGGCGGCCTGGCGGCGCTCCTGGGCATGCTCAACAGCTGCGCTTCGGGAGTGACTGTGGTGAACATAGACAACGGTTTCGGCGGCGGCTACGCTGCCGCGCTCATCGCGCGGGGAAAGGCGCTGGCAGCGCGGACGACGGAGCGGAAGCCGCGGCCGCCGGCGTCGCGCGGCGAAAGGCCGGAGCCGACACCCCGGACGGCGCGCGGCGGGCGACCGGCGCTGAAGCGCAGGGCAGGGAAGGAGCGCAAGAAGTGAGCAAGCGCGGGAACGGCGTCAGGATCGCCTACCTGGACTGTTTCTCGGGCATAAGCGGCGACATGTTCGTAGCTGCGTTCCTGGACGCCGGCGTCAAGCTGGACGAGCTGCGCGAGCTCCTGGAGTGCCTGCCAGTCGCCGGCTGGAAGGTCCGGACGGAAAGCGTGAAACGAGGCTCCCTCGCCGCCACCAGGTTCGTGGTGGAGACGGAAGAAGGCAGCCGGCCGCAAGGAGGCCCGGAAGGCGACCACCGGCACGCCGGAGAGAGACACTTATCGGAAGTCCTCGACATCATACACAAGAGTTCGCTCCCGGTCACCGTGAAGGAGACGAGTGCAAGGGTCTTCTCCGAACTGGCGGGGGCGGAAGCCCTGGTGCACGGCGTAGGGCCCGGCGAAGTTCACTTTCACGAGGTGGGCGCGCTCGACTCCGTGATAGACATCGTGGGCGCCGCGTGCTGCCTCCATCTTTCGGGAATCGAGAAGCTCTACGCCTCAACGCTGTCTGTCGGCAAAGGCAGGATCGCCTCGCGGCACGGCACGCTGCCGCTGCCGGCTCCGGCGGCGGCCCGGCTTCTCACCGGAAAGAACCTGCGCGTCCTGGACGTGGAGGCGGAGCTCGTGACCCCGACGGGCGCGGCGCTCGTGAGCGCGCTGGCCTCCCAGGAGGCCCTCCCGTGTCCGTTCAGGCTGGACAGCGTGGGTCACGGCGCGGGCACCAACGAGCTCGCGGCCCTGCCCAACCTGCTCAGAGTGTTCATCGGCACACGCGAACCCGCCCCGGCCCAGCTCGGGTGGGTGGACGTCATAGAGACCACTATCGACGACATGAATCCTCAGATCTACTCGTTCCTTGAGGAGCGGCTGTTCCAGATGGGCGCTCTGGAGGTGTTCCTCACCCCCGTCCAGATGAAAAAGGGAAGGCCCGGCGCGCTGTTGACTGTGCTGTCGGAACCGGGCCTGGCGGGCAAGTTCGCGGAAGAGATCTTCGGCCAGACCACCACGCTGGGACTCAGGGTTTCGACACAGCAGAGGATGGAGCTGGCCAGGAGCGTGGAGGAAGTCGAGACGCCTTTCGGCAGGGTGCGGATGAAGGTGCCTGCCGGATTCCCCGACAGGGCTTCGCCCGAGTACGAAGACTGCGCACGGGCTGCCAGGGAAGCCGGCGTGCCCGTGGCAGCGGTCCTCGACGCGGCAAGAGCCGCCTGGCGCGGTCGCGGTTAGCGAATGGACTCGCGCGGCGCGCGAGGAAGCGGGGCACGGTAGGCCGATGTTGGAGCTTTCCTCCGTCCAGTACACGTATCCGGGCCAGCGCTCGCCGGCCGTGAGAGACGCGAGTCTCACCGTCAGAGAAGGAGAGGTCCTGGCGGTGATCGGCCGGAACGCCAGCGGCAAGACCACTCTCTCCAAACTCTGCGCGGGTGTCCTCGCCCCCGAGCGCGGCGCCGCGACCGTGGACGGGCTTGACACGCACGACGCGCGGCTGGGCCCGCAGGTGCGCAGGCGCGTGGCCTTTCTCCAGCAGAACCCCGAAAGTCAGTTCGTGTCCGTGACCGTCGAGAGGGAAATCGCCTCGGGCCCCGAGAACCTGGGTGTACCCGCCGCCGAAGCCAGGTCGACGGTGGGCGACATGCTGGACTTCTTCGGCCTTGTCGAGTTGAGGAAGCGCCCGCCCGGCGCCCTGTCGGCGGGGCAGATGCAGAAGGTCCTTCTGGCCTCCCTCCTTGCCATGAAACCCGCCTACCTGGTGCTGGACGAACCCACGTCATACCTGGACCCGCTGGAGCGGAGCGCGGTCGGCGGGGAAGTGAAGAGAGTGTCCCGGTCGCTGGGCACGTCAGTCGTCTGGGTGACGCAGTTTCTGGAGGAGGCCCTGACCCTGCCCAGGGTCGTCGCCGTGGCGGACGGCAGGGTCTGTTTCGACGGCCCGCCCGATGACTTCCTGAGCGACGCGGCGGCGCTGGCCCTTCTGGGAATAGACGCCGCGGAGCTGGGGCGCTGCCGGAGCGGGGGTGGGCCATGAAGCGCCGGGTCACGGAAGCAGAATGTTCCTGCTGCGCGGCGGTCGGGAACGCGACACGCGGCATGGAGCTGGTGCTCAACGACGTGGGGTACTGCTACGACAGAGGGACGCCGACGGAGAAGGCGGTGCTCCGGTCGGTTTCGCTCCGCATGCGGGGCGGCGAATTCACTTCGGTCGTCGGCCGCACCGGTTCCGGCAAGACCACGCTGGGCCTCATAATGGCAGGATTGGTGAAGCCGCAGTCCGGACAAGCCGGCCTGCGACCGGCGGGCGAGGGACCCGACGGCGGACAGTCCGTCCGGTCCGGAGGCGCGGGCAGGCTGGACGTGGTGATGGTGTTCCAGGTCCCGGAGTCCCAATTCTTTGAAGAAGACGTATTCAGCGAAGTGGCCTTCGGCCCGTCAAGACTGGGCCTCAAGGGCCGCCGGCTCGAGGCGCGGGTTCACTCCGCGCTGGAGCGCCTGGGCCTGGACCCCGCGCGGGTGTCCCGGCGCTCACCGGTCCGGTTGAGCGAGGGCGAGAAGAGGAACGTCGCCATCGCCTCCGCTCTCTCGTGCGAGCCCCGGTTCCTCATTCTGGACGAGCCCACCATCTCCCTCGACTGGCAGGCCTCGGCCCGCCTCTTCTCCGTGCTGCGCCGCCTGGCGGATTCGGGCGTGTCCGTGGTCGTCCTGACGCACGAAGTGGACAAGGCCGTCGTACACAGCGACCTGGTGGCCGTCCTGTCGGCCGGAAGGCTGAGCGCGTCGGGCAGGCTGACGGCAGAAGAAGTCTACACGTTGTGGCGTGAGCGCGCTTAGGCGGCCGGAGGCAAGCAGCGAACCAGGGGGTGCGGCCGTAACCGCCTGGTGGCGCGCCGCAAAGCCCGTCCGTAGCCGGGGAACCCAAGTAACTCCTTGAGTTCCAGCGTGTAATCTGCTATGCTGAGTGCTGTGTGGGTGAGCCGCGACCGCTGGTTACCCCAAGACGGCCTGGGTACGCGGGAATCGGCGCGGTTCCAGCCCCCGGGCAATGCTAACGCGTTTCAATGCGCCAGGTTGTCAGGAAAAAAACCTTGACATCGGGCGTTTTTTCGTGGTATACTAGCTCTTGCGTTAAACAAGTGTGCGGCAACTGATCCTTCTTACTTTCTTCTGCCCGTTGGCATTGACCACAACAAAGGGGGTGATCGTCAGTTTCGCAATGGCG
>CAZMZP010000090.1:0-8647 GCA_964570935.1 uncultured bacterium
TTGTTACAGCAGCTATCTCAACCTGTCCTCTTCAACCTCTTACGATCTCAGAAACACATATTCCGGTCCGCGAGGAAGCCTCGCTCTAGACCCAAAATAATCATACCTGACGATGGCATCTTTATCAATCGTCAATTTTCCGCAATACCTCTCCCGGAAATGTGCCGGTCCAACAGGGCGACCAGCTCATCACGCGAATAGTCGTGCAGGGGATTGTCGTTTTCGTCGAGCAGCTTGCCTATCAGAGCATTGATGACCCTGTCCCCTTCCCACTTTGTGCCGACGAGGTACCTGAGCTTCGGCGTTTCTGAGAACAGCGCGTCGTGCACGGCAACGGAGACTATTTCGGGGGACGACGGCTTTCTGTTCGTCTCCGATTCCTCTTCGTCCCCGGACGGAGACGGTTCTTCGAAGCCGGCCAGGACCCGCTCCGCTTCTTCCCTGAACGGAGCCGTCGCCCGCCGGAAGCGCGCCGTCGTGCCGCCTATCGAGTTTGCTCCCACATTCGAGACTATTCCCCCGGGCTGGACTATGCTCACCCACACTCCGTAAGGCCGCAGTTCCTCGTTCAAGGAGACGGTGTAGGCCTCAAGGGCGTGCTTGGTCATCGTGTACGGACCGTAGTACTTTTTTGTGATTATCCCGCCCTGAGAGCCCATGTTGACGATTCTCCCCTTTGACTCGATCAGCAATCTCACGAAGGCGTTTGTCATTCGATGCGGGCCAAACACGTTTACGTCAAAGATGTCAGTCATTTCCTCGTCAGTCCATGTGCTGAACATCCCGAGTTGGCCGACGCCCGCGTTGTTGACCAACCCGTACAGTCCCCCACCCTGTTTGACAATCAGGTCGTAGACCTCCCGGATCTGTCCCGGGTTTCTGACGTCCAGGTTGACGGGGACCACGTTCTCGACCTTCGCCAGTTCAGCCAGGTCCGTTGCCTTTCGCGCGCCGGCATAGACGGTGTGCCCTCGCGCCGCCAGGTACCTGGCCAGGTGATTCCCGATCCCGCTGCTTGCGCCCGTCACTAGAATTCTGCGCTCAGGTCCTGCGTCCATGCGATACCCCCTGTATTACAGCGCAGGAAGCGCCTGGCGTGCGTAGAACCCGAACGTGTCAGCGTCGCCGCGGCTGCCCTGCGGCGTGATTATGACACTGCGGAGTCCCAGAAGACAAGCCGGAGGTCGGACGCACCTCCGCGGATAGTCAGCCTGTGACTGATTTGCCTTTACAGCCGCGTGAGCAGCATATAGAATGACCTGCACATTGGTCGGTATCGATGGTCGGTATCGATCTGGGGGAAAGGAGGGTGTCTATGGGACACCTTGGGCTGTCTAGGGCGGCTACCGCATGCGCTCTGCTGGTTCTTCTGGCAGCCGGCACCTGTTCGGCTGTCGAGATCGAGGATCAGCTCTCGAACTACGTCGGTGACAATGCTAAGGGTTATCTCCAACCGCTTGCCGATGCTATCGGCACGACCCTGAACAGCGGACTCTTTCAGTCCGCCTACATACCGAAGGACGGCAGATATTTCTCGCTCGATCTCGGTGTGATGTCCGCCCTGTTCTCTGATGACGACAAGTCGTTCGACGCTACGACTCCGGATGGCTTCCTACCGCAGCAAGACGCGTCGGCGCCCACGATAGTCGGGTCCGGCGAGGTCGTGGAAGTCATGGGCGACGGCGGGGCCACTCACTTCTTCCCGGGCGGATTCGACCTGAGCTCGTTCTCCATCGCTGCTCCGCAGTTGAGGTTTGGGTCGATACATGGAACCGAAGCTCTGCTGCGCTACTTCAGCCTCAACGTTGGCGACAGCGATTTGGGCTCCATAAGCCTGTTCGGCTTCGGACTTCGCCACAGCATTTCACAGTACTTGAAGGAGGACTTCCCTGTTGACCTGGCCGGGGGGTTCTTCTGGCAGTCCTTCAAGCTGGGTGAGAACGGCGCCGGCGACGACTTGATTTCCGCCAGCGCGTTCTCCTTTGGCGTACAGGCAAGCAAGCGATTCGGTCAGGGCATAGCTTTCGCGGAACCCTACGCCGGGGTCTCACTCGACCAGTATTCGCTCGACGCCTCGTATGAATCCGAGGGTGACGAGATCCTCGATGTGGATTTCGGTTCGAATACCGGCGGCCGCCTGACGCTCGGGGTTGCCGGACGGCTGGCCATCCTCAAAGGCTACATAGATTACAGCATTGCAAGCCAGAGCAGCGTCTCGTTCGGCCTGGCGCTGGGCATGTTCTAAGTCATGAAAGAGAGGTGTTTGACCATGAAGATAGCTCTCAGTACGATGGTTGTGCTCCTTGTCCTTCTTGCGGTGTGTGGCGGCGGTTGCATGAAGGAGAAGGTCATCGAGGTTGTGTTCACCGGGGAGACTTGTGGGCAATGGAGTGAGAACCATGACTCGCCGATGTACACCAATCCGGCCCTGGTAGACTACGCGGCCGAGATTGACAGGATACTCCAGGACAATAACCTGGACCGGAGCGACATCAAGAGCGCCGCTGTCTCGAGTGCGTTGTACACCGTGACGGACTTCTCTCAGGCCACCAACTGGCTCATAACGGGAGAGATAACGGTAGCCAGAAACGACATAGTGGCCGGTCCGGCCACGGCGATTGAATACACGAGTCAGTCGATCCCTGCGGCACTCGGGGTAAATGTACCGGCAACCCTCAATAGTGCGGGAGTGGACCTTCTCAACCAGGCTCTCACAGATTACCTGGAGGGCGGTTACCCCGTTTTGACATTCACCGTAGTGAGCGGAGGCGTGTCGCCGGCTCCGACTCCGTCCAGCCCGATGATCTTCGAGTGGCAGGCATGCATCAAGATGCAGATTGTCGTAGAGGAGGACGTCGAACTGCCGCAGCTGTTCTAGCCTCCGTTACGGCACAACATTGACGCGATGATATGTGGGGCCTTGCGCGAGGGACCGGTAACCGGTAACGCTCGAGCAGGCCCCACAAGTGTGTCCAGCCCGCCTGCGCAGCGCTGCTGACTGAGAGGAAGACGGCATGGTGGACAAGTCAAACTGGGACGCCTTCTGGACGGGGACGTCTCCCGAAGCGGAAATCCGGATGCGTGATTTCTACGGGGGGAGACAGTGGATCCTCAAGCACACCCCCAGGTTCGGGAGGGTCGTGGAAGCCGGCTGCGGGCTGGGAAGGTACGTCCTCTACCTGAGCAGACTCGGGATAGACGTCGACGGGATCGACTTCCACGACGGGTCCGTCGAGCGCGCCGGGAAATGGGCCGCCGACCACGGGTTTGACTGCCAGTTCCGCGTGGGTGACGTGCTGAACCTGCCCCACGAATCCGACTCTGTGTCCGGATACCTCTCGTTCGGCGTGGTCGAGCATTTCCAGGAAGGACCGCAGAGGGCAATACGTGAAGCGCACCGCGTCCTCCGGCCGGGCGGGGTCGCGATCATAACCACACCTTCGGTGTCTCTCTCGCTGGCCTATCTCCGCGCCTCGGCCGGGGTGAAGGGCCTCATCAAGCGGGTCGCAGGCTTGCCCAGGAAGAGGACCGAGTTCTTCCAGCACTGGTACACGCCTGCGCGCCTAGCTTCGTTCGTCGAAGACTCGGGCCTCAAAGTGGTGCTTTCCGGAGGCGGTGACCTGCTCTATTCGGCCTGGGAAATGGGCCTACGCCCGAGAGACAACTGGTTCTTCCGTGTGCTGGGGCGGTGCGAGGACACGTTTCTGTCCCGGTTCGGCGCCCAGTCCTTCACTGTGTCGGTGAAAGAGGGCCGGCTGATGTTCTGCTTCTTGTGCGGAGAGAAGAAGGTCGGGCGGGAACGACTGGGCCGTTTCTATGTGCCCGTCTGCCCGGACTGTGAGGGGTCTCCTCTGGCGCGGCACTACGAGCGCACAGGAAGGCCCAGGTTTCACTCTGCGTGGGAGTACGAGACTGCAGTGCTCGCCAGAACCGGCAGAGACTGCCACTACTGCGGCAGGGGCTTCTTGACGGACGAAGTGTTCGAGGACTACGGGTTCTCGGTCCCGGTGTGTGAGGAGTGCTTGAGGAAGCCCGAGGTCAACCTGGAGCTGTCAAACAGGTACTTGAAGCCCCTCTGGAGAGAACATCCCTGAGCCTCCGCCCGCCGGTCGGTGCGCCTCGCGCTCGCGACGAGCGCCTAATGGAATAGGACCATCTTCCGCGTCGCTCTGAAATCTCCGGTCTCGAGGCGGTAGAGGTAGACACCGGGAGCGGCCTCCGTGCCGTCGTCACGCCTGCCGTCCCAGAGCTCGCTGTAGGCACCCGGATCCCGCCAACCCTCTGCAACGGTGCGAACGAGCGAGCCGCTTACGTCGAACACTGCCAGGCGCATCCTGCCCGGCCGGGCCAGCTCGTACCGGATTGTGCACGCAGGATTGGACGGATTGGGGTGACTCTGGTAGACCCTGGACACCGCGGGTGAGGCGCCCACGTAGACCTCGATCGGCCCGTACACTTCCCCGCCGGACGTACCCAGGAGGACGATCTCGTACCAGTATGTCCTGCCGGAAATGACCGAGTTGTCGGTGCAGGAGAACTCGACAGCGTCTTCCTTCCGGACTTGCAGGTCCAGGTCGGCGAAGCTGCCGCCGGGAGCGTCGGCGCGACGCACCAGAAAGGCCGGACCCGGCACGTCCGCGCAGACACGCCACGTGAGGACTACGGTGCCGGCCTCGACCCTGGCCGAGGCCGACGCAAACACCACCGGGGTCGTGTAATCGGGCGTGACGCGCTTGGCGTAGATGTCGGAATCCGCGCCGCGGAGGTCTTCCCAAACAACAATCGCACCGGCCGCGCCGTCAGGAGATGGTGCCGGACGCTGCTGGTCGGACGCAGCCCGGCAGACCCATTCACCGTTCAATGCCCATGCGGAGCTGCCGCCCACGCCCAGGCGCTGGCCGTAAACGTCCCACTCCCCGGTACGACAATCCTGCCAGAAAACCATGGCGCCGCCCGCGCCGTCGGACAACAGTCTGGGACAGCTCTGTTCGCCTGTGGCCACGCAGACTTCAGCGGCACTTGCAGTCCACTGGAGCCCTCCCGACGGGTCTATTCTCTGGGCATAGATGTCCCAGCTCCCGCTGAGACTGTCCTCCCACACCGCTACGGCTCCTCCAAGACCGTCTGCGACGATCTGGGGGCGTCTCTGTTCCGCCGCAGTGCCACGCAAGCGGACGCCGCCCACGGCCCATTTCACTGCTCCCGACGAGTCCACGCGCTGTGCGTAGACGTTGAAGCACCCGCTCACGCTGTCGGCCCACGCGACCACCACGCCACCGGCTCCGTCCGAGCCGATCTTGGGGTCGCCCTTGGGGCTGTCGGTGACGCACACGGCCACGCTGCTCGTGTCCCACTTGACTGCACCCAACGGGTCCACGCGCTGCGCATACACACAGGGGAAACCGAGGCGGTCGTCGTCCCAGACGATGACTGCGCCGCCCGCGCCGTCTGGCACGAGCTGCGGAAACCTCTGATCGCCCGCCGGCGCGTTGCAGATGAGCACGCCGTCCGGGGTCCACCTGACTGCGCCCGAGGAATCCACGCGCTGAGCGTAGGCAACGGCAACTCCGCTCCGGTAGTCGCTCCAGGCGAGAATGGCGCCGCCCGCGCCGTCGGACACGATCTCCGCCGGCTGTCTGAAGCCCGCGGCTGTGCAAACGGCCACGCCGTCGGCATTCCATCTGGACGCGCCCGAAGAGTCGAGGCGTTGAACGTATACGTGGTAGCCAAGGTCGCGGCCGTCGTACCAGGCCACGACCACTCCGCCGGCTCCGTCAGGCGCCAGCGTCGGGCTCCACTGCTGATTGAGCGCGGCGCAGACGGCCACGCCGTCAGTTGTCCACTTCACGTTTCCCAGCGAATCCACGCGCTGAGCATATATGTCGAAGTAGCCGCCGCGGTGGTCCTGCCACGCGACTATGGCTCCCCCGAGCCCGTCGGAGACGGCCTGAGCGCCGGCCTGCTCGTCCGCGGCCGTGCAGACCGGATTCCCGTCCGCGGCCCAGTAAGCCAGCGCGCTCGGCGCCGAAATGAGCGACAACGCAAACAGCGCGGCAGTCAATCTGCCCGTGGTTTTGGCGTATACCATGAGTCTGCCCCCTTGGGGTCAAGTCATTATCAGCAAGCCAGGTCCTCGGACCGGTCCCACCATATATTATCGGCACATTCATGGCAACGGCGGAGGGCCTCTTATCCATTTGACGCGCGGGCCCACGGATGGTACTCTGTTTGGTCACGTCACACGCGCTAACTGACGCTTTGACTGACTATTGGCGAGCGAACGCAGCCCGCTCCAGGGCGTTGGCCCTACTGCGGAGCCCGCCGGATGTCATGTTTTGAGGCCCAGAAGGAGGAACAAATGGCCAAGATGAAGGCAGTTGTGAAGACGAAACCTCAGCAGGGGGCGGACTACCTGGATGTCGACACTCCGAAGATCGCCCCGGACCAGGTGCTCGTCAAAGTGAGGGCAACCTCGATCTGCGGGACCGACGTCCACATCTACAAGTGGGACGCCTGGTCACAGGGCAGAATAGGCGAGAAGGCGCTTCCGCAGATTCTCGGCCACGAAGTCGCGGGCGAGGTCGTCGAAGTCGGCTCGATCGTGAAGAAGGTCAAGGTCGGCGACTACGTCTCCGCGGAAACCCACATACCCTGCAAGGCTTGCATCCAGTGCCTCACAGGCCAGGAGCACATCTGCGCCAACTTGAAGATCCTGGGCGTGGACTGCAACGGCGCCTTCGCCGAGTACTTCGCGGTGCCGGAGTCGGTGTGCTGGGTCAATGACCGCGCCATTCCGCCGGAGTTCGCCACCGTCCAGGAGCCGCTCGGAAACGCCACCTACACCGTGTTGGGGGAAGACTACGACGTCGCTGGAAGGACCATGGCCATCATCGGCGACGGCCCGATCGCCCTGTTCGCGGTCGGCGTCGCGAGAGCGGTCGGCGTCACCAAGATATTCATCGTCGGGAAGTACGATTTCAACATGGACATCGCGAAGAAGATGGGGGCCGACCACCTGCTCTACGCAAACAAGGACGACGTGGACAGAGTGAAGTTCGTGAAGGAGAACACGAACGGCTTCGGCGCCGACATCGTGCTGGAGATGGCCGGAAGCGCGCAGGCCCTGGACGAGGGGTTCAAGATGCTGCGCAAGGGCGGCCGGTTCTCGGCGTTCGGCATCGCGGCCGAGTCCCCCACGCTCGTCGACTACAACAACGGCATCGTGTTCAAGGGCGCCCAGGTGCACGGCATCAACGGACGTCTGATGTACGATACGTGGTTCAGAGTCCGCAACCTGCTGGCGTCCCAGCGTCTGGACATCAGTCCGGTCGTGAGCCACATCTACCTGCTGTCCGAGTTCGACAAGGCCTTCGCTGAGATGATGACGAGGCCGAGGAAGTCGGCCAAGATCGTGCTCTTCCCGGACAAGAAGGAGTACGAGGAGGCCAGGCACAGGAGAGGGATGAGGTAGGCGGGACGCACAGTTTCCGCCGAGAGAGTTCACGGAGGCGCAGCGCGCGTTCACGCCGCTGCGCCTCTTTGTTTGCGGCGCGGGTCGGCCCGGACACGGAAGATGAGACGCTCACTCGATGAGTCCGGCGGTGCGTACGAGCCCGCTCCTTCACTTGACATCGCGTGGCTTCCGTGCCTAACATGGCGCCATGAGAATCACTCGGCCTCCGAAGAACAGCTGCGCGAAGTCTGTCTGTGTGGCGTTGTTCCTGCTGGCGGCAACGCTGGCGCCGGCTGTGAGCGCTGGGGCCGGCGAAGGCACTGCCCTGCCGGCGGCCTTGCCGCCGGAACGTCCGCCCGAACTCCTGCCGACGGACCACTGGGCTTACGACGAGCTCCAGAAGCTCTGGGTCGCCGGGATGATGGACTCCGTATTCGTGAGCTCCAGGCCGGCGTCCAGGTACGACGTGGCCGCTCTCCTCATGTCGCTCCAGAGCGACCCTCGCGTGCCTGGGGGCTACGCGCCGATGGAGAGGCTGCTCCGGGAGTTCAGCCGGGAAATCTCGTATTTGCGGGGTGACTCGGGATACAGACCCATGCCGTACATGCTCCATTCGAGGAGTGAGAAGACCGATTTCCGGCTGTCCACATACGTGGACGCGCAATGGGCGGGCGGAGAGAACGTTCAGTGGCAGGGCTCCAGGGTCGACGGCGCGACGATCGAAGGCTCCAGGGTTGGCATTCAAGCCACTGCAATACTGCGGCCGAACCTCGTCATCTACCAGGACGTCTACGCAGGCAAGGTCACTGACGGCTGGAAGTACGGCGAGGAGCTGTTCTCTATCCCGGACTTCATCATTTTCGCGGACAGGTTCTACGCCGCCATGAGAACCCCGTGGGCAGACGTCCAGGTCGGGCGGGACAAGGTCAGATGGGGTCCTGGCAGGACTGGCACGTTGCTTCTTTCGGATGGCGCCGACAGTTACACTATGCTGCACCTCACCAGGACCTTCGGGAAGAAGGTCAAGGTCTCCAGCGTGAGCGGTGTCTTAGACGCCGAGGAAGGCAAGTACCTGGCGGCTCACAGGATCGACTTTGCGCCGACCCATTTCATGCAGTTCGGACTTTCGGAAACGGCGATCTACCACGCAGAGTTTTTCGAGCCGCTGTACGTGATATCGCTGATTCCGTTTAC
>CAZMZP010000091.1:0-7851 GCA_964570935.1 uncultured bacterium
GATATACATGTACTTCGCGCAGGGCATACCGGCGGTCATGACCATAGACAAGAACAACTGCACATATTTCGAGAAGGGCAAGTGCCGGCTGTGCGAGAGGGTGTGCCAGAAGAAGGCCATCGACTTCGAGCAGAAGGACGAAATTCTGGAGCTCAAAGTCGGCGCCGTCATCGTCGCGACGGGTCTCGACGTGTTCGACCCTACGCCGATGACGCACTTCGGCTACGGCCGCGTGAAGAACGTCATCACTGGTCTGGAGTACGAGCGGCTGATCAACGCCACGGGCCCGACCGGAGGGCACCTGTACAGGCCGTCGGACAAGAAGCTGGCCAAGAGAGTGGCGTACCTCCAGTGCATAGGGTCCCGCGACATGAACTACTGTAAGTACTGCTGCACCGTCGGCTGCATGTACGCCATCAAGGACGCGATGCTGGCGCGCGAGCACGACCCGGAGGCCGTGTCGTACATATTCCACACGGATTTCCGGAACGTGGGGAAGTGGTTCCAGGAGTACGAAATCAAGGGGCACGAGCTGTACGGTATCAACTACGTGCGCGGAAGGGTGGCCGAGGTCCAGCAGGACAAAGACGGCAACCCAACCGTGTGGTACGAAGACACCAGAAAACAGGAAGTGAGATCAATGACGTTTGACCTGGTGGTGCTGGCCACCGCGGCCATGCCCGCCAACAAGTCCAACGAGCTTGCGAAGATACTGGGAATTGAGCTGGACGAAAACGAGTTCATCAAGCTGAGCGTCGAGGCGCCGACCGACACTTCATGTCCCGGCATATTCGCCTGCGGGTTCTGCAACGGTCCTTGCGACATCCCGGAGGCGGTCTATCAGGCCGGCGCGGCGGCCATGAAGGCGGGCGAGCTGGTGCTGCCGGAAGTCGTGGTGGTGGCCAAGTAGGCAACATGGAAGAGAAGACAAACATAGGGTCCAAGCCGGCGCCAGAGAAGACTGCAAACGCGGGCGACATCCGCATAGGCACTTTCATCTGCAACTGCGGTACTAACATCGCCGGGTTCCTGGACACCAAGGCGGTCTCGGACTACGCCAAGACGCTGCCCAACGTGGTGTTCTCCCGCGAGAATCTCTTCTCGTGTTCCGAAGCCGGTGTCACGGACATTGAGAACGCCATAAAGGACAACAAGCTCAATCGCGTCGTGGTCGCGGCCTGCACGCCGCGCACGCACGAACCGCTGTTCAGAGCGGCCTGCGAAGAAGCGGGGCTCAACAAATTCCTGTTCGAGTTCGTAAACATCCGTGAGCACTGCTCCTGGGTGCACAAGGAAGACAAGGAAATCGCCACGCAGAAGGCCAAGGACCTGGTCAGGATGGGTGTGGCCAGGGCCACCCGCCTGGAGCCCAAGGAAGAGATAACGACGGACGTCGAGCGCGCCGCTCTTGTGATTGGCGGCGGGATTTCCGGCATGACGGCGGCGCTTTCTCTTGCGAAGAGGGGATTCACCGTCAAGCTCGTGGAGCGAGAGAAGGAGTTAGGGGGCCTGGTCAGGCACCTGAACAAGCTCTACCCGTCGGGCATCTCAGCTGGCGACTTCGTGGCGGCGAAGGCAGAGGAAGTGAAGAGGCATCCACGAATACAGGTTTCCACGTCGAGCAAAGTCACGGACGTGAAGGGCTACATCGGCCGTTATCGCGCTACCGTTACCCCTGTGGGGGAAAAGGGCGCCGCGGCCCAGGGCGGGACGACCGCGGCCCACGACTTCCTCTGCGGGGTCATCGTCGTCGCGACCGGCGCCAGCCAGCTCGTGCCTGATGGTTACTTCGGATACGACGGGAAGAAGGTGATAAGCCAGCTCCAGCTCGAAGGGCTGCTCAAGCGGGGAAAGGTGAACGCGGCGCTGGGCAAACGCTTCGTCATGATACTCTGCGCCGGAGCGCGGATAAGGGAGCGGATCTACTGCTCTAAGATATGCTGCATGAATGCCATCAAGAACTCGATGCTCATCAAAGAAGCGGTGCCCGACGCGTCAGTCCACGTGCTGTACCGCGACCTCCAGTGCTACGGCGTCACGAATGAAGAGATGTACCGCAAGGCGAAGGAAATAGGCGTCAGGTTCGTGAACTACTCGCCCGAGAGCCTGCCGGCCGTCGCAGACGGAAAGGTGAAGGTGCTGAACCCGATTATCGGCAGAGAGATTGCCCTCGACGCGGACCTGGTCGTGCTTTCTCCGCCGCTGGTCCCGAACGAGGGTGCGGACGACGTCTCGAAGATGCTCAAAGTGCCGCTCGACGAAAACAAGTTCTTCCTGGAAGCGCACGTCAAGCTGCGGCCGGTGGACTTCGCCACGGACGGCATCTACATATGCGGCACCGCTCACTGGCCGGCCACGACCGGCGAGAGCATCTGTCAGGCGCTTGGCGCCGCGTCCCACGCGTCAATACCGCTCACCAGGGGTTTCGTAAAGGTGGAGCCGATAGTCAGCGAGCTGTACGACGAAGAAGCGTGCCGCGGATGCGGAATGTGCGCCGCCAACTGTCCTTACGGCGCGATAGAAATAGTGGAGACACCCAAGGGCCCGAAGGCCAAGTTCATAGACGTCGCGTGCAAGGGGTGCGGCGTGTGCGCCGCGACCTGCTACAAGCGCGCGATAGCGATGAGCCATTACACCGACGAGCAGTTGAACTCGCAGGTGGAAGCGTACTTGAAGGGAGAAGGGCCGGCAGCGCCGACCGCGGGCACGGCAGAGTAGGCCGGCAGACGGGGCCGCCGCCTCGACAGGAGACGCATGAGCGAATTCAGGCCGAAGATCCTGGCGTTCTGCTGCAACTGGTGAGCATACGGAGCAGCAGATCTCGCCGGGGTAGCGAGACTTCAGTATCCGCCTGACATCAGGGTCATCCGAGTGATGTGCTCGGGCAGGGTGGACCCGTCTATCGTCATGAACGCCTTTAAGCACGGCGCCGACGGCGTGTTCATCGGCGCGTGCCTTCTGGGTGAGTGCCACTATACGGACGGCAACTACCACAGCCAGACCAGGACGATGGTCACGAAAAAGGTGCTCTCTTTCTGTGGAATCAGTCCTGAGAGGCTGGAGCTCAGGTTCATGTCGTCCGCCGAGGGTCCCAAGTTCGTCAAGCTGGCGTCGGAGTTCATGGACTCGGTGAAGAAGCTGGGTCCGTTGGGCGTGACGGAGGGACTGACATCCGACGAGCTCGCCCTGAAGCTGGAGGTCGCGGCAAACGTCCTCGAGGGAAAGAAACTCAGATGGGTGATCGGAAAGAGGGTTGAGTTCGCAGCGCAGGGCAACATCTACGGCGAGGTCTTCACCGAGCACGAGCTCGGCCGGATGTTCGACGAGATAGTGATGGACGAGTGCACAATTCAGGAGATCGTCCTGCGCGGGAAGGATAAGCTCGTGTCGGTTGAGGAACTGACCGCCGCGCTCAAGACATCTCCGTATCGGGTCGTGAGGCAGCTCGCCGACATGCGCAGGATGGGCATGGCTGAAATCGAGAAAGTCGAAGGTCGCACGCCGCTCTGGCGCGTGACGGGAGAAGGCCGGCCGCTCTCGGCAAAGATGCTCTGCGAGGAAGCCGCGGGACCACGGATCGGGTCCACCGGGGGGCCGGTCACGGATCGATAACAAATGAGTCAAATCACACAGGTTAACGGAAAACCATCAACCCTGATAGTCGGCGCCGGCATAGCCGGAATAGAGGCCGCGCTGGAACTGGCCGCTGCTGGTGTGGAGGTCTATCTCGTCGAGCAGTGCCCGACCGTAGGCGGCACGATGGCGCAGCTGGACACCACGTACCTGGCCGACGGCACGGTCCAGTGCCAGCTCGCGCCCAGGCTCGAGGCCCTGAAGCAGTTCCCCAACATCCATCTCATCACGAACGCGTCAGTCGAGGAAGTCTCGGGCGAGGCGGGCAAGTTCGAAGTGGTGGTCAGGCAGGAGCCGACCAGGGTGAACGAGAAGTGCAACTTCTGCGGCGCGTGTGCGGTGGTGTGCCCGATAAAACCGTTCAACGCGTTCGAGGAAGGACTCTCCTTACGAACGGCCATAGACTCACACAACTGGTGTTCCGTTCCGCACTTCTACAATTTGGAAAAAGAGACGCCCATCTGCGTGGAGACGTGTCCGGCGCACGTGGACGTGAGGACCTACGTCGGCCTCATCGCGGACGGCAAGTACGTCGAAGCCGTGGACGTCGTGCGGCGCACGAATCCGCTCCCGGCAATCTGCGGCCGTGTGTGCAACCACCCGTGCGAGAGCGCGTGCAACCGCGGGAGGCAGGACGAGCCCATCGCCATAGACGCGCTCAAGCGGTTCGCCAGCGACTTCGAGCTCGACTTACGAAAGCGGGGCAAGCTCCCACTCCCCAAACCCACTCCGAAGAAGCCCAACAGCAAGGTCGCGGTCGTCGGAGCGGGGCCGGCGGGCCTCACCGTCGCGTACGACCTCGCTATGAAAGGCCGTGAGTGCACGATCTTCGAGGCGGCGCCGGTGCCGGGCGGGATGGTCTGGCTGGGCATACCCGAGTATCGTCTCCCGCGCGACATCATCGACTCAGACATCGAATACATCAAGGCGCTGGGGGTGGAGCTCAAGCTCAGCTCGCCGATAGACAAGAGTCACACGATAGATGACCTGTTCAAGGAAGGCTTCAGAGCCGTGTTCTTGGGGATAGGCGCGCACAAGGGGCTCAAGCTGGGCGTGCCGGGGGAGGAAGAGCTGGCCGGAGTGCTGGACTGTGTGGTGTTCTTGCGAAGGGTCAACCTCGGAGACACGGCCAAGCCCGGGAAGAAAGTGATAGTGATAGGCGGCGGCAATTCCGCCATAGACTCCGCGCGCACCGCGCTCAGGGTGGGCGCGGACGAAGTCAGCATCCTCTACAGACGGAGCAGGAGAGAGATGCCCGCCAATTCGTGGGAGATCGAAGAGGCGGAGAGGGAAGGCGTCAAGATCCACTACCTTGCGGCTCCGGTCAAGATGATTGGGGAAAACGGAAAGGTAGCCCGCATGCTGTGCACTAAGATGAAGCTCGGCAAGCTGGACGCGAGCGGCCGGCGGAGCCCCATCCCGATGGAAGGCTCGGAGTTCGAGATAGAGACCGACTGCGTGGTGCCGGCCATCAGCCAGGAGCCGGACCTCGCGTTCCTTCACGAGGGACACGGCCTCAAGATATCCAAGTGGAACTCGTTCGTCGTGAACGAGAGCACCATGGCCACGAACCGGCCCGGGGTCTTCGCGGCCGGTGACAGCGTGACGGGGCCCGCTACGGTCATACAGGCCATCGCGGCGGCGCACACGGCCGCGGACTCGATGGAGAAGTTCCTGGAAGAGAAATGAAGAAGAGCAAATTCATAACGGAGTTCAAGGACATCCCGTCGTCACGGGAAAAGATGCCGCACATTCCCCTCGATGAGAGGAAGAGTTTCCGCGAGGTGGAGCTGGGCTTCGACGAGGAGCGCGCGCTCAAGGAAGCGAAGCGCTGCCTGAGCTGCCGGCGCTGCATCGGGTGCGGGCTGTGCCTGGCCGAGTGCGACCCCAAGGCCGTAGTGTACGACGAGAAGGGCAAGACGCTCCGGCTCAAGGTTAATTCCGTGATACTGACGCCCGGTTTCGACGAGTTCGACGCGGGCAGGATATCCGAGCTGGGCTACAGGAAGTACCCGAACGTCATCACCAGCATCGAGCTCGAACGGATGCTGGCTCCGACCGGCCCCTACGGCGGCTACGTGCTGAGGCCTTACGACGGCCGAGTCCCGTCAAACATAGCCTTCGTGCAGTGTGTGGGGTCGAGGAACGAGGCCATAGGCGCGGACTTCTGCTCCAGCATCTGCTGCATGACGGCGATGAAGGAGGCGCTTGCCCTGACGGGGCTCATCTCGGATTCCAAGGTCACAATTCTCCACCGCGACATGCGTCCTCTGGGCAAGGGGTCGGAGGAGTTCTACCAGAGTATGGTCAGGGAGAAGAGAATCAGTCTCGTACGCGGCCAGGTGGCGAAGATTACGGAGGTCGCGGAGACCCGGAATCTCACGGTGGAGCTGTCGCCTGACGGTGGGGTGTCGCCGAGGGCTGGCGCTCAGCCCGGCGCTCCGGAGTCAGGCGCGCGAGTCCAAGAATTCGACCTGGTGGTGCTTTCGGTCGGCGTGAGGGCTGCGGGCAAAGCGCTGTCCAGAAAGACAGGCGTCAGGCTCAACAAGTACGGTTTCTGCACGACAGACTCGCTCAACCCCGGCGTGACCAGCAAGGCCGGCATACTGTCGGCGGGCTCGTTCACTGCGCCGATGGACATTCAGTCTTCGGTCAGTCACGCTGACGCGACTGCCGCGGTTGCGTTGAGGACCCTCGGGCGGCCTGCGGGTGCCCAGGGGGATGCGGCCGCCGGAGGTGCAGCGGTGGCTTCAGCGCCGGTCCTCGTGATCGGCAGTGGCCTGGCGGGCCTCGTGGCCGCGAACGAACTCGCGCGGATGGGGCACGACGTCACCGTGGTGGAGAAGAAGAAGGACGCGGGAGGAATGCTCTGCCGCTACGAGTTCAAGCTGGATGAAAAGTCAGAGAAGGATGTTGTGACGAACCTTCTCGAAGCCGCAAAGGCAAGTCCCTAAATACATATTCTGACCTCAACCGAGCTGGCCAAATTCTCCGGAGACGCCGGCAAGTTCTCCGTCGTGTTCAAGACCGGCGACGCAGCCGGTTCCGTCGGCGGAACCACCAGTGCCACTGACACCTTTGGCGCAGTCGTAGTCTGCACCGGCGGCCGGGAGCACGTCCCGGACGGCCTCATGCACGGCAAGGATGCCAGGGTTCTGACCCAGCTCGAATTCGGGAAGGCGCTGGCGAGCGGAGAGGTCGCCAAGACGCTGGGAGAAGCCGGGACAGCAGCGTCCGCCGGTGCCGCCAGCAGCGGTGTGCCGGCTACCGCGGGTACTGCCCCCTCCGTCGTCATGGTTCAGTGTGTTGGCTCTCGCAGCTCGGACTGGCCGGTCTGCTCGCGCGTCTGCTGCGCGCAGGCGCTGAGAAACGCGCTTGCCGTGAAGAAAGCGCGGCCGGACGCCAGAGTCACGATCGTCCACAGGGACATCAGAGTGTACGGGCTGGAAGAAGAGCTTCTGACCGAGGCACTTGAGAAGGGCATCGAGCTCGTCGGTGTGAAAGACAGCGCCGCGCTTGTCCTGCGGGGAACATCCGTGGAGGTGTCGCCGGCGCCGTCAAAATCAGGCGAGCAGCCCGGCGGCAAGCCACTCAATGTCACATTCCGGCGCGAGGGTGCCGCTGCCCAGGAGACGCTCAACGCGGATTACGCCATCCTCAGTACGAGCCTGCGGCCGAGTCCGGAATCTGGACCGCTCGCCGAAGTCCTGGGCATTGAAATCGACTCCAACGGCTTCTTCAAGGAGCTTCATCCCAAGCTGAGGCCGGTGGAGACTTCCAGGAAGGGCGTCTACATCTGCGGGTTGGCCCACTCGTCGCAGACAGTTCAGGAGACGATTACTCAGGCCATGGCCGCCGCTGAGAAGGCTTCCTCTGCGCTGGGCCACGCGACCTAGGAACAAGCGGGGTACAGCCGATCGCTGAAAGCTTTCCGTTCTTGGTTCTGCTGCCCGATATAGGAAAGTCCTGCTTCGCAATCCTGTACCTTCTTCTCCCGCCCGCCCACAATCACCTGGGCAGCGCCGAGAAACGGCTCTTGACATTGTGTTGCAGGCGTGATACAGTCCAGACATGAGCAAGAGTTCAGTAGTTCACGCCAGAATCGAATCCGAGACCAAGAAGAAGGCCGAGGGAGTCCTCAAGAAGCTGGGCATGCGTCCCACATAGGCGATTCGTCTCTTCTACAGACAGATCTGTCTCCGCCAGGGCCTGCCCTTT
>CAZMZP010000092.1:0-14053 GCA_964570935.1 uncultured bacterium
GCACGCAACTCCACTTGAGCCCGGCCGGAAACCCGGCGCCGCCCCTTCCGCGGAGACCAGACTTCTTGACCGCGTCGGTGACCTCCGATGGACGAAGCTCGCGAAGGGCCTTCTCCAGGGCTTGGTAGCCACCGCCGGCCCGATACGTGTCGAGCCGTTCCGAGCCGGCGATTCCCACGTTCTTGAGCAGGATTTTCTCAGCCATGATTCCGTTCAGACCCCTACAGCCCCAGGTCGCGCAGGATGGACTCCACCTTTTCCGTCGTGAGGTTCTCGTAGTACGTGCCGTCCACCGCCATGACCGGCGCCGTCCCGCACGAGCCCAGACACTCCACCGTGCCCAGGGTCACCAGCCCGTCGGGCCGCGTGCGCCCCCTCACCACACCCAGTCTCGTCTCCAGATGGCGCAGGATGCTTCCTGACCCCAGGAGCGAGCACGAGACGTTGGTGCAGACTTGTATCACGTGCTTACCCAGGGGAACCGAGCTGAACATCGTGTAGAAGCTGGCCGTCTCTGCGACCCGGGTGGGACTGACCCCCAGCGTCCGGGCCACGAGCTCGACCGCCTCGCTGTCCACGCAGCCGAACTCCCTCTGCGCGATGTGGAGCAGCGGCAGGAGCGCCGACTCCTTCACTCCGTAAGCGAAAACGACTCTGTCTATTTCCTTCTGTGCTTCCGGAGAGAATTTCTTTCCCAACGTCTTTCCCATCTCTGTCCCGCGTTCATCCCACGTCCAGGCGTGGCGCGTGCTCCGCGCTCGGGCTCACCAACCCGGGCGGAAGGCCCGGGACCCGCTCATGCGTCCCTACCGGTCTATCTCGCCCAGCACGATGTCTATGCTGCCGACGACTGCCACCAGGTCGGCGATGAGCCGGCCTTCGGCCATCTTCGGCAGGGCCTGCAGGTTCACGAAAGAAGGAGCCCTCACCTTTATCCTGTACGGGTTGGGGCCTCCGTCGCTCACGATGTAGAAACCCAGCTCGCCCTTGGGCGCCTCTATGCCGACGTAGACTTCCCCCTCGGGCGGGCTGAACCCCTCGCTCACAAGCTTGAAATGGTGTATCACGGACTCCATGTCACGCGAGAGCCGTTCCCTCGGCGGGAAGGCCACCTTCGGGTCGTCGACTATGACCGGCCCCTCGGGCAGTCCCTCGAACGCCTGCCTGACTATCTTGAGGCTCTCCCTCATCTCCACCAGCCTCACGAGGTACCTGTCGTACACGTCGCCGTTCTGTCCGACCGCTACCTTGAAATCAAACTCTTCGTACGCCGAGTACGGAGCGGCGCGACGCAAGTCCCAGTCGACCCCGGACGCTCTCAGGTTCGGGCCGCTCACGCCCAGGCCGATCGCGTCGGCCGCGCTCAGCTGCCCGACGCCCTTTGTCCTGTTGAGCCATATCCTGTTCTTGGTCAGGAGCGTCTCGTATTCGTCCATCCTGGCCGGGAACTCGTCCATGAAGGCCTTCAGTCTCGTCGTGAACTCAGGCGTGATGTCGCGCGCGAGCCCGCCGACCCGCATGTAGCTCACGTTCATCCTGGCGCCGTGGGCGAGGTCGAACAGGTCGTAGGTAGTCTCGCGCTCCCTGAACGTGTACAAGAACACGCTGATCGCCCCCACGTCCATCGCGTGGGTCCCCAGCCATATCAGGTGGGACGAGATGCGAGTGAGCTCCGCCATTAGCACTCTCAGATACTGCGCCCGCCGCGGCACCTCAAGTCCGAGCAGCTTCTCCACGGCCAGGACGTAACCGAGGTTGTTCGACAGCGGGGCCAGGTAGTCCAGCCGGTCGGTCAGCGGAATGCACTGATAGTAGGTCTTGGTCTCGCAGAGTTTCTCTATGGCCCGGTGCAGATAGCCGATGTGGGGTGTGATCTTGACGACCGTCTCGCCGTCCAGCTCGACCACAAGGCGCAGAACCCCGTGAGTGCTGGGGTGCTGGGGGCCTATGTTCAGGATCATTCTTTCGGAAACCGCCAAACATTCCTCCCCATCAGGGCAAACACGTCACCGTATCGGAAAGTCCTTCCTGTACGGAAAACCTCCGAAGTCGTCGGGGTTGAGTATGCGGCGCAGGTCGGGATGGCCCGCAAAGCGTATCCCGAAGAGGTCGTATGTCTCCCTCTCGTGCCAGTCGGCCGTGGGCCAGACACCGCTTACCGACGCCACGGAAGGGTCACTCTCGGTCAGCCGGACCTTGAGCCTCAACCTGGACTTGCTACTCAAGGAGTAGAGGTTGTACACGACCTCGAACCTCTCGGGCCTGCCCGGCCAGTCCACGCCGCAAAGGTCGGAAAGGAAATCATACCGCAGCTCCGGCTCGTCCCGCAGGAACCGTGATATCTCCACTATGAGCTCCCTCCTGACCACGAGCGTGACCTCGTCCCGGAATTCCTTGAGCTCCAGCACGGCCGCGTCGCCGAACCGTTCCCTCAGTTTTTCAGTCGCCTTCTTTTCCGTCGCGCCCATGCGTCCTTACCACCCGCCGCCTGCGGCAGATTCTCACGGCCTGATCATGCGGTCCGGCTTCTCCCACAGCTTTCTCAGCGGCTCCGTCTCGATCTTCTTCTGAAGCTTCATGATGCCGTGGATGAGCCCCTCCGGGGTCGGAGGACATCCCGGGACGTAGACGTCCACCGGGACGATCCTGTCGATCCCCTGGACCACGCTGTAGTTGTCGAAGATGCCACCCGAGATCGTGCAGGCCCCCATGGCTATCACCCACTTGGGCTCGGGCATCTGGTCGTAGATCTTCCTGAACACGGGCGCCATCTTCTGGGTGAGCGTGCCCGCTGCTATCAACAAGTCTGCCTGCCGGGGAGACGCCCGGAAGACCTCCGCCCCGAACCTCGCGATGTCGAACCGCGACGCGCCGGTCGCCATCATCTCTATGGCGCAGCATGCGAGGCCGAACGAAACCGGCCAGATCGAGGACCTCCTCGACCAGTTCACCATCTTCTCTACGGTGGTGAACAGGATGGACTGCTCGAGGTAGCGCTCCATCTGGCTCTTAGGGATTTCTATCTGGTTCATCGCGTCGGTTACCCTCAATCCTCCCAGTCGAACACGCGCTTCTTCCACAAATACAGGTAGCCCACCAGCAGGACCGCCATGAAAAGCGCCATTTCTATCAGGCCCGCAAACGCGAGCCTCTTGTACACGACCGCCCACGGATAAAGGAAGGCGGCCTCGATGTCAAACACAAGGAAGATCACGGCTATGATGTAGAACTTTATGGGGAAGCGCCCCCTGGCGTCGCCCACGGGCGTAATGCCGCACTCGTACGGGGACAGCTTCTCCCGGGTGGGTCGCTTCCTGCCCAGAAGGTGCGAAAGAAAGAGGATCGCGAGCGCGAGCCCCGCGCAGAACACAATCCAGATGAGGATCGGGAGATACGCCAAGAGCACGAGAACGACTCCCCATGGCTCGTGCTTCAGGTGAGGGACGGCCCTGGCACAAGGGTGAGAAACAATCAGCCCAGAATGCTACGGAAATGATGTGCGGATGTCAAGCGCAGAGTCGCATTGAGCGGATGACGCCGGCCGCGGGCCGGCCCGAGTGGAGCCGGCCGGGGTTCACGCGGCGATGGACCCCTAATGCGGGGGAAAACGTCCGTTGACCTACTCTTCGAGCTCCACTGTAACAGACCCCTCGGTAGTGCTGATCTCCAGCGGGGACCCTCCCTTGCCGAGCGTGGCCACGACTTTCCGGTGAGACCTTGACACGAACTGCGCGGGCCCCGAGATGGAGATGTGTCCGTCCACGGACGAAGCTTCAAGGTCGAAAGACAGCGACTTGGGCAGCCTCACAGTTACCGAACCGTCAACGGTCGAGAGCCTCCAGCCCTCCGCGTCCGTGCTGCCCTCGAGCGCCGTGACTCGCACGCTGCCGTCAACAGTGCGCGCCCTGAGGCCGTGGAGTTTGCCGTCTACGGTCACGCTTCCGTCGGTGCTGCCCGCCTCGACCTTGCCCTCGACGTTGGAGAGCTCACACGAGCCGTCCACAGTGTTGCAGTCTATGTCCCCGCGCACGTCGACGACGTCTATGCTGCCGTCAACAGTGTTCACGTCCACGGTGCCCTCCACACCAGAGACCTCCACGGAGCCGTCCACAGTCGAGAGGTCGAGATTGCACTGTCGCGGCACGTTCAGGTCTATGTCCAGAGCCCATTGGTGTCCGATACCCCAGTGAACCCAGCGCGCGGCCCCGGTCTTCTTGACCTCGATGGAGAACGATTTCTCGTCGTGCGACACTATGACGTTTATGTCCTTCGCGAGCCGTTTCGCCTCCTCCCTGGTGGTCGCCCTCACTCTGAGTACACCCTTGAAGCCGACCTCGTTCTTGTCCCACGTGGTCACTCTGATGTAACCGTCGACGTTTTTCACCGAGGCCGTGCCACCGGAATCGAGCGCGTAGGTCTGCTCGAAATCACTCCTGTACGCGCTCTGCTCGTCGAACTCGGCGACGCAGGAGGTGGAACAGAGCACCGCCAGGAACAGCACTGCCGAAATCGAAAAAGCACCCATGGAGATAAGCAAACGCCTCATGGCAATCCTCTTTCTGTGGAAGTCGTTCACAGACTACTACGCAGCAATCGGCAAGGAGGTTTCGCCTGCCTTCGGGGGCCGGCCCGGCCGGCGTGAACGGCGGCCGGCCCGCCCTTCTCGGTTCTGACCGCGCTGGGCGCGGCGTTCCGCCGGCCTACAGCGGGATGTTCCCGTGCTTCTTGGGAGGCAGGCTCTGGCGCTTGTTCTGGAGCATTTCCAGGGCGCCTATGAGCTTCGGCCGGGTTTCGGCGGGCTCTATCACGTCGTCAAGGTATCCCAGCTCGGCCGCGATGTAGGGGTTGGCGAACTTCTCGTTGTAGTCGTCGACGAACTTCTTCCGGGCCGCCACCGGGTTCTTGGCCTCCGCTATTTCCCGCCTGTACATTATGTTGACCGCGCCCTCGGCTCCCATCACCGCCAGCTGCGCCGTGGGCCAGGCGACGTTGTAGTCGCCGCGGACGTGCTTGCTGGACATGACGTCGTAGGCGCCGCCGTATGCCTTCCGCGTGATGACGGTCAGCTTGGGAACGGTGGCCTCGCAGTACGCGTACAAAAGCTTCGCCCCGTGCTTGATGATCCCGCCGTACTCCTGCTCCGTTCCGGGGAGGAAACCGGGCACGTCCTCGAACGTGACCAGCGGGATGTTGAAGGCGTCACAGAACCGCACGAACCTGGCGCCCTTGGTGGACGACTTTATGTCCAGGCATCCGGCAAGCACCTTGGGCTGGTTCCCCACGACACCCACGGACCTGCCGTTCAGTCTCGCGAAACCCACGGTGATGTTTTCGGCGTAGTCCTTCTGCACCTCGAAGTACTCGCCGTTGTCGACCACCCGCGTGATTATCTCCTTCATGTCGTACGGCTTGCCGGGGTCCCCGGGCACGATGTTCGCCAGCTCGGCGTCCGCCCTGCTGGGGTCGTCCGTGCACTCCAGCCTGGGCGCGTCTTCCGTGTTGTTCTGCGGAACGAAGCTCAGGAGTTTCCTCATCATGAGAAGGCAGTCCCGGCAGTCCTCCGCCGCGAAATGCGCGACCCCGCTCTTCGTGCTGTGCGTCACCGCGCCGCCCAGCTGTTCGAACGTGACGGCCTCCTTCGTGACGCTCTTGATGACCTCGGGCCCGGTCACGAACATGTGACTGGTGCCCTTCACCATCAGTATGAAATCCGTGATGGCCGGGGAGTACACGGCTCCTCCGGCGCACGGCCCGAACACGGCCGATATCTGGGGGACGACTCCGGAAGCGAGCGTGTTCCTGAGGAATATGTCCGCGTATCCCCCGAGGCTGGCCACGCCCTCCTGGATCCTGGCCCCGCCCGAGTCGTTGATGCCGATTATGGGCGCTCCGTTCTGCATGGCGAGGTCCATGATGTTGCAGATCTTCCTGGCGTTGGCCTCGCTCAGCGTGCCGCCGAACACCGTGAAGTCCTGCGCGAACACGTAGACCAGTCTTCCGTCGATGTAACCGTAACCGGCCACCACGCCGTCTCCGGTTATCCGCTTGTCGAACATGTCGAAATCGCGACACCGGTGCGTGACGAAGAGCCCAAGTTCCTCGAACGTGCCCCTGTCGAGCAGAAGCTCGATGGACTCCCTGGCCGTGAGCCGGCCCGACGCATGAAGCTTGTCGATCCTCTCCTGGCCGCCTCCGAGCATGGCGTTCTTCTTGCGCCGCCTGAGGTCCGAGGTCTTACCTTCGTTCGACATGGGGGAAACCTCCTGTCACTGCCTGTAAGGTCCGGCTTCCGGGGCCGGTGCGTCCGCGAGGTCAAACCTAATCCTACGTAATGCGGCGGTCAAGCCCAGAATGCGGCTCCACGGCCGGGAGCTTGCCGCGAGGCAAGCGGCGGCAGGCCCGGCGCTCCGCGCGCGTGGGGGACCGGGACGGCACGCCATGGCGGCACGCGCGTTGAAACCCGCGCCGCCGGGTGCTATAGTCAACCCAGACAGCACCAGTAAACTCGCGCCGGATGGGGGTCCATGTTCAAACGCGTGCTAATAGCCAATCGTGGCGAGATCGCCGTGCGGATCATAAGGGCCTTGAAGGAGGCCGGCATCGCCTCGATAGCCATCTACTCCGACGCCGACAGAGAATCCAGACACGTTAGGTTCGCCGACGAGGCCTACCGGATCGGTCCCTCCCCCAGCGAAGAAAGCTACCTCAAGACAGACGCCATCGTCTCGCTCGCCCGAAAGGTCAAGGCCGACGCCGTCCACCCGGGTTACGGCTTCCTGGCCGAAAACGAGGACTTCGCGGCGGCGTGCGAGGCCAAGAAGATCGTCTTCATCGGCCCCTCCAGCAAGGCCATCAGGACGATGGGCAACAAGCTCGTCGCCCGGCGGGCCGCCATGGCGGTGGGGGCGCCCATCATTCCCGGCGCCACGACTCCTACGAAGACCCTCGCCGAGGTGAAGAAACGGGCGCGACAAATCGGGTATCCAGTGATGCTCAAGGCCGCCGCCGGGGGCGGCGGAAAGGGCATGAGAGTAGTGCGCGAAGAGAAAGAGTTGGACAGCGCCCTACGGCTCACAAAAGGAGAAGCCAGGGCAGCCTTCGGTAACGACGAGGTCTACGTCGAGAAGTACATCACCAGACCGAGGCACATCGAATTCCAAATCCTGGCCGACTCCCACGGCAACTGCATTTATCTCGGAGAGAGAGAGTGCTCCATCCAAAGGAGGCACCAGAAGGTTATCGAGGAGACTCCATCGGTCATAATGACGCCGGAGCTCAGGCGCGAAATGGGCGAGGCCGCGGTGCGCATCACCAGGCAAGTCGGGTACACGAACGCCGGCACGGTGGAGTTCATCGTGGACGAGAAGCGTGACTTCTATTTCCTGGAGATGAACACCCGTCTTCAAGTCGAGCACCCGGTGACCGAGCTTGTGACCGGCATAGACATAGTGAGAGAGCAGCTCGGCATCGCGGCCGGCAAGAAGCTCGCGCTCAGGCAGGAAGACGTGCGGCCGAGGGGGCACGCGATAGAGTGCCGCATCTACGCCGAGGACCCTTACAACAACTTTCTGCCGTCCGCCGGCAGGATCATGCGGCTCCGCATTCCCGAAGGCCCTGGAGTCAGGAACGACACTGGCATCTTCGAGGGGTGGGACGTGAGCGTCTACTACGACCCTCTGCTGGCCAAGCTGATCGTATGGGGAAAGGACAGGAAGGAAGCCATCGAGCGCACACAGAGGGCCCTGAGCGAGTACCTGATTGAGGGAATCGCCACCACAATCCCCTTCCACAAGTGGATAATGCGCCAGCCGGCGTTCCACAAGGGTGAGATAGACGCCACATTCATCGACAGGAAATTCTCGAGCGCGGTCCCGGAACAAAGACCCGGCTACGAGGAGGCGGCCATAATCGCGGCCGCCCTGGACGTGTTCCAGACGAGCAGGAAGGTGTTCATCCCCGGCGCGGGAGGGTCCGCGGCCGGGTCCACCGCCTGGAGGCTCCAAGGAAGGCTGAGGGGACCCGTCGAGAGACGGCGTTAGGAATGCGAGTGCCTCGGGGCCGGCCCCGAGGCTCGCGAGCAAGGCACATGAAGTACATCGCACAAATCGAGAACAAGCGACACGAAGTGGAAGTGGAGCTCGAGGACGGCCTCTACTCCGTCAGACTGGATGGGAGAAAGTACGAGGTGGACTCCAGGAAGATGCCGTGGAGCTCGATATATTCGATGCTCATCGGAGGGAAGTCGTACGAGGCGGACGTCAGGACGGACGGCGACGTCGTGAGTGTCTCCATCCAGGGCGAGATGTACAGGATCTCGCTCCGCGAGGAGCTGTGGGCGAGGATATCCGCCGCCGCGGCCTTGAGCCCCAGGACCGGCACACACGAGCTCAAGGCGCCGATGCCCGGCCTCGTGGTGGAGGTGAGAGTGAAGGCCGGCCAGAAAGTGGACAAGGGCCAGCCCCTTGTCGTGGTGGAAGCGATGAAGATGCAGAACGAGGTCTGCGCTCCGGAGGCGGGCATTGTGAAGACGGTGTGCGTCAAGGAACAGGACATCGTGACTCCGCCCGCCGTGCTGTTGATAGTGGAGTCGAAGCCGTGACGCCGGATTTTCCCCCCGCGAAGAAACCCGCCCGCTCCGTGACCGAGACCCAGAGCGGCATACCCATCAAGGAGCTGTACACGCCCGCGGACGTTGCCGGCGCTGCCGCAGGCGAGGCGCCGGAGGTCGGCGTGCGCCCGACTTCAGGCGCGGCCCCTGGCGCTGCTCCATTCGACTATCTCGAGAAACTGGGTTTTCCAGGCGAGTTCCCTTTCACGCGCGGCGCTCAGCCCAGCATGTACCGCGGCCGCCTATGGACCATGCGCCAGTACGCGGGGTTCGGCTCCGCCGAAGACACCAACAGCCGCTTCCATTACCTGCTCAAGGCCGGCCAGACGGGCCTGAGCGTGGCCTTCGACCTGCCCACCCAGATGGGCTACGACCCGGACTCTCCGCTCGTCGAGGGAGAAGTCGGGAAGGTCGGCGTATCAATCGCCACTCTGGACGACATGGAAGCGCTGTTCGCCGGCATACCGCTGGACAAGGTAAGCACGTCCATGACCATCAACTCCACGGCGATGGTCCTCCTGGCGATGTATGTCGCCGTGGCGGAGAAGAACGGCGTGGCCCGGCGCACGCTTTCCGGCACCGTCCAGAACGACGTGCTCAAGGAGTACGTGGCGCGCGGCACGTACATATTCCCTCCGGCGCAGTCCATGCGGCTCACGACAGACCTCTTCGCCTTCTGCAAAGACGAGCTCCCCGCCTGGAACACAATCAGCGTGAGCGGCTACCACATCCGTGAGGCGGGCTCGACCGCGGTCCAGGAGGTGGCGTTCACGTTCGCGAACGGCATCGCGTACGTGGAGGCGGCACTCGGGCGCGGGATGGCGATTGACGAATTCGCCCCGCGCATATCGTTCTTTTTCAACTCACACAACAACTTCTTCGAGGAGATAGCCAAGTTCAGGGCGGCCCGACGGCTGTGGGCCAGGATAATGCGCGACAGGTTCGGGGCCAAGGACCCGGCGTCGCTCCGCCTCAGGTTCCACACGCAGACAGCGGGCTCGATGCTGACGGCCCAGCAGCCGGAGAACAACGTCGTGAGAGTGGCGTTCCAGGCCCTGGCCGCAGTCCTGGGCGGCACACAGTCGTTACACACGAATTCTTACGACGAGGCATTGAACCTGCCGTCCGAGGCGTCCGTGCGGGTGGCCTTGAGGACACAGCAGCTCGTCGCCCACGAATCGCGCGTGGTCAACACGGCAGACCCCGTGGGCGGGTCGTACTTCGTGGAGTGGCTGACGGACAGGATAGAGGAGAAGGTAGAAGAGTACATTCACAAGATCGACGACATGGGCGGCGCCGTCAGGGCCATAGAGCTCGGCTTCATGCAGAATGAGATCCACGAGAGCGCCTATCGGTACCAGAAGATGGTGGAGGCGGGCGAGCTGAGCGTCGTGGGAGTGAACAAGTACGAGCTGGACGAACCCTCTCCCGTCGTGGGGTTCGCACCCGACCCGGGGATAGAGAGGGCGCAGCGCGAGAGACTGCGAGTGTTCAGGGCCGAGCGCGGGGCCGGATGGAAGGAGGCTCTGTCGGCCTTGAGCGAGGCGGCCACGGGCGACGAGAACCTGTTCCCGCGCGTCCGGGCCTGCGTCGGAGCCCGAGCGACTCTGGGCGAGATCTGTGACACGCTGCGGGCACTGTGGGGCGAGTACCGGCCGGCGGTATGAGCAACGCCCGGCGGGATCCAGCCGGCTCGCCGCCTGACTGCTGAGCCGACCGTTTGCCAGGCGCAAAGGAGAATACTGTGAGCGAAGGCACAAAGGACGACGCCCTGTTTCGGGGAGTAAGACACATCGGCATCGCCGTCAGGGACACCGAGGCTGCAATCGGCCTTTTCTCGGCACTGTTCGAGGCGAAGCACGTCGAGACGATGGTCTCGGAAGAGCACGGCCTCAAGCTGACTTTCCTGCAGGTGGCAGGGGTAAACGTGGAGCTGCTCGAGCCGATTCGGGAGGACGTGACAGTCGCGAAGTTTCTCAAGACGAAGGGCGAGGGATTTCATCACATCGCGTTCGAAGTGACTGACATCGGGCAGATGCTCGAGAACCTCAAGAAGGCGGGAGTGAAGCTGATAGACGAAACTCCCCGGCGGGGGGCCCACGGCAACCTCATCGCGTTCATCCACCCGTCTTCCACCCACGGCGTAATGATAGAGCTCTGCCAGCCGGTGTCGCTCGGTACATCGAGCTGACGCAGTCGGACCTGGCACTGCGTGAGTGCTACTCAAGAAGCCGTGCCGGACACTCTGACCGACTAATGCTCTGCTAGAATACGATTGATGTCGGAGGCAATCCTCGGCAGTTCAACCGTGGCGGCCTGCCAGACCATCGCCCAGTTGACACCGAAGTAGTGGTGAATCAGCCTGTCCCTGAGGCCTGCGAGTGCCTTCCAGGGAACGACCGGATGCTGCCTGCGGAAGGAATCGGACAGCTGCTTCGCGGCCTCGCCGGCTACCTCCAGATTCCGAATGACGGCATCCTGAGTCTTCAGGTCCGCGACGAAACGCTCGAACGTGTATCCTTCTATGTACTGCTGAATCCTTGCGAGGGCCTCGCTTGCGTCCGCCAGATACTCCGTGTCACTCCGTCTCTTAGACATAGAGCAGATTCTTCCCCACGTTCTCGGCAATTGAACGATATCTGGGATTGTCGAAGCTCCGCTTCCACGAATCGAACGTGGCGATGTCGATCCTCCTTCCCAGTGCTTTCTCCAGGTGGTCGGCCAGATTGACGAATTCGAGCCCCAGGGGCCGGTCCGTCTCCACCAGGATGTCCACGTCGCTTCTGACTCCGGGAGTTCCTCTGGCAAAGGAGCCGAAAAGACCTATCCTGGTCACGCCATACTTCCGCTTGAGCTCAGGAAGTTCCTCCTTCAGAACCCTCACAACATCTTCTCTTGTGAGACCGTGTCGCATCTGTCACCACCAGCCTGTTGTCATACGGAATGCGGAACCAGCTGTTCCTTCAGTCAGCAGTACTCTGCATCGTATTGCCTGTCAGTAATATACTTGTGCGGAGGCCCTGACTCAAGGGTATTTGCGGATGTGTCCGGGCTGACCCGACGCGGCGGGCGGCCGGACTAGTATCTCTCGAACAGCTTCCCCCACTCCGTCTTCATCATCTCGGCGGTCCGTTTCTTGCCCACGAACGGATACCAGTAGACGTCGTGGTACAGCCGCGAGGCGGCGTACGACCAGGGTACAATCGGACTGCGCAGAAGCGGCTTCTCAATGCACTTTAGGCAGCCGTGGTAAATCATTTTCTGGCCGCGACTTGCGAAAGTATCCTCATTTCCGCTGAAATGGAAGTTTACGCCGCTTATGTCCTCTCCCCTGACCTCTATTTCCCGCACGTCACCGCAGCCCAGGCCCTTCTCGTGCGCCAGCCGGATGAACTTGAGTGACAGTGGGTCAAACCCCATCATCTTGGCGGCCACGGCGTCTATTGCGACCGAATCCCCGCTGGCCAGTATGAAGTTCTTGACGTGAGGCCTCATTGCGCGGGGGCCCGGTCCGTCGCCTGCGATGGTGCCGTCCATGACCGCGAAAACACCCTTGTGGATTTCCTTCTGTATCTCCAGCAGGTCCACCAGGGTCTCGTGAATCACGCCGTGAGTCCAATGCCGGCGCTCCTGGAGCAGACCTCCGAATGCGTTCTTCATGGCGCCGGTCATGGTCGTGAACACGTGAGTCTTCATGGTGGGCATGTGTATGATGCTCTGGCCTATGAGCGGTTCGGGGATGTAGATGCCGTCCGGGAACACCTTGTCCAGCGCCAGCATCGGACGCTTGGGCTCGTACCGGATCCACTTCACGGGCGGCTCGTTCAGGAATATGGGCTCGAGGCCGTATGTCTTGAGCACTACCTCCTGCTTGTTGTTGGTCTGTCCCACGTGCGGGTCCACGACAACGGTGCTGTTGTGCACCGGGACGAGCCTCTTCGCGTCGTAGCCGTCGGCCAGGAGCTGCTTGATGACGCCCTCCAGCTGCCAGGGAGTCGTGGAGCAGCTCGGATAATAGTGGTGCCACGAGACGTTTATCTTGAGGCAGACCCCGGCGTCCTTGGAGACAAACTTGTGATACTCGGCAAGCCCCATCAGCCTGCCGAAGTCCTGGACCACGGTTTCCGGCTTTGTCTTGAGAACCGACACTATTGAACGAGCCACTTCCCTCTCCCTTCAATTCTTCAAGCGCCCACGCGCTGGCTACCGCTTGCCCGGCGCGGACGCCCGAACCTACGCCGCGGCCCCCGCTGCCTTGCTCTTCAGCTCCTCTATCAACGCGGGCACGACCTTGTTGAGGTCGCCGGCTATTGCGAAGTCCGCGATTCTGTGAATGGGCGCGTCCGGGTCCTTGTTTATGGACACTATGATCTCTGCCGACTGCATCCCTGCCAGGTGCTGAATGGCACCGGAGATGCCGCAAGCGATGTAGAGCTTCGGCCGCACCGTCTTCCCGGTCTGGCCGACCTGGTGCGAGGAGTCTATCCAGCCCGAGTCCACGGCCGCTCTCGAGGCGCCTACCTCGCCGCCCAAGATTGCGGCCAGCTCCTCCATGAGCGTGAACTTCTGGGGACCGCCGAGGCCTCTGCCGCCCGCCACTATCACCCGGGCCTCCTCCAGGTTGACGTGCCTTCTCTCGCCCTTGACTATCTTCACTATCTCGGTGGAAAGGTCCGCCCTGCGGAGCTTGACCTCCTTCACGACGAGCTGTCCCCTCCTACCCGGCTCCCTCTGCGGCAGGGTCATCACCCCGGGCCGGACAGTCGCCATCTGGGGCCTGCTCCTCGGGCACACGATCGTGGCCATGATGTTGCCGCCAAAGGCCGGCCGCGTCTGGAGGAGCCCGCCGCTCTCCTTGTCGATTTCCAGCTTTGTGCAGTCGGCGGTAAGACCGGTCTGAATCCTGTTGGCCACCCTCGGGGCCAGGTCTCTTCCGATGGTGGTGGCCCCGAATATGACTATCTCGGGCCTGTGTTCGACTATGAGCTCGGACAGGACGCGCGAATACGGGCCTGTGCGGTAGCGCTCGAGCTCGTCCGCCTCGGCCAGGTAGACCACGTCCGCGCCGTGCTCAAAAAGGTCGTCAGCCAGGTGCCGCACACCGCTTCCCATCAGGACCGAGCACAGCCGGTGGCCCCGCGCGCTTGCCAGGTCCCTCCCCCTTCCGAGGAGCTCCCTCGACACCCTGAGCAGGCTCGCCTCCCTCTGCTCCGCCACCACCCACACGTCCCTGAACTGTGACAGGTCCGCTCCCTCTCTTTCGCGCCTGGTGCCCTCGAACACGATGGCTCCGACCTTGCACGAATCCAGGCAGGCGCAGCAGTCCGTGCACTTGTCGTTAAGCGTAGCCACGTCGACGACCATGTCAATCGCGGCGTAGGGGCAGGACGCGATGCACAGCTTGCATCCCGTGCACTTGTCAGCGATGATCACGACTCCCATTGC
>CAZMZP010000093.1:0-17048 GCA_964570935.1 uncultured bacterium
CAATTTCGGGTGCGGTTCCTCGAGGGAACAGGCCCCGCTCGCGGTAAAACACGCGGGGGTGGGAGCGGTGCTCGCGGAATCCTTCGCGCGCATTTTCTTCAGGAACGCAATCAACATCGGGCTCCCGGTGCTGGAGTGCGACACGGACAAGATCAACAACGGCGACACCCTGCGCATAGACTTGAGCGCTGGCGTCGTCGAGAACACGACCACCGGGGCGAAGCTCAAGTTCGTGCCTCTGCCGGACGCCATGATCAAGATACTGAACGACGGCGGGCTTCTGGCGCACATCGAGAAGCACGGCGGCTTCAAGCTGGAATGAGACGGCGCGGGTCATGTTCATAGACAGGGCTAAGATCGAAGTGAGCGCCGGACGCGGCGGCGACGGGTGCGTCAGTTTCAGGCGGGAGAAGTTCGTTCCCAGGGGCGGGCCCGACGGCGGGGACGGCGGAGACGGCGGGAGCGTGACGATCGAGGCCGACCCGCACATGCGGACCCTCCTGGACTTCCGGTTCAAGAGCCTGTTCAAGGCCGAGAAAGGTGACCACGGCCAGGGCAACAACAAGTCGGGCAGGGGCGGAGCCGACGTGGTGATAAAGGTGCCCGCCGGCACGGTCGTGAAGGACGCTCGGTCGCAGGAGATGCTGGCCGACCTGGTGGAGCCGGGCGAGCGCCTCCTCGTGGCCGAGGGCGGCAGGGGCGGACGAGGAAACGCCCAGTTCGCCACGCCGACCAACCAAGCGCCTCGGAGACACGAGCAGGGCCGCGAGGGCGAGTCCAGGACCATCGAGCTCGAGCTCAAGCTCATCGCGGACGTGGGCATCGTGGGCGTCCCCAACGTCGGGAAGTCAACGCTGCTGTCAAAGATCTCGAGAGCCCGTCCCAAGATCGACAGCTACCCGTTCACCACCCTGAGCCCCAACCTGGGGCTCGTGAGGGCGGGCGAGGGCAGCGACTTCGTCGCGGCCGACATACCCGGACTCATAGAGGGCTCTCACGCGGGTAAGGGGTTGGGGCACGAGTTCCTGCGGCACGTGGAGCGGACCAGGATCCTTCTCTTCCTGCTGGACGCGTCCGACGAGAATCCGGGCGGCGACTACAGACTCCTGTTGAAAGAGGTCGAGGCCTACGGCAAGGGTCTTGTGGCCAAACCGCGGGTTCTGTGTTTTAATAAGGTAGACCTGCTGGACGACGAAGGCCTGGACCGGCTGCCGGCGGAGTTGGACGGCGTGGAAGTGCTCAAGGTGTCCGCGGCCACCGGCGAGGGCCTCAAGGAACTGACGGCCAGTCTCTGGCAGGTTCTGCAGGCCGAGGCCGGGGGTCCGGACTGGACTCAAGGCCCGGAATGATCGAGGGAACCAGGCCAGCTTCGAAAGGGAAGCCCGATGGTTAACGAAAGACTCCCGCTCAGCAAGACACTAATAGATTTGAGAATTAAAGAGCTCGAGCTCGAGGAGAAGGCGCGCGTCATCTCGGAGCTTAAATCGAGACAGGACGAGGCCTCCATCAGGGAGCTCGCGGAGAAGCTGACGGACGACAGCTGGCACCTGCGGGAGCTCGCGGTGCGGGGCCTGAGCGAGATAGGCCTCGCGGTCGAGGAGCCGGTGATAAACATCCTGCCGGGGTCGCTGTGGTTCACCAGGGCGTGCGGCGCGGAGGTCCTCGGAAACATCAGTAGCAGGGCTGGAATAACGGTGCTGATAGGCCTCCTGGACGACTGCAACGCGACCGTGAGGGACTCGGCACGCAAGGCCCTCGTCAAGATATGCGCCGGCGGGGACACGGTCTGGGTCGCGCGCGCGGCCGTCGCCAGCGAGTTGAACGCCGTCACCAGCATCCAGGCTATCCTCGAGAAGAGCCGGAGGGAGCTTGCGGATTCCTTCTTCTCAATGACACGCGACAGCGAGCTCATGAAGGCGCCTCCCGACAAGGTTGAAAAGATGGCGGAGGAGATGTACGAGAAATCCGAAGCGCCCGACCTCGTGTGGGAGGAGCTGACCAGCAAGGATAACCAGAAAGCCGGCCCCGAGGCTGGGACCGAAGCCGCGGGCGGAAGTGCGAACGCGGCCGGTTCCGGGAACGCGGAGGACACCGGCAAGAAAGAGGGTGGCGGTGAGGCTGGAGAGCACGGAGGCCTGTAGGGCAAGGCTCAAGCTGGTCCTTGCCAGAGGAGTACCCAGAGGCCGATTGATCGGGCTCTTGAAGGCCGCCGGCTCGCCCGAAAGGATGTTCTCGCCCGACTCGGATGGGCTGGCGCTGAACCTCGCCGCGGAGAATTTCCCGCTCTTCCCGCGTGAGCACATCGAAGAAGTCGACGAACAGCTCAGTCTGGGGAAGAAGGTCCGCGCCGACATCGCGGCGTGGTCAGACCCCGACTATCCCGCCCTGCTGACACAGATCCCGTCTCCACCCATCGCTCTCTTCTCGCGGGGCGATTTGTCAGTTGCGTCAAGGCCCGCGGTCGCGATCGTCGGGTCGAGGCGGTGTTCACCCTCCGGCAAGTTCGTCGCCGAGAAGCTGGGCCGCGGCCTCGCCGGCGCCGGGTTCGTGGTCGTAAGCGGCCTGGCCAGGGGAATAGATTCGGCCGCGCACAGGGGAGCGCTGTCGGCCGGCGGCATCACCGTGGCGGTCCTGGGCTCGGGCGTGGACGTGTGCTACCCGCGGGAGAACAAGAAGCTTCTGGAGGAGATTGAGGAGCGGGGAGCGGTGGTGTCGGAATTCCCGCTGGGCACGCCGCCGCTCAAGCAGAATTTCCCGCTTCGGAACAGAGTCATCAGCGGCCTCAGCTCAGGAGTCGTGGTTGTGGAGGCGAGCGAGGAAAGCGGTGCGCTGGTGACCGCCATCCATGCGCTGGAGCAGAACCGGGAAGTGTTTGCGGTGCCTGGAGATATCACACTTTCTTCAACTGCCGGCTCAAATCGGCTGCTGAAGGAAGGCGCCAGGCTCGTGACATGCGCTCAAGACATCATCGAGGAGCTCGCCCCGTCGATCGGCGCCGAGCTGGAGCCGGTCCGGAGAACCGCCGCCCCGCTTCAGCCGCTGTCCGAGGACGAGGAGGAGGTCCTGGAATGCCTGTCGCACGTTCCCGTCCACGTGGACGAGCTTTGCGAACAGCTCGGCAGGGAGGCGCCCGCTCTTCTGCCCGTGCTTCTATCCCTCGAGCTGAGGGGCCTGGTGCGGCAGGAGCCCGGTAACCGATTTGTGAGGTCTGTGGAGACTTGAGTTGAAATCCCAGGTCCACATCGAGAGATGCTCCAGCTATTCCGAGGCCGAAGTCAAGGCCGCGGTGCACAAGGGCCTCGAGGCGCTGGGCGGGCTCTCGCGCATGGTGAAGCCCGGCTGGCGCGTTCTCCTCAAACCCAACCTTCTTTCCGCCAGGCCTCCCGAAAGAGCAGTCACGACTCATCCGTCCTTCATCGCGGCCCTGGCCGCGGAGGTCAGGGCGTGCGGCGCGGTGCCGTTCGCGGGCGACAGCTCCGCCGGAGCGCTCAAGGGCGTCGGCAGAGTCTGGAAGAACACCGGAATGGAAGACGTCTGCAGGCAGGAGGGAATCGAGCTAGTGGGGTTCGAGGTCTCGGGCATCCACACGAGGAAGCTGAACGGCCGGACCTACAGCATATCGAAGCCCGTCCTGGACGCGGATTTCGTGATAAACATCCCCAAGCTCAAGACTCACACGCTGGAAATCTACACCGGGGCCATCAAGAACATGTTCGGTGCCGTGCCCGGCCTTGCCAAGGCCGGCTGGCACAGGGAATACCCCAAGCCAGACGAGTTCGCAGAGGTGCTGGTGGACGTGTTCTCGCTGACCACGCCGGGGCTGAACGTGATGGACGCGGTCGTGGCCATGGAGGGTCCCGGTCCGTCGTCAGGCACGCCCAGGCAGATGGGGCTCGTGCTCTTCGGCGCCGACGCCCTGGCCATGGACGTCGTGGCCTGCGAGATAATCGGCGCCAAGGCGGCGGAGATCCCGACCAACCGCGTGGCCGCGGCCAGAAACCTGGGCGCGTCCGCGCTGGCCGACATCCGGGTGACCGGCGAGAGGCTGGCCGACGTCTCAGTCACGGACTTCGAGATACCGTCCAACTTCATGCACCGGCTCGTGCCGCGCGGGCTTCTGGGGATTTTGCGGAAGCACATCTGGATGCACCCGCGTGAGAACAGGGCCACGTGCCAGCTGTGCAACATGTGCGTGGACGGCTGTCCGGTCAAGGCCATCTCCAACACCGGACAGGCGCTCCAGTTCGACTACACTAAATGCGTGACGTGCCTCTGCTGCCACGAAATCTGTCCGCACAACGCCATCGAGTTCGACATGAGCTGGCTGGCCAGGAGGATTACGTGACGGAGGACCGGCCGACCGTATGAAACGCAGGCTCTCACAATTCCTCGTGTACCTGCTGGTCGCGGGCATCGTGAAGCTCGCCCAGCTTCTGCCGCACGGCGCGGCTCTCCACTTCGGCAGTTTCCTCGGACGGTTCACGTTCTCTGTGGTTCGCATGCGGCGGCGCGTGGCGCTGGAGAACTTGAGTGCCGCGTTCCCGGACAAGACCCGGCCCGAGCTCTTGAAGATCGCCGGGGACACGTACCGGAACCTCGGCATGTCCCTGGTGGAATACGCGCGGCTGCCGGTGACCACGACGGAGCAGATGGCGGAGAGGGTAACGGTTGAGGGGGGTCGGAACTTCGACGCGGCGCTCCAGCGCGCGAAGGGCGCCGTCCTCGTCACCGGACATTTCGGGAGCTGGGAACTGATGGGCGCTCGGCTCAGGAGCCAGGGCTATCCCCTGAACTTCCTCGTGGGCGAGCAGACGAACACGGCAGTGGACAACATGATGAATGACTTGAGGAGGTCCAAGGGGATCGGGATAATCTCCATGGGCGTCTCCATGAGGAACGTGCTCAAGGCGCTCAAGCAGAATCAGTTCGTGGGCATGCTGTCGGACCAGGACGCCGGCTCCAGGGGAGTGTTCGTTGATTTCATGGGAAGGCCGGCTTCCACGCCGTTCGGGCCGGCCAGCTTCGCCGTGAGAACCGGTGCCGCGCTCATCTGCGGTTTCATCGTGAGGGAGGGCCTGTCGCGTCACCGCGTGATACTGGAGCCGCCGTTACTGCCCGTTCCGGGCGCGAGCGACGCAGAGGAATCCCTGAGGCTGACGCAGGAATATACCAGTCTTCTGGAGAAGTACGTGCGGGAGAGGCCGGACCACTGGCTGTGGCTTCACAGACGCTGGAAGACGAGTCCCAAAGCGCCCGCCGGAAGCTGAGCGGCGTCCGCCTTACCGGCGAAACGTCGGTCCCATGCCGAGCCTGAAGCGCCAGCTAGAACCCGATCCCTTTCTGCTTCTCGTCAGGCGTAAACGTCTTGATCGTGCCGTGCTGAGCCTCGAAGCGGCCCACGTTCTCCTTGAGCGCTTCCAGCAGGCCCTTCACGTGAGCCGGGGTCATCACAATCCTCGCAAACACCTTCGTCTTCGGCACCCCCGGCAGCACCCGCGCGAAGTCCAGGATGAACTCGGCCGGCGAGTGGGTGATGAGGACCATGTTGGAGTAGATTCCCTCCGACTCCTTGTCTCCGAGCTCGATGCTGATAGGCGGTTGTTTTCTCTCCATTTGCAGTACCGTCCTTGCAGAATGTGTGCAAACCCGCGCCCGTCGTGGGAAGGCTAGTCGAGGTACCACGCCAAGTCAAGGCCGCATCTCGTTCAATTTCTGTTGACAAGACTTGTCGCTGGATAGATATTGACGAGGCAAGGGGTTACGTGCCGCGTGGCACGGAGATTGCTCCCATCTCAGGCGTACAGGAGTGTGTCGTGACAGAAGGCAAGAGTCAGGGCGACGATAGGACGCAGGCCACTTCAGAGGACAAGTGCTGGGAGACGAGGCCGTGCGGGAAGGCCGACTGCCCCGCGCACGAGGCCATTGAGAGCGCGTACCAGACGCTCGGGGCCGAGCACGCCGCGATGGGCGCAAAATTCCGGCAGTTCTCGATGCTGTTCAAGATCTGCAACGTGATGCACGCGACCATCGAGCTCGAGCGAATCCTCAACATCATCCTCACGTCGGCGACTTCCGGCAACGCCCTGGGTTTCAACAGAGCCATGATACTCCTCGTGGACGAGGAGAACGGCGTTCTCGAGGGCAGGATGGGAATCGGTCCTTCCAGCATGGAGGAGGCGAACCGCATCTGGCGCGACCTCGAGGCGAGCGGCGCCACCTTCGAGACCGTGGTCAAGATGTCCACCGAGAACGGCCGCGGCTCGGACGAACCGCTTACTAAGGTTGCGAAGTCTCTGGCGTTTCCTCTGACCCCCGGCGTGGACGTGACGGTCCAGTCGGTGCTCGAGAGGAAGGCGTTTCACGTAATGGACGCGTCCACGTTCGATGGCCCGTTAAGCCAGAAGCTGAGGAAGGACTTCGGCAGGTCGGAGTTCGTGGTCGTCCCAATCATGGCCAAGGAGAGGGCGCTGGGCGCTCTCATCGCCGACAACGAGTTCAGCAGAAAGCCCATCACGGAAGATGAGGTGGACCTGCTCGCGAGCCTGGCGCGCCAGGCCGGCCTCGCTCTCGAGAACGCGCGTGTCTACGAGAGTCTCAAACTCCACTTCTCCGAGGTGTCCACCCTCCAGGAGGTGGGGAAGGGGATTCTCTCGACCACCAACCTGGCCGACGTCCTGGAGCTCATCGCCAGGATTTCCGCGCAGGTCATCGGCGCGACCGGGAGCATCCTCTGGCTGTACGATGAGGACACGGGGCAGGTCATACCGCGGGCCAGCTTCGGCAAGGGCACGAGCATCATCGAAAGGAAGCTCACGAACCTGGGCGAGGAGCTGGCCAGATGGGCGCTGGCCGAGAAGGCGCCCGTGCTGGTCCCGGACACCAAGTCCGATGACAGGTTTACCGGCGAGGAAAGGACCGTGGCCCGGTCGCTGGTGGCAGTGCCGCTCACCGCGCTCGACGCCATCATCGGCGTCATCACGGTCTACGACAAGATGGCGCGTTCGGACTTCGACACGAACGTGTTCGAGAAGGAAGACGAGCAGTTCCTGGCCATCCTGGCCGACCAGGCTGCCATAGCAGTCCAGAACGCACGGCTTTTCGAGGCGTTCAAGGAAGCGGAGAGACGCCTGCGGGACACGCAGACTTTGCTCCTGAGGACCGAGAAACTGGCGGCCCTGGGGGAGATGAGCGCCAAGATGGCGCACGAAATCAGGAATCCACTCACCTCGATTGGCGGGTTCGCCAGGCGCGTCAGCAAGACGCTAAAGGCCAACGACCCCAACAAGGACTACCTGGAGGTTATCATCAGGGAAACGGACCGGCTGGAGAGGATACTGAACGAGCAGCTCCAGTTCGCCCAGCTCTCGCGGCCGCGTCTGAAGATGGAGGATCTGAACTCTGTCGTGGAGCAGTCCCTCGTGCTCGTGAGCGAGGAAAGTCTCCGTAGGAAGGCGAAGATCCTGAAGCGCCTCTCGCTGGATTTGCCCAAGCTCCTTTTGGACTCGGACAAGATGAAGCAGGTCCTCATCAACATACTGCAGAATGCCTTGAAATACCTGCCCGTCGGGGGCAAAATAAAGGTGGAGACCAAGAAGGCGGGGGACTTCGTCCACGTCATCATCGGAAACGAAGGCGAGAGAATCCCGGGCGAGCTCATGGACCGGCTCTTCGTCCCGTTCTTCACGTCCGGCAAGGACGGCACCGGCCTGGGTCTGGCCGTGGCCTACCAGATAGTCAAGGAACACGGAGGTGAGATAAGGGTCAAGAGTGACGACGAATGGAGCACCGTTTTCTGCGTCTGTCTGCCCGTCAGCACGAACCAGGACAGAAGAAGAACCCAGAGAGACAGGCGGGCCAGGATGGCAGACAGGCGGAAGCCGTTTGCTGACAACTTCTAGTTTAGACGAGCACTGGAGGTGACAGCAGTGAAATCACTACTCGTGGTTGACGACGACACAAGCGTGAGAAAACTGTACGAAGCCGAGTTCTCGGAGGACGGCTACACCGTCGAGGCGGCGTCGGGTGGCAGGGAAGCCCTCAAGAAGCTCGAGGGGACGGACTACGACCTCGTCATCCTGGACATCAAGATGCCGGAGATGGACGGGCTCGAGACGTTGGGCGAGATAATGAAGTCGAAGAGGAACGTGGCCGTGGTCATAAATTCGGCCTACCCGTCCTACAAGACCGAGTTCGCTTCCTGGAACGCCGAGGCGTACGTCGTCAAGTCCTCCAACCTGGACGAACTCAAGAAGACCGTCCGCACCGTGCTGGAGAGAAGGTCGGTCAGGGCGAGGTAGGGGGCGAAGGGCAGGTTCAGTTACTTCTCTGCCACCCAGCTGAGCCCCAGCTTTCGACGGCTCTGCGCGCAATCCCTCAAGTAGAGGTTGATGAGGTTCTGGTAGGGCATTCCCATCTCAGCGGCCAATGCCTTGAAATAGGCCACTGATGCCTTGTCCAGCCGAATCGTCACCCTCTGCTTCAGACGGCCAACGTAGGGGTTCTTCTCCCCCTTCATTTTCGTGAAATCGTGGTTGGCTCTCACTGCGTTTCCCTCCAATAAGCCTCCGCTTCTCGCTTGTTCTCGCGATTCTTCCTATCGTCCCATTCGAAGCAGATGTCAGTCATATGCACAGTGTACGCATGCCAAGCGTATGTGTCAAGGGCTTGTCCAGTGCCGTGTGATGCCACCCAAGGGCTTCAATGCTAGATGCATTCCTCTTGACGTTGACCTCCTTCAGTGCTACCATAACTTCAGTGCGGAACCCCAGTTCCGTTGAAGGCAAGCTCGATTCTCTCGTCGGTGTGCTACGGTCCTTGACGCGTGGCTGGCCGGGTGTGAGGAATCGTCCCATGACAAAGCTCCTGTCCGTCGGAATCGCCGCGTGCATTCTCTTGTCCGGAGTGCCTGCTGTAGCCAGCGTGCCGGATCCGTTCCATTCGACAATGCAGTGGTTCCACCCCGTTAAGGGTGACACGCTGATTGGCGTGTGTCCTCTTGGTGACTGGAGCGGCCTGGACGTGACGCTGAGGGACCAATACAACTTGCCGCTGGGTGGTTGGGAGGTCGGACTCAATTTTGCAGATCCGCGAGTTTGCTTTGTGCATTGGATCAGTGGCGTCACTGATATGAACGGCTACGTCCGACTTGTCATCAAGGCCGGTCTCAACAGCTCTGCCGCGACCGCCCGTGTGGCCTCTGGCTATTCGGTGCTTGTCAGGGGCGTTACGATGTGGGCTGGTACAGTTAGCCTCGTGTCGCCGGACTACAACTGCAACCCGACAGTTGACGCCCTGGACTTTTCGTTCTTCTCTCTCGACTGGCCGCCGGCGGCCTACGCCGCGCGAAGTGACTTCAACGACGACGGCATGATTGACGCCCTCGACTTCTCACTGTTCGCACTCCACTGGCTGCATCAGTAGTGCCCGGACCCGTGCAAGGGGAGAACCGATGAGCCGACCGCTCTTCGCCGCAATCGCTGTCTGGGCGCTCCTGTCCGCAGTGCCTGCTGTCGCGGAGGTACCCCCACCCCCGGACATCACAGTGCAGTGGTTCCAGCCGGTCGCGAGCTGGCCTGACCCGTTGGTGATTGGAGTGTGCCCTCTTGGCGACTGGAGTGGCCTGGACGTCACGATGAGGAACGGATACGGCCTGCCGATGGCTGGTTATCAAGTGTTTCTGTACTTCGCGGACTCCCGAGTTTGCCCCGCGACCGTCTCTGGTATCACTGATATGAACGGGTACGTGCGGCTGGTCCTCACGTCCGGCCTCAACAGCTCCGCTGCGGCCACCCGCGCGACCTCCAGCTACACGGTGACGAGCATGGGGTACACGGTAGGGAGCGGGACTGTCAGCCTCGTATCGCCCGACTACAACTGCAACCCGGCAGTTGACGCCCTGGACTTCTCGTTCTTCTCTCTCGACTGGCCACCGGCGGCCTACGCCGCGCGTAGCGACTTCAACGACGACGGCGTGATTGACGCCCTCGACTTCTCACTGTTCGCGCTCCACTGGCTGCACGCGGACTAGAAGCGGCGTGCGGAGAATCGGGCCGTCCCTTCAGTCTACTCGGCCGATCCCCTGCTGTGCCGCGAGGATCCGGTACGTTTCACCGCCTCCTGTCCGTACCCTCACTACCACGTCCACTGTTATCCGCGGTCCCCACTTGGGACCGCCTCTTGCAGCTTTCTCCAGCTTGTAGTCCGGCTGCGGAGGACGCGTCTCATTCGAGAACTGCGTGGCCCACGTCTCGTCACCTTTTACGACCCACAAGAAATCAAGTGTCACGTCTCCGGGGATGGGCAGTGAGTCGGCTTCGACCAGCCAGACCAGGGCGATGAGCGGGTCTCCATCCGGAGGGCAGATCGGCATGAAGCTTCGCCACAAATAGGTCTCGAGCTCGTAGGTATGACCGCCGAACGTGAGTCGCGAAGGAGCGTCCAGCAGCCCCTCCGGGGTGGCAATCACGATGCTCCGAGGCCTTACCGTATCGTCGCCGCAGCCCAGCCCGAAGAGAATCAGCGCGGCAGGCAACAGCCAGCCCAAGAGAGAGTTCCCTCGGCGAGTTGTCATGTTCGATGCCATAGCTCCTGTCCCCCAGTGTTCGTCATGCCACTTCGCTCTTGCGTCATTCTGCGGCGAACTCCTTCGCGCTGACGTTGCGGATGAGGATAATTCGCTCAATGACGGAGTCTAGCTTGTTGGGTGGCATCGGAAGAGTGGTCTCGCTGACGACGAGTTCCGTCATGGTCACCCGCTGCACCCAGTTCGTCTCCAGGTCCTTGAAGATGTCGCCTCTGTAGTGGGAACTTCCGACCGTTTGGATTTCTAGGGTAGGTGCGGGCGTCAAGTTCATCTTGAATGAGCTTTCGCCCGAATCGTATCCCAGGAGGGCGCAGGACCTGCCGTTCACCAGGCTCAGCCCTTTGAAAGTCAGAGTAACCTCCCCGTTCTTGAAGAAGGAGCCCTCAGAGACGTTGTCTCCCAGGTTCACCGGCGGCTCGGTGAACGCGGCAGCATGGACGATCGTCTGCCCGATCTTCTTCAAGTCCTGAATGCCCTTGCCGTCGGCTGCGCTGTCCGCGAACAAGTTGCAGAATCCGTGGAAGTCGATGAACGCATTGTATACGTGGTAGTCTTGTCGGTCGGGATGGCGGCGCCGTCGCGGTCGGTAAGGCCGTTGAACTTGGCATGGTCAATCCCGAAGACCTGACCTTGTTCGTCTATGCCGGGAGTCGTAAACACATAGCTCCAGTTCTCCAGCGCCGGTATGTCCTTCTCAGGGCCATTCCCTTGCTGGAGTGTGAAGCGCACGCACGTGTATTCATCCCCGGGCTTCCCGGCGATTGCAGCCGGAACACGCTTGAGACGGAGTCGAAACACGTCCGTGCCGGCGCGTGTTCCGTCCGGCGCGAAGGTAATGAGCTGGGATTCCATGAGGAAGTACTGGGCTTCCTGCGAGCGTTGGCCGGCGAGATGGAACTCCTGATCAAGCATTGATGCCGTGGGAAGGGGGAACCCGAGCCCAACCGCGCCCGCGAGGACGCACATGGGAACGCAAACAAGAACCGCCACTTTGACCAAGGTTCTTCTCATACGTTTCTCCTTAGGAGTTTCCGTAGATACAGATTGCCCGCAGCCATCGGGCCGTGCACGTCCGGCAGAGTCGCAATCGGCACAAACCCGTTCTTCTCGTAGAACTTGATGGTGTCCTGCGCGGCCGCGTATGTGGCGACATACAGGCAGTGGGCACCCTGGTCTCGCGCGTGGCGCTCTGAGAACTCAAGCAGCCGCGAGCCATGACCGCAGCGCCGGTGCGCCGTCACAACGCCCATGGCCACAATCTCGCTGTGCTGGCCATGGTAGGGGATACCCTCCAGCTTGGGGTCCACCTGGACCGCAGCAAAGCCGACTGGGGTGCCGTCGTTCGAGTAGGCAGCGAAGAATCGTGCCCCGGCCGCGAAACGCTTCCGGATTCTGTCAGTCAGCCACTGCGCGTGGCTCGGACTGGCAGGGTCGAAACGATTGCCGCATTCCACCTCGGCCATGAGGTCAAAAAACTCGGCCGCGAATGTCTGTTGGTTCAGCTCACGAATCGTATGTTCCATGTTATGCCTTCACGCGTAACGAAGGATATGCCTCCCGCAACGCATCAAGGAAACCCTGGCGGTCCAGAGGCGAAATGTAGATGTCGCCGGCTCCACCCTTCTGACGTATCCGAAGCCGCTCGCGGCTGAGGGCTGCACTGGAGAGCAGGTTTCGGTCCAGAGTTATCTCGGCAATTGCAGCAAGGCGGATGCGCCAGCGAAGCGGGCCAAGGCGTACGAGGAGAGCGTCCCCGTATACCACATAGCTGGTACCGAACAGAACCCAGACACAGAACGCAGCCACGCAGAGGGCGATCGGTGCCAGCACGGCCTTGAGCACGACCGGTGCCTGACCGAATATGAGCGTCCCTGCCGCCCAGAGCATAAGAACCGGAATAGCGAGCAGCGTGAAGACAAGCCAGCCGTCTTTGCGAGGGACAAAACGGCGTGTGGAGGTCTCTTTCTGCACTTCCGTCAATTTCCATCTCCCTGCCGCCCGCGTCGCGGCATCAGCCCCGGGTGCGAAGGCGTCGCCTGCGTGGCTTACTCGGGGCGAGCTTCCTGCAGACATACAGCAGGCGGCCGGACCGCTTTCGGGGGTGACCCAGGGAATTCCCGTCGTACTTTGTGAACTGAAATCCTGCCCGGGACAGCAGCTGCTCGATCTCGCGCGCGCGATAGCCTCGCTCGATGTGTTCTTCCTGGAATCTACGGTAGCCTGTCTTGGTCCGGATGAACCCTGTGATGAGGCAGCAGCCAAGGGCGCTCTTGGGCTCGAACGAGTTCTCGATGACGAGCGTGAGGTCACGGTCACGCATCACTGACGTCCTTCGCCAAGAGTCGTCCAATCCCTCGAACGTGTTCATGTCGAAGGCGAAGATGCCGCGGGGAGCAAGATGGCGTCGCGCTCCGCGAAAGGCCTTGAGCAGGTCCTGTCTTGTCGTCAGGTAGTTCAAGCTGTCGAACATGCACGTAATCACATCGAACTTGCACCCGAGAGAGAGCCGACGGACATCCTGCACTACGAGCTCGACCCCGGGCAAGTTCCGACGGGCGAGTCTAATCTGATGCCTCGACCCGTCCACGCCGGTCGTGACGAACCCGTCGCGTTTGACGAGGCGGAGGAGGGAACCCGTGCCGCAGCAGAGGTCGAGCCAGGTTCTGGCGTGGGGGGCGCACCTTCGAACGACCGGAGCCAGGAATGCCCACATCTTCGGGCCCCAGAAGGTCCATTTGCGGTCGTAGACGGCTGCGAAGTCTTTGCCGTAAATCATGTGTGTTTCCGCGCCGGGTCAGCGCGCGAGTGGAGTATTCTCGGACATCATTTCCTCAGCAGCTTTCGCAGATACAGATTGCCCGCGGCCTTAGGGCCGTGCACGTCCGGCAGCGAGGCCACGGGAACAAACCAGTGCCGCATTCCACCTCGGCCATGAGGTCAAAAAACTCGGCCGCGAAAGTCTGTTGGTTCAGCTCGCGAATCATAATACTGCCTAGGTGAGAGCCCGCCTCCTACTCAGTGAGCCTACCCAATTGTTTGAGCAAGTCAATCCCATCCCATTCTCCCCAACGCTCAACGATGAGCCCATTCTCAATGCGGATAATTTCGATACCGGTGAACGTGATCGACCTGCCAGCAGGCTCGACACGCATGAAGGCGCCCCTATGCGTGCCCGCGGCAGACCAGCGGATTGCCACCTTGCTGCTTGCTGCGTCAACCACCAGGTCTTCTATGACCCCACGAAAGCCGGGGAAGGCTGCGAACAACTCACGGATCCCTTGCTTGAACCCCTCTCGGTCCGGCGTGCGACCGGAAGGGGAGTGGTCCACGAAGTTGGGGGAGTGCAGCTCATCCACGATGTCGGCGTTGCCCTTCCGCCAGCCCTCCGCAATCCAGCGGCGTGCTATGGCACGGAGCTGGTCGGGCGGCGTGCGTGGCTCAGTTGGCAGGTGCATGGTTTACCCTCGCGCCTCGGACTGGAGGCTCTGTCGCTTCCGCGGGCCGGAAGCGCCCGCTAGACCGCCAGGGACTCACGAAAACGCCGATAGCGAATTTCGACGAGTGCTGAGTCGGGCCGAAGCCTCGCCGAAGACGGTACTACAATCCGGGTGTCATGAAGTGCCTGAATCGCGTGAACAAGCGTCGGCCCGTCGCGTTCGTCAAGGATGTCCCGTCTGACCTCGATGGTGTAGTCGGGGCGCAGCCCCACAAAGGAGCGGTCAAACGTCGAATGGTGCAATGCACAGAGCGAGAGGCCGTTCCGAACGTGGGGTTCGCCCTCGGGCTCCGCGTCCGGCACGATGTGAGCCGCATCTAACAGTTCCTCATGACGCAGTCGGCAAAAAGCGCATTGCCGTTGGTACGCCTCCAAGACACGCTCTCTGAATGCCCGCTGGTGCAATCTCATTCGCACGGTTGCAGTGACGTATGCCCGGCGGGCGCTGTCTGACTCTTCGCGGACGCCGACCGGGTAGATTCCGCTCTGTTCGCCAAGGCGGGCGTGGGCAACGTCGTCGACGGCAACAGAGAAGGTGAGGAGAGCAGGGTCTGCGGCGGCGACGAACACGGGCCATGCCGGCACGTACTTGCCCGGCACAATGCCGTGAAAGTAGACCAGGGGAAGCCGACGCGTCATCGCCGCTTCAAGACCCCTGTTGTCCGGATGGTTGGGGTCCACGCCTCTATATCGGTAGCGCAGCAGACCATCCGGGCCGAACGCGTCGTCGTAGGGACCCTCGGGCGCGGTCGTTATGGAAAGCGGCACTTCTCGCAGCACGCGTGGCTTGAAGATGCCTGTCGGACCGACGAGCGGAACGCGCTCACCTTCGAAAATGAACCCCGTGGCCAGCATCGTCCGTGGCAGGACGTCCCCGTGTAGCGCAACTGCGCTCGACAGCCATTGAAAGGCTGCTGCCCTAACCTGTGTATCGTGCTGAGAGTCAAACATGGTCATATTGGCACGGCCTGCCGGAGAGCGATGAACAGGGGCACCTCTGCCAGCTTTGCCCACATAGACGTCGTACCGTCCTTCTTTGGTGGCAGCGCTTCGACACAGAATGCGACCCTGCGTATCCATGCATCGTGAGAGATGCGCAGCAGACTGTTGGAACCACCCCGCCGGCCAAGGGATCACTTTATCTCTTGACGCCGGGAGGCTTCATACGGGTTATCCGTCGTCACAGCTCTCTCAAGCAGTCTTTGCGCGCACTGAGAAGTCGACCTCGCATTCAAGGACGCTCAACAGAGATAAGAGCTGGTCCACGGACTTGCGATAGTTGGTTTGGTCAAGAAGCCGGTAGAACTGAGCAGCTGAAGTGCCCAATCGGCGGATGATCTCGCGCCTGCTCAACGGACTATCCTGGACGCGCCTCTGTGCCTCAAGCGTCAGCTTGTACAACAACACGTCCCTGAGATAACCAGGGTCCTGGTTGTACTCAAGGACCTGGTCAATATGGACGGTGGCCTTTCGACCCGACCTGAGCACGTATGTGAAGCCTTCGCGTCCGAGGTCTTTGTCCGGGGATACACTTACCAGCGGATTGCTTCCGCTCGGCCTGTGCCTAAGCTTGGCATAGGGGTACCAGTAATTCCCGGTCGCAGTCTTAACTTCGAACCCCTTCCTGCGGCTGTTGCTGGTTACTGATTGAATCTTCATATCAACCCGCCTTCCCGTAAGCTACGGATTAGGTCCAGCACTCTTTTCGTGGGGCGACCTGTCATCGCCCGGTTGTTCTCGAAATCCCACTTTAGGACGAATCTGCCATTGCGGTACACGTGGACGTGCTTCGGAGTATGGTCGCTCTTCCACGCGAAGAACACGTATCCTCCACGCTTCAGCTTTGGCATGTTGAAATGTTACCATCCACGGTAACGGTTGTCAACCAGGAAATCGGACGACAATCAAGACGGATAACGCTCGGCGTAACTCGCGGTCGGCGCAGATCCGGCGGATCTTTGTCCCTGGCGCCACGCGCCGCCCGCCGAGTTCATGCCGTTGTTGGGCACCCTACCACTGTCCACTCGTGAGCTGGGACGCGAAGTCCTTGCGCAGTCCCAGGACCGTGGTCTGGTCGGGGCGTACCTCGGGACCGCTGACGATGCGGTTGCCGCCGGACCCAAGGCCAGGAAATCCTCGGAGTGCTGATACACGTCGAGGACGGCGCCCAGATCGGCGTCCGTCACTGGGCGGACTTGCAGGGTAGCTCCTCGAACACTGATTACCGTCACCTAAATCGCCACCCGCTGCATGCCGTTGTTAGGTAGCATCGTCCTTCCTCTGGGGCTCAGGTGTGGGGCGCTGCCTCCTGGTGCTCCTCGCTCTCACGGCTATCGCTAGTACTAGCCAAATCACTCCCAGAGCTCCCAAACCCGGTCTGCCAGAAAGCAGGCCAACCGCGATCCAAACCACGGCAACTAGCATGAAGGCAAGGCCTGACTCAAAGAACTTCCTCATTATCCCCCCTCTGCTGATCCTGCGCTTCCCTTGGCTGCTTCACTACGGCTTACGCCGTTTCCGGATAACACACTATGGGTAGCTAGGGCGTCAGCATATCTCGCATCTTTCCTGATTCTCAATCTACCGCAGTCCCAACGTTGTGTCAAGTCACGGGCCCGCCTCAGCGCAGATGAGTCGCCCAGGACTAGCCCCACCTTCCCCGTTGACGGCCCGCCGGGTTTGTGCTATTTATTGATTGAGTGGTGCGACCCTAGCTCAGTTGGTAGAGCACCAGACTGAAAATCTGGGTGTCCGCAGTTCAATTCTGCGGGGTCGCACCAGTTATATTGTTTGGCCGGTGTCCGCGCGACCTTGCCTCCGGAACCCTCAGCAACGGAGTGTCTTCCCAGGGCTGGAGTAGCTCAGCTGGTAGAGCAGCGCACTCGTAATGCGCAGGCCAGCGGTTCGATTCCGCTCTCCAGCTCCATCACTTCCCAGGGCGCCGCTGCGGCGCCCTGGGGCAGGGTCCAG
>CAZMZP010000094.1:0-2436 GCA_964570935.1 uncultured bacterium
ACCTTCGAGGAAGCGCAGTCCTGGGGCAAGATCGCGCCGCAGGCCTCGAAGGTGACTGTGTATTCGGACGCGACGATAGCGCTTCCGATCATCGCCACCGCGCTCGCGACCCGGAGGGGCGATAACCTGTCCAAGAGGAAGCTCCCGAAGTTCGAGGCGGGACGCACACTGCGGGTGAGCTATTGAGCAGACGAGTTACTGAATGAAAAGAAAACCCACGTTCTTGCCGTTCAATTTTGGCGCGCTGGACGAGAAGCTCGCGTCCCTGGAGACGTCCCGGGTAGTGGTGCTGCCGGTGCCCTACGACTCGACCGCCAGCTACCAGAGCGGCAGCAAGGACGGGCCACTGGCCATAATCTCGGCGTCCAGGAACATGGAGCTGTTCGACGAAGAGCTCGGATTCTCGCCCTGCACGCTGGGGATTCACACTCTGCCATTCCTTGAGCCCGTGGTGTCCAGTCCTGACGACATGGTGAAGGAACTGACGGACGTTGTGGGCGAGTACGTGAAGCTTGGCAAGTTCGTTGTCATGCTGGGAGGGGACCACATCCTCTCGGTGGGGGCGGCGAAGGCCGTCAAGAAAAAGCACCCCTCGCTCGGTTTCGTGCAGCTCGACGCTCACGCGGACATGCGGAATTCGTACGAGGGCACCCGCATGAACCACGCGTGCACGGGCAGGCGGCTGGCGGAACTGGGACCGCTCGTGCAGGTGGGAATAAGGTCCATGTCCGAGGAGGAGAGCGAATTCCTGAAACGTGTGGGTGCAGAAGGGCGCCGTGGCTCGGGCGAGGGCGTGGGAACCGGGGCGCGCGGACGCCGCGGCGGGGGTGCGGGCCAGAGTGCGGCCGCGGGCAGTGGCGCCCGCTCAAGCAAGCCCGCGGGCAAGGGGCACGGCATTGTGACGCTGCCGCCTTCTCGCGCGCGGGAGTTCTCAAAGGCGCTCGCCGGCCTGCCTGACGAAGTCTACCTCACCATCGACATGGACGTGTTCGACCCCTCTCACGTGCCGTCCGTCGGCACCCCGGAGCCGGGCGGTCTCTCGTGGCAGGAAGTGGTGGGCCTGATGAAGCAGCTGGCCGCCAAGAAGACGGTGGTGGGCATGGACGTGAACGAGCTCCGTCCGATTCCCGGCCTCGTGGCCTCGGACTTTCTGGCCGCGAGACTGGTCTACAGACTAATAGGCATCTTCCTCAAGACCGGCAGTTGACGCTACGACCGGCCCGCGGATGAGCCGCGAGGGCCGGTGACCGCGCCGCGCGCTCGTCGCACGGCCCCTCAGTCTGCCGGTGTTCGTCCGCCCGCGCGGCACGAGGATTCCGGCACATGACCCAGATACCCAGAGTTCACCTCAAGAAGAACGAAGACAGGCGCCAGCGGATGGGGCATCCCTGGGTCTTTAGCAACGAGATAGAAAGGTCCGACGACTCCGCCGAAGACGGCGCGCTCGTGGACGTCTACAGCCAGGGCGGCACCTTCGTCGGCAGGGGATACCTGAACCGGAGGTCGCTCATCGCGGTCCGCGTCCTCACGCGCGAGCCCGAGGAGATAGACCGCGAGTTCTTTCGCAACCGAATCGCACGGGCGATAGAAGCCAGACGACCGTTCGCCGGAGAGCGCGAGGCGCTGCGGATGGTGTTCAGCGAGGCCGACTACCTGCCGGGTCTGGTCGTGGACCGTTACCGGGACGACCTGGCGGTCCAGATCACAACCCTGGGCATGGAAAGGCAGCGAGAGCTCATTCTGGAAGTGCTGGAGGAGGTCTTCAGGCCCCGGTCCGTGGTCCTCAGAAACGACACGAACGCGAGGGCGCTGGAAGACCTCCCGTTCGAGAAGGTGGTCGCGCGCGGACAGTACCCCGGGCCGGAAGTGGTCCGGGACATCTCGCTTTTCATGATAGCCGACGTCCTGAACGGGCAGAAGACCGGCCTCTACCTCGACCAGAGCGAAAACAGAATCCTTCTGTCCGACATAGTGCCGGACAAGAGGGTTCTGGACTGTTTCTGCTACTACGGGGCTTGGGGGATTGACGCCGTGAGGCAGGGAGCGCGGGAGGCGGTGTTCATCGAGAGCTCTCCACGGGCCCTCGAGGCGGCCCGGCGCTGCGGGGACCTGAACGGAGTCTCCGGGAGATGCAGTTTCGTGCACGAGAACTGGTTTTCGTATCTGTCGCGTCGCGTGGTCCTGGGTGACACGTTCGACGTGGTGGTCCTCGACCCGCCCGGGCTGGTCAAGAGCAAGCGGAAGATGGGGGCGGGCGTCGAGATCTACGAGAGACTCAACACGGAGGCCATGAAACTCGTGGCGCCCGGAGGTTTTCTGATTACATGTTCCTGCTCGCACAACGTGGACAGGGAGACGTTCCTGAGTGTCCTGGCCAGGTCCGCCAGACGAGCCGGCAGAGAATCCCAGATAGTGTCAATCAGGTCCCAGTCCCGT
>CAZMZP010000095.1:0-11255 GCA_964570935.1 uncultured bacterium
CGGGAGCGCCTCGGCAGACTTGGAGTATACGTGGATAGATGGCGTCAAGTACGGCATAAAGTGCAGTGGCTCATCCGGTCCCGCTATCGCGCACAACTGGATTCAGAACACGAAGAACACCGTTATACAGACTGCGGATGATGCGGCACCCTCGATTCACTACACGACGATCCCGGGATTCGAGGGGACCGGCCTGACAGCAATTGATTACTCTAACCCGTACCTTGGCGCGGACACAGATTCCGGGTCCAACAGGGTTATTCCCAGTCAGACGTACAACTATTACGTGGCTAATCTTACCGAGTACACGGTGATGACGGAGCGCAACTGGTGGGATACGTCTACGCCCAGTTCCGGAAAGTTCTATGGTGACGTGGACTATAGCCCGGTTAATTCTACGGACCCGGGGACTTCATATGAGCTCCCTCTTGTACCAGAACCGGGCAGTCCGCCGGCAACGCCTTATGCCGTGCAGAACTACCCCAACCCCTTTAACCCCACGACGACCATCGAATACGGGGTCTCCGCCCCAAGTCGGCACGTGAGGATTGCCGTGTATGACCTTGTGGGAAGAGTTGTAGCAGTGCTTGTGGACGCGCCCAAGCCCGCAGGACGATACACAGCGGCTTGGGACGGTAGGAATGCCAGCGGAGAGGCCGTGGCGTCTGGCGTCTATTTCTATGAAGTCAAGATTGGTGAATTCAGAGAAGCCAAGAAGCTCGTGGTACTGAAGTAGTGTCTTTAGCGAGGAGGAAAGACTATGAAGACAATGGCGATTCTCTCGCTAGTCGTCCTCTGCGTTATTGGGGGGGCTGTAGACTCTTCTGCCCGGACGCTGGAGCTCGAAGCCACCCAAGTCGCGGTAATCAAACCAGCCGCTGATTCCGATGACTTGCGGTTCCTCGTACAGTTTGACTTGCCCCGGTTTCTGGAGGGGCGTTCCGTTGATTTCGGTTGCATTAGCTTTGGCGCCGACTGCGCCGGTGAGAATGGAGCCGTTTCCTTCCAGGCCTTTGTAGTCACCAGAGCTTGGGATCAGGAGATCGTTAGCTGGAGCGATTCTTGGGATACACCGGGGGGCGACTGGGACAGCAGCTCGTCGGCCTACTGCATCAACGAAGCGGGAGACGGTCAGACCATAAAGCTCGACGTCACTGACTTTGTGAATGCTTGGCTCAAGGATTCGTCCAAGAACTTTGGAGTAATCATCAAAGTCTCAGGTCCGTTTTTCGGGACCTTTTCGGTACCGGGAGGAGCGCCTCCAACACTGACGCTGCTCTACTGAAGCTCGCTCCTGGGATACAGGGTCTTTTGCAACCGACTGGGGACTTCCAGGCTTCGACCATGAGCCGGCCCCGTGGATGGTCCAACCGATGCTCTAGGAAGCCACACAAGCCCCGATCGTGAGCCCCCAAGGCAATATGTACCCATTGACTTGACAACTTCGTCACCAGTCTTGTGAGGTGTCCTCTTGGAACAGTCAGGCCGGCTTTCTCAAAAGATGCTGAGGGCGATTGACGCCAACTCGAACCGCGTGTCCGAAGGCATACGCGTCGTGGAGGAAGTCGCCCGGTTTATGCTGGACGAGCCCGGGCTGACCGAGAGTCTGAAGAGCGTGAGGCACTTCGTGAGAGAGGCCACGCACCAGCTGGGCGGCTCAGTGGCCGCGCTCACCGGGGCCAGGGACAGCGACGCCGACGTGGGGAAGCCCCTTAGCACCAGCGATTCGTCCGACAGGAAGGACGCAGTCGGATTGGTCTCGGCCAATCTCAAGAGGGCCGAAGAGGGCCTGAGAGTGCTGGAGGAAATGTCGGCCCTTCTGGACGCCGAGCTGTCGAATGGGTTCAAGCTGCGAAGGTTCGAGCTCTACGCCCTGGAGAAAGAGATTGTGGCTCGCCTGGAGCGAGAGGGGAACAAGTGAGTAGCGCGGCCGGCGTTACAGCGCTCGCAGTGCAGCGGCGTTCCGCCGGCGCCATGGCGCGCGATGGGGTGCGGCATGCCCGTTGACATGGACTTGAGTCTCTACGCAGTCGTGGACGAGGAACTCCTGGCGGGCCGAGATCCGGCGGAAGTGGCCGCGTGTCTGGCCGCAAACGGAGCGACGGTCGTCCAGTACAGGGCCAAGCGCTTGGCCTCGAGGGAATTCCTCAAGAGAGCGCGGGCCATGCGCGACGCGCTGGCCGGGAGCGGAATCCTCCTTATAATAAACGACAGGCTCGACATCGCGCTTCTCTCCGGCGCTGACGGAGTGCACGTGGGCCAGGACGACGTGCCCGTGACGGACGCCAGGATTCTGCTGGGCCCCCGGGCTGTGTTAGGGGCGTCGGTCAGCACGGCTGCCGAAGCGCTCAAGGCCGAAGACGACGGCGCCGACTACGTGGGTGCGGGCGCGGTGTTTCCGACCGGCACTAAATCCGACGCGCCCCTGATGGGGCTCGAGGGTCTCGGGCAGGTCAGGGCGAGTGTGAGGCTTCCGGTTGTGGCGATAGGCGGCCTGACCAGAAGGAACGCCGCGGAAACGCTCGCGGCCGGGGCAGACGGTCTGGCCTTCATCTCCGAGCTGATGTGCGCCGAAGACCCGGGCGCGGCCGCGCGAGAGCTCCGCGCAATCATCGACGCCGCGAAGCGAAGCCGCTGACGCCCTACCTTCGCGCCTTCAGAAGCAGGAACACTCCCAGCCCGCCGAAGAACACGTTTCCCATCCATGCCGCCACGAACGGCGGCAGCGTGCCGCTGTGCCCCAGGGCCTGTCCCGTCTTTATGAAGCCGTAGTACGTGAAGCTGATGAGAAGGCTCAGGCCGAACCCCAGGGCCAGGGTGCCTCTCCGGACCCTGGTGGAGAGCGAGGCTCCGACCAGAGTCACTATCACGGTCGTGAGAGGGAACGCCAGCTTCATGTGAAGCTCCACCAGGTACTTCTGGATTCTCCCGCCGCTCTCCCTGACCCTGCTGACGTATCTCGTGAGCTGGACGAAGTTCATCTCGTCCGGCTCGGCCTCCTGCTTCGCGAAATCCTCCGGCCTCTCGCGCAGTCCCGGGATCGTGAGCGTGCTGAACTGGGACGCGCGTTCCACTCCTTTATCGAACGACCTTATCATGCCGTTGTAGAACACCCATTCGGCGCCGTCCCACCGGGCCTCCGCGGCGTCAATGCGGCGCTCCAGCGTGTTGCTGCCGAACTCCTGGATGACGACCTCTTTCATGGATTTCTCGACGGAGTCATACTGCTTGATGAGAAGGATGCGGCCTCCCGCCCCCAGGTAGTTGACGTTCGCGCGCCTGGTGGTCGAGCTGGGCGGCATCTTCTTGATGACCGTCCGCATCACGTTTTCCTTGGCCTTGTTGCAGGCCGGCACGACCATCTCGCCCATGGCCAGCGACGCCCCGCTGAACAAGAACGCCAGGACCAGCACGGGGGCCACGGTCCGCAGGAAGTCCACGCCCGAGACACCCATGGCCATCAGCTCGTTCCGCCTGGCCATCTGGCCGAAGGTCAGGAAACACGCCAGCAGCATCGCCACCGGCAGGACAAGGATTATGACGTAGGGTACGCCGTACAGATAGAACTGGACGACGGACAGCGGCGCCGCCTTGTAGTCTATGAACGTGTCTATCTTCTCGAACACGTCGACCACGACGAAGATCGCTACGAAGAAAAGCATGGCCAGCGAAAACGCGACCAAGAACTCTCGCAACAGGTATCTGTCGAGGATTCTCATGACCTTCGGCGCCTTCTCAGACGGGAGAAGTCCATCAGCTCACACGCGCTGAGCACGAGAATCGCGCCCAGAGCTCCCAGGATTATGTTGGGCATCCACACCGCGATTCCCGGCGGCAGGAGCCTCCTGTCGGCCAGCTGCTCCCCGCCCAGCAGGAACACGTAGTAGAACACGAAAAAGCCGATGCTGGCAAACCCGATTGCGAGGCCGCTCTTCCGGGCCTTCATGCCCAGCGGAGCCCCCACGAGCACGAATATTATGCAGGCGAAAGGAATGGAGAGCTTCTTGTGGATCTCCACCTTGAACGAATTGATCTGCTTGTCCAGGGCCTGGAGCTCCATCAAGGTGAACTGAACTCCACGCGGAAGGTAAATCTCGGGAGGGGGAGTGTCTCCCGCCGGCCCCGCCGTCCACCGTTTCCAGAAAGCCAGGGAGCCGGCCGCCTTCTTGAGCATGTCTCCCAGGCCGGGCGGACCGAACTTGTCCATGAACTTCTCGTACGAGTCGTAGCCCAGCGACTTCATCTGCGGCCCGAGACTCCTCCTGACAACGTATTTCTGCGTAGACAGCTGCTTGATCCTCTCCCTCAGCGCGGCCACGTTCATCTCCCTCTCGCCCCTGACCTGCCTGTCCGAGCGTTCTAGCTGGCCCAAGACGTTCGAGATGTTTATGACGTGAGTCTTGAACACGAGCCGCCTGTACTTGCGGGGCTCCATCACGTCCGGGATCTCGTGGATCTCGCCGTCCTGGAGCACGAGGGTGAGCACGTCCCCGTTCTCCGAGAACGAGAGCCGCCCCCTCTTCGCGAATATCGTCGTTGGCACGCTCCCGGCGTGGAAATCGTAGATTGTCACGTTGGACATCCTGCCGGTCCTGTCGTCCAGCCTGTTGATGAGCATGCTGTAACCTTCGAAATCGTCCACGAACACGCCTTCCTTGATCTGGGCGGCCGGTCTCTTCCTGCTTATGTCAATGAGCAGGTTGGCGAACGCATGGTTCGTCTCGGGCAGCACGAAATTCATGAACAGGGCGAGAAGCACGGTCAGCCCCGCGGCGGCCGCCAGGGGCGGAGCAAGGACGGACAGGACGTTGACGCCGCTCGACCTCAAGGCCACGATCTCGTTGTCCTGCGACAGGCGGCCGAACGTCATCAGACAGGCCACTAGCACTGCGCACGGAACCGAAAGGGCGACCATCCACCCCAGGCCGTACAGGAACAGCTGCAGGACGATGAAACCGGGTATGCCCTTGCCGATGAGGAGGTCCAGGTAGTCGAACAGCAGGTCCATCGTGAGAAGGAAAGTCACGACGGAGAAGCCCATTATGAACGGGAACAGGTGCTCCCTGAGGACGTACTTCTGGAGGATGGACATACAGTATGATTAACCCAGGCGGTGGCGAAGTTCAAGCCATATGTGGGGGCGCGGGGTACGGGGGCGCTGGCTAGCGCCAGGAATACTCGAACCCCCACGGGTGACCGTGGGGGTTCGGTTTTGAGGGCGAGCTGCCCGCACCGGCGGTGCCAGCGTCTAACCACGCGCTACTTCGCTGCCTTGGCGGGCTTCTCTTCCTTTATCCGCCGCATGCTGTTGCTCTTGCACTTGGGGCAAGACCGCTCCTGCGGCTCCGTCTCCGGCGAGTACGGCAGCTTCGTGACGCTGCCGCATCTCAGGCACTTGAACTCTGCTTCCTGGGGCATGTGGCCTCCTAGCTGACCGCCGCTTCTTCCTTGGCTTTCTTGGGCGCCAGGGCCTTCCTGGTGTGCTCTATCTCTTCGGCCGTGACTTTCTTGCGCAAGTCCTCCATCGCGCGCATAACGATTGCGAACTTCTGTCCCTCGGCGGCGCTTATCCACTCAAGCTGGAGCCTGTCGGGCCTGATGCCCGCCTTCTCCAGCTTGTCCCAGAGCTTGTCCACTCTGATCTGCGTCTGCCTGTTGGCGTTGATGTAGTGGCAGTCGGCGAAGTGGCAGCCGGACACGAGCACAATGGGCGCGCCCTTGCGGAACGCGTAAAGGACGAAGTCCTCCTTGACTCTTCCGCTGCACATCGTGCGTATCAGCCGGTTCGACGTCGGGTACTGGAGTCTCGAGATGCCGGCGAAATCGCCCCCGGCGTAAGAGCACCAGTTGCACGCGAACACGACCACTTTGTTCTCGGGCTTGTCTTCCAGGATGGCGTCGATCTGCGAGTAGATCTGCGCGTCCGTGAAGTGCCTCATCTCGATCGCCCCGAACGGGCACTCGGCGCCGCACGTGCCGCAGCCGGCGCAGGCCGCCTCGATGATCTTGGGCGCAAGCTTGGTCTTGCGGTCGGTCTGAGTGATGGCCTTGTACGGGCACACCTTTACGCACAGCCCGCAGTACTTGCACAGGTCGGGGTCGACGTGCGCTGTGATGGCCTCGATGGATATCTTACCGGCTGAGAGTATTATGTTGGCCCTGGCCGCGGCGGCAGATCCCTGCGTCACGCTGTCCTTCACGTCCTTGGGCGACTCGGCGCATCCGGCCAGGAACACGCCCCTCGTCGGAGCGTCCACCGGCTTAAGCTTCGGGTGCGACTCCATCAGGAAGCCGTCGGATGTCTTGGAGAGGGTGAGCAGCTGGCGCACGACGCCGCTGTCCTTACGCGGGAGGAGCCCCACGGACAGCACCAGCATCTCCACCTCGTGCCTCTCGATCTTGCCGGTGGTGGTGTTCTCGACGGTCACTATCAGGTTCCCGGTGGCCGGGTCTTCCTCGACCTCTCCGGGCAGGCCCCTGACGTACTGGACGCCCTCGGCCTTGCTCTTCATGTACAGGTCCTCGAACCCCTTGCCGAAGGCCCTGATGTCCATGTAAAACACCGTGCTCTGTACCTCGGGGTAGTGGTCCTTGAGGAGCACCGTGTCCTTGATGGTGTTCATGCAGCAGATGTTGCTGCAGTACGGGTTCCCTCTCTTCTGCGAGCGCGACCCCACGCACTGGATGAAGCCTATGGACTTGGGGGCCTTCATGTCACCGGGCCTGACGAAGTGGCCCTCGGTCGGGCCGCCGGCGCAGATGAGCCGCTCGAATTCCATGCTCGTGATTACGTTGGGGAAGCTCCGGTAACCGTACTCGTCCAGCTCCGTCGGGTCGTACACGTCGTTCCCTATGGCCACGACTATGGCGCCCACGTCCAGCGTCACCAGCTCGTCCTGCATGTCGAAGTCAATGCACTTCTTCTCGCACACGTCCTGGCACTTGGCGCAGGCGATTGGGTTGTTGCCCAGGCACGTCTTCATGTCGATGATGTAGCTGGACGGCACGGCCTGAGGGAAGGGGATGTATATGCCCTTCCGGGACGAAAACCCCATCTGGTACTCGTCGGGCACGGCGACCGGGCAGACCTTCGCGCACTCACCGCACGCGTTGCACTCCTTGTTGTCGACGTACTTGGCCTTCTTCCTGACAACGACCTTGAAGTTCCCTATGTATCCCGTGACGCTCTCGACTTCGCTGAACGTCATCAGCTCTACTCTCGGATGCCGACCGGCATCCATCATCTTAGGTCCCAGGATTCATATGGAACAGTCCATCGTGGGATAGGTCTTGTCGAGCTGAGCCATTATCCCGCCGATGGACGGTTCTTTCTCGACCAGGTAGACCTGGTAGCCGGCGTCCGCGAGGTCGAGAGCGCTCTGTAAGCCGGCGATGCCGCCGCCTATCACGAGCGCTTTTCCGGTGACCGGGATCTCCTTCTCGTCCTGCTCCTGGAGCAGGCGCGCCCGGGCGACGGCTATCTTGACCATGTCCTTGGCCTTCTCCGTCGCGGCGGCCCTGTCGCCGGCGTGAACCCAGCTGCAGTGCTCGCGCAGGTTGGCCATCTCCAGAAGGTACGGGTTGACGCCCGCCTCCTCCACGCACTGCCTGAACGTCGGCTCGTGCATCCTGGGGCTGCAGGACGCCACCACGACTCTGTTGAGCCGGTTCTCGCGGATGTGGCGCTTTATCTCATTCTGGCCCGGGTCGGCGCAGGTGTACTTGTTCAAGACCGCCGCGGCCACGTCGGGGAGCGTCTCGGCGAACTTACGGACCTCCGCGCAGTCGACGGAGCCTGCGATGTTGAGGCCGCACTCGCACACGAACACACCCACCCTGATATCGCCCTCAGTCTCTGGCTTTACCATCCTTCGCACCCCCTTTGCTTGTAGTCTTTCTGGCTACGCTGTTTCATTTGAGTCTCCTGGTTGCATGGGTCTATTTCACGAGTGAGGAGGCCAAGAGCACGGCCAGATCCTCCACCTCTATCTTTGCTTCTTCCGGAAAACCGGTGTCGTTCATGGCGCACTTGAAATGTATCTTGCACTTGGCGCATGCGGTGGCCAGCACCTTGGAGCCCGTCTTTCTGGCTTCGGTAAGGCGGCCAGTCTGGATGGCCTTCGAGTGAATTCCGCAGTTCATCCAGCCGCTCGTGCCGCAGCATATGGAGGCGTTCCTGGAGCGCCGCATGTCCTTGAACGAATCGCCGCAGACGGCCCTGAGCAAGTTCCTGGGCTGGTCGTACACGTCCAGGAAGCGGCCGAGGCGGCAGGGGTCCTGGAACGTGACCTCTCTCGAATCCTTCCGTAGCTTGAGCTCCCCGGACGCCACGTGCTTGTCCAGGAGCTCGGTCAGGTGCATGACCTGGAAGGGAAGGGCGCCCACGAACTCGGGGTAGTAAACCTTGAGCGTGGTCACGCACTCGGGGCAGGCGCTCACGATCTTGGTGGCGCCGGTGGCCTTCAGCTTCTCGACGTTGTGCCTGGCAAGCCTCTTGAAGTTCTCCGCGTCGCCCGCCCACAGGAGGTCGTGGCCGCAGCACCTCTCGTCGGGCATGACCACGGGCTCGATGCCTATCGCGTTCAGGAGCTTCACGGTCGAGCGCGCTATCTCGGACGTGTTCACGTCCAGCTTCTCGAAGAAGGCGTCGAAATACGGGATGCATCCAACGAAATAGAGGTAGTCCGACTTTTCGGAGATTTTGAGGTCGGGTGTCAGCCAGCCCATCCTCTGCTGCTTGAGCTCGGGAGACGTCATTATCCGCATCAAAAGCTGGAACGCGCTCCCGTGCGAGCACAGGGCTTCTTTTCCGCCCTTGTACGCGTCCACGCGCGCCACCTTCGTTAGGTCGACGTAGTCCACGTCCGAAGGGCATCTCTCGCTGCACAGCTTGCAGGTGAGGCAGTGCCAGATGGTCTCACACTTAAGCGCGTTCTCGTCACCCGCGACCGCGTTCGCGACGATCTTTCTCGGCGAGAACGAGCCGTTGGCGCGCGCCACCGGGCAGACCGCGGTGCACTTGCCGCAGTCCAAACACAATCTCGCACCGGTGAGCTTTATCGCTTCGATGAGTTCCTTCACCGGATGTTCCTCACTTTCTCAGGGGGCTTGGACCCGCGCGTCTGACCCTGTCGGTGAACTCGTCCAGAACCGCGGCCAGAGCGCTCCCGTCCGCACCGGGTATCCATTCGAGGCGGAGCCTGTCCGCCTCCAGGCCGAGCAGAGACACCAGCTTCTTCGACGTCTCGAACATCTCGGCCTGTCTCTCGTTGCCGAAATAGTAGTGGCATTTTCCCGCTCCGCAGCCGCACACGATGACGCCGTCCGCGCCCAGCTCGAAGGCCTTGAGGACGTGGCTGGGCTGAACCCTGCCCGAGCACATCACACTGACGACCCTGACCGCCGGACGTCCGGCGGGCGGCCCCTTCGAGCCGTTTGTCTCCTGCGTCTCGGAACACCACTTGCACACGAAGGCGATTATCCTGGGCTCGAACTTCTCCGCGCCGGTGGCCGCTTCCTTCCCGGCCGGAGCCTCTTTCATGGGAGTCTTTTCCCTAGGAGCGGCGGTCTGGCCGGTCGTGGGGTTCGTTGTCGCGGCCTCCTTCATGGCGGTCGGCCGGGTCTCGCGCGTTGTGGATGCCTGTTTTTCCTTCTTCATGTCCTCTCTACCTGATGTCCTGCCCGCCTGACTGACCCGTTGCCGGGCTCAGGGCAGCGGTTGAGCCTTGACGCCGTACTCGTAGCCCTGCTCGAAGGCGTTTTCGTTCAGTTCCTTCGTCGCGGCCGGCACTGTCGTCAAGATGGCCTCCTTCATCGAGTCGTGAGAGACAATCTTCGTGACGCCGGCGAAGAACCCCAGCATCACGATGTTCGCCACTATCTTCCTTCCCAGGTCCTCGGCCATCCGGGTCGAGGGGATGGCATAAGTCTTTACCGTCTTGTTGGCCCTCTGCGGCTTCACCAGGTCCTGGTCTATCAGAACCACGCCTTCGTCGGGCATCAGAGGCTCGAACTTGACGCAGGCCTCCTGGGACATGAGCACCAGCACCGTCGGCTTGACCGGGTGCGGGTAATGCACGGCCGTGTCGGACACGACCACGCCGGCGGCGCAGGCGCCACCCCTGGACTCGGGTCCGTAGCTCTGAGTGAACGTGGCGTGTTTCTTGTCGTATATGGAGGCCGCCTTGCCCACGATGTAGCCCGCCAGGAGTATCCCCTGCCCGCCAAACCCTGCGAATCTGAGTTCGGTTCTAGCCATAGTGCCTCCGTTACTCGTCGTCTCCGGGAATCTCGGTCTTGTCCACGCAGCGCTCCGGAATTGGAATCTTGAACCTGGCTCCCAGGCCCTGCTTCATCATGTCCAGGTACGTGGGACGCTCGATGTCCACGAACTTCCCGACTATGATCTTGGAGTCCTTGCCGATCGCGACAGTGGCGGGGTCAGCTCCGTGCTTTATCACGGTGTTTTCCTGGTAGAACTTCATCATGTCCAAGCCGGTTCCCAGACGGTTGAGTCTTCCGTACAGAGTGGGGCAGGGCGATATCACCTCGACCACACTGAACCCCTTCCTGACGATCGCCTCCTGCATCGACTTCGTGAGTCTGCGCGTGTCCAGCGTGGTCCAGCGGGCCACGTACGTCGCGCCGCTCGCCGCGGCCAGGTGGGGGATGCTGAACGGGAACTCGATGTTCCCGTAGGGCGTGGTCGTGGACTTGGCGCCCAGCGGGGTCGTGGGCGCTCCCTGTCCGCCGGTCATCCCGTAGTTGAAGTTGTTGACGCAGATGACGGTGATGTCCATGTTTCTTCTGGCGGTGTGGATGAAGTGATTTCCGCCGATAGATATGAGGTCGCCGTCGCCGGAAATCACAATGACTTTCAGAGCGGGGTTTCCCAGGTGGAGTCCCACCGCGAACGGCAGGGCCCTCCCGTGGGTCGTGTGGAACGAATCCAGGTTCAAGTAGCCCGCGACTCTGCCCGTGCAGCCGATTCCGGAGACCACGGAGACCTTTTCCAGCGGGATCCCGCAGTCCTTCACGGCGTTTATGAAGGCGGTCAGGCTCGTCCCCAGGCCGCAGCCCGAGCACCAGATGTGCGGGATCCTGTCCTGCCGCAGGAGAACGTCGATCGGATGGTGCTCGACCATCGTGCATGCTTGCTGCTGTGTCATGCGGCGGCCCTCCTGATGGCTTCCAGGATCTTGTCCGGGTTGTGTGTCCCTCCGCCCGCGTGCGGGACCAGGATGACCTTGGCCTTG
>CAZMZP010000096.1:0-31316 GCA_964570935.1 uncultured bacterium
GAGGCCCGTCGGGTAGGGCCCCGGCGAAGGCACGATCATCAGCACTGTTCCGTCCGACGGCTCCAGCATGTAGAGCTCGTTCTTCATCCTGTCGGACGCCCAGAGGTACTTGCCGTCCCACGCCAGCCCCTCGACTTCCCCGCCGGGCGAAGGGAAATAGTCCAGGGCCGTGCCGTCCTCCGGGTTGAGCTTGTATATGGTCTTGGCGCCCCTGTCGGCCAGCCAGAGGTTTGTCCCGTCCCACGCCAGCGCGGAAGGAGAAGACTGGGGTCCTGAGAAGCTCGTCACCACGACCCCGGTCGCGAGGTTCAGTTTGTAGACGAGAGGCTGCGTGGCGTCGCACACGAAGAGATGTCCGTCCGCGTAAGCGATGTCGTCGGGCCGCGGGCAGGGCAGCTCTATCGAGGAGACAATGTTCCCGTCCGAGGGGTCTACTTCGAAGGCCCGTGCCTGCCACCAGTCGCTGACCCACAGATGCTTGCCGTCCCACGTGAGCCCTGTGGGAAACCCGGGCGCCTTGGAGAATTCCTGCAGCACCTTGCCGGTGTAGGCGTACGACTGGGAAAAGACAGGAACGAGACAGCAGGCCAGAAGGCCTGAGCAGAGGCCGATTGCGACGACGCGAAGCAAGCCCTTCATCCTAAACCTCCGGCGAGAAACGGTTGCGCGGCCAGCGGGCAAGAAGGCAGTTTCCCCGCAGTCTACACGCGCCACGCCGGGAAATCAAACCGCAAAAGGAACGGTGGGCCGCCCCGACGACAGCGTCAATAGTCGCGCCAAAAGGAAGAGGCGGCCGAAGCCGCCTCAAGATTGACCCGTGCTGGAATCGAACCAGCGACTCCCTGCTTAAAAGGCAGGTGCTCTACCGCCTGAGCTAACGGGCCACAAGTATGTGCGTTCGTCGTGCGGCCGCCTCCCCGCCGGGACGCGGCGGGGCAAGGCCGTCCGTCAATCGAAGAATACCATGTCCTCTCTGCCGGAGCCAACCGAGACGCCCGCCACTCTCGCTCCGGCGAGCTCCTCTATCCTCCTGACGTAGGCGAGCGCGGCAGAGGGCAGTCCGTCTCTCGACCTGACCCCCTTTACCGGCTTGTCCCAACCCGGATGGCTCTCGTACACCGGCTCCGCGCCGAAGGCGGCGCCGATGCCGGCCGGGAAGCTGCGCAGTGTCTCGCCGCCGTGCCGGTATCCTGTGCAGACCTTGAGCTCCTTGCTTCCGTCCAGTACATCCAATTTTGTGAGATAGAGCTGAGTGATGCCGTTGACCCTCACGGAATGGCGGACGACCACGGCATCGAACCAACCACAGCGTCGCGGCCGGCCGGTCGTGGCTCCGTATTCTCCTCCGGCCTCTCTGAGGGCGGAAGACTCCTCCGGCGGAAGCTCCGTCGGGAACGGTCCATTCCCCACTCTCGTGGTGTAGGTCTTGGCCACTCCTATCACCTCGTCTATCCTTGTGGGCCCGACCCCCGTGCCCGTGCAGGCGCCCCCGGCGGTGGCGCTGGACGACGACACGAAGGGATAAGTGCCGTGGTCCAGGTCGAGCAGAGTGCCCTGGGCGCCCTCGAACAACACCGTCTTCCCTTCGTCCAGGGCCTGATTCAGGACCCTGGAGACGTCGACCATCATGGGCCTCAGTCGCTCGCCGAATTCGAAGAACTTCTCCACGACCGCGTCGGCGCTCTCCACTGCCGGCGGCTTCGCTGCTTTTCCGGCCTCGCGCTCCAGCGTTCGGGCTTGACGGGCCAGGGTTCCTATCTTCTCGCTCAGCACCTTCCGGTCCAGGAGGTCACAAACACGGACCCCCACCCTACCGGCCTTGTCGCGGTACGCGGGGCCTATGCCCCGGCCCGCGGTGCCTATCCGTCCCGCGCCGAGCAGGTCTTCCAGCGCGTTTTCCACGAACCGGTGGTACGGCAGTATCACGTGTGCCGAGAGGCTCACGAAAAGCCGGCCCTCGACCTCGACATCGGCGGCCTCCAGGAGAGCGATTTCCTGAAACAGCGCCTCGGGGTCTAACACCACGCCGTTACCCAGGTAGCAGAGCTTCCGGGGCCTCAGTATCCCGCAGGGGACCAGGTGCAGAACGAGCGTCTTGCCACGCGCCACAACCGTGTGCCCGGCGTTGGCGCCTCCCTGGTAACGGACCACCGCGTCGGCCCGTTCGGAGAGAATGTCGACGATCTTCCCCTTGCCCTCGTCACCCCACTGGGTGCCGACCACGACTGAAGCGGGCACTGAAGGCTCCTTTAAAACGCTCGTCTGCGCGCCGCGCCCGTGCCGCCGGACGCCCGCGGGCGTCCTTCCCCGCGGAAACCGGGCCAAAAAAAGACCGCTGGTAATTCCGCGCTTTCAGCTCACCTGGAACACCAGCGTCAGTTTTGGCTAGCGTTTTTTCAACAAGGCGTTCTCGTCTTTGGGAAGGCGACCCAATCGCCCTTCCCGCGTGATTCCGGTCGCGCGCCTCTAGTGCGGCGGAACCGCCTGGTCCTGACGGCCTTCGCCTCTGGACGGGTACAGTCTGTTTCCGTCCTGCACAAGGGCCAGCTTGAGGACCTCGTCCATCGTCTCCACTCCGACTATGTTGAGGCTGTTCCGGACTTCCGCCGGAATGTCCCTGATCTCTCTCTCGTTCATCTTGGGGATGAGCACGGTCGTGATGCCCGCTCTCCTGGCCGCGACCAGCTTCTCGTTGAGGCCCCCGACAGGGAGCACGTTTCCCCTCAGCGTGATCTCGCCGGTCATGGCCACGTCCTTCCGCGTCGGGACTCCGGTCAAGGCCGACACCAGGGCCACAACCATGGTGATGCCGGCGGACGGTCCGTCCTTGGGCATCGCGCCCTCGGGCACGTGAACGTGAACGTCCACTTCCTTGTAGAAGCTCTTGTCCAGGCCCAGAATCGTCGCGCGCGAACGCGCGTAGCTCAGGGCCGCCTGGCCGCTCTCCCTCATTATTTCGCCCAGCTTTCCGGTGAGAAGCAACTCTCCCCTGCCCGGCAGGACGCTCACCTCGACGGTGAGCACGTCGCCGCCGGCCTCGGTCCACGCAAGACCAGTGGCGACGCCGGTGCGCGTCTTCTGCTCCACAACGCTGTCAATGTACTTGGGAGCCCCGAGGAGCTCCTCGAGCTTCTTCTTGGTCACGGTCACCCTGGCCTTGGCCTTGCCTGCGGCCTTACGCTTGGCGATCTTCCGCGCCACCGAGGCTATCTCTCTTTCCAGGCTTCTGACGCCTGCTTCCCTCGTGTACTGGTTGATGAGCGAGGCCAGCGCGGACGACGTAAACCTGAAATCTGCCTCCGTGAGCCCGTTCGCCTTCAGCTGCTTGGGAATCAGGAAGAACTTGGCTATGGCCATCTTCTCGTATTCCAGGTATCCGGGCAGCCTCAGTATCTCCATCCTGTCCTGGAGCGCCGGCGGGATGGTGTGCAGCACGTTGGCCGTGGTGATGAACATGACCTGCGACAGGTCGAACTCCACCTCCAGGTAGTGGTCGGTGAACGTGCAGTTCTGCTCGGGGTCCAGCACCTCCAGGAGGGCGCTCGCGGGGTCTCCCCTGAAATCCACGCCCAGCTTGTCCACTTCGTCCAGGAGGAACACGGGGTTCATCGAGCCAGCTCTTTTCAAGGACTGGATGATGCGGCCGGGCATGGACCCGATGTAGGTCCGCCTGTGTCCCCTGATTTCCGCCTCGTCCCTGACGCCGCCGAGCGACATTCTGATGAACTTCCTGCCAAGGGCGCGCGCTATGGACTTACCCAGGGAGGTCTTCCCCACTCCCGGCGGTCCGACGAAGCATATGATGGGGCCCTTGAGAGCGCCCGTCAGCTTCAGCACCGAGATGTATTCAAGTATGCGCTCTTTAACTTTTTGTAGCCCGTAGTGGTCCTCGTTCAGGACCTTCTCCACCGCCTCGATGTCCAGGATGTCGTCGGTGGCCTTGCACCACGGCAGGGCGACCAGCCAGTCGATGTAGTTCCGCACGACCGTGGCCTCGGGAGACATGAACGACATCTTGCTGAGCCTGTCCAGCTCCTTCATGGCCTTCTCGTGCACTTCCTTGGGCATCCTGGCCTTCTTTATCTGCCCGGAAAGCTCCTCCAGCTCATTCGCGAACTCGTTCTGGTATCCAAGTTCCTTGCGTATGGCCTTGAGCTGCTCGTTCAGGTAGAACTCCTTCTGGTTCTTGTGAACCTGGCTCCGCACCTGGCCTTCTATCTTCCGCTCGAGCTTGAGTATCTCCACCTCGGACGAGAGCGCCCGGCAGAGCGCCTTCAGCCGCTCGGTGGCGTCCTCTATTTCCAGGATTTCCTGCTTGGGAGCCACTTTGAGATTGAGGTTCGCCGCGATAGTGTGCGCGAGACAAGTGGCGTCGGTCATGTTGCTGACGCTCATGAACACCTCGTCCGGCACCTTCTTGCTGAGCCGCGCGTACTCGCCGAAGCTGGCCACCGCGCTCCTCATCAGGGCCTCCGTCTGCGGAGACACAGGGCTGTCCTCTTTCATCAGGCCGATGTTGACGTAGTAGATGTCCTTGCCGATGTGGAAACGCCTGACCCTGCCCCTGCAGATGCCCTCGACAAGCACCCGCAAAGTGCCGTTGGGATGTCTGGAGAGCTGCAGCACTCTGGCCACGCATCCCACGCGGTACAGCTCGTCGCGCGTGGGGTCCGTTATCTCGGGCCGCTTCTGAGTGGCCACGAATATCATTCTGTCGCCGGCTACGGCTTCCTCGATGGCGTTCACCGAAGGCACTCGTCCCACGAGCAGAGGGACAGTCATGTACGGGAATATCACTACGTCCCTGAGCGGAAGGAGCGGAAGCTTGTCCTCTATTTCGAAAACCTCGTCGCCGCGCTTGATTGCCAGCATGTGTTTTCTAGGCCTCTCGTCTCTTCTTCTCTCCCCTGAAAGTCAGGAGAGCGGAATCCCTGTTCGTGACGACTTCCTTCGTGATGGTGCATCCTACCACATCGTTTCTGGAAGGCAAGTCATACATCACCTCGAGCATGGACTCCTCCAGCACCGCCCTGAGCCCCCTGGCGCCCGTGCCCCGCTTCGTGGCCAGCTTGGCCACGGTGTGCAGCGCCTCGTCCGTGAACTCCAGCCGTACGCCCTCCATGTCGAAGAACCTCTGGTACTGCTTGGTGAGAGCGTTCCTGGGCTTGGTAAGGATGTCTATCAGTGCGCCCTCGTCAAGCTCGTGGAACGGCGCCACGACCGGAAGGCGTCCCACCAGCTCCGGGATGAGCCCGAACTTGAGCAGGTCCTCCGGCTCTATCAGGGACAGCGTCTCTCCGTACTTCTTCTGGGAACGGCTCTTTATCTCCCCGCCGAACCCCATGAGCTTGTGACCCGTCCTCTTCTCTATTATCTTGTCCAGGCCCTCGAACGCCCCTCCGCAGATGAACAGGATGTCCTTGGTGTCGACCTCGATGTATTTCTGCTGCGGGTGCTTCCGGCCGCCCTGCGGGGGCACGTTAGCGACCGTGCCCTCCAAAATCTTGAGCAGCGCCTGCTGCACTCCCTCGCCCGACACGTCCCTGGTGATGGACGGGTTGTCGCTTTTCCGCGCGATCTTGTCTATCTCGTCGATGTAGACGATGCCGTGCTGCGCGTTCATCAAGTTGAAGTCCGCCGCCTGGAGCAGGCGCACGAGTATGTTCTCGACGTCCTCCCCCACGTAGCCCGCCTCGGTGAGGCAAGTCGCGTCCACGATTGCGAACGGCACCTTGAGGAACTTGGCCAGTGTCCTGGCCAGCAGAGTCTTGCCCGTGCCGGTGGGGCCGACGAGCAGAATGTTGCTCTTCTCCAGCTCCACCTCGTCCACCGGCGCCGGGTTGAATATCCTCTTGTAGTGGTTGTAAACGGCGACCGAGAGAGTCTTCTTGGCCAGCTCCTGCCCGATGACGTACTCGTCCAGCACCTTCTTGATTTCGGCCGGCTTGGACAGCGTCTGCTTGGAAAGCGACTCGTCCGTCTCGAGCTCGCCTTCCAGGATGTCGCTGCAAAGCTTCACGCATTCGGTGCAGATGTACACGGACGGGCCCGACACGAGGCGGGTCACCTCGTCCTGGCCCCTTCCGCAAAACGAGCAGCGGATCGGTGTCGGGGATGAGATCTTTCTCTTCACGGCTGCCGTCCTCCCTGGGCGCGAATGGCGCCTGCGCCTTCCGGCAAGACTTCGCGCGGAACGCGAGCCGTCTCGCCCGGACCGCGCGATTAACCCCTCTTCATTATCACGTCGTCAACGATGCCGTAAGCCTTGGCTTCTTCACCCGACATGAAGAAGTTCCTGTCCGTGTCTTTCCTTATCCTGTCTATGGGCTGACCCGTGTGCTTCGACAATATCTCGTTCACTTTCTCGCGCAGCGTGAGTATTTCCTTCGTGTATATCTCGAGGTCCGTCGCCTGGCCCTGGCTTCCGCCCATCGGCTGGTGGATCATCACCCTGGCGTGCGGGAGCGCGGTGCGCTTACCCTTCCCGCCCGCCGCCAAGAGCACGGCCCCCATGCTGGACGCCTGGCCCATGCACGTGGTCGCCACGGGCGGCTTTATGAACTGCATCGTGTCGTAGATGGCCAGCCCGGCGGACACGAGTCCTCCGGGGCTGTTTATGTAAAGACTGATGTCCTTGTCCGGGTCCTCCGCCTCCAGGAACAGCATCTGGGCTATGACCAGGTTGGCAATCACGTCGTCTATCACGGAACCCAGAAAGATGATCCTGTCCTTGAGGAGCCTCGAGAAGATGTCATACGCCCTCTCACCCCTGCCCGTCTGTTCTACAACGATTGGTACGAGAGACATGTCACGCAACCTCCGGTTTCCCGAGTGGTCTCCTCACGGTCTTGAGACGGGCCTGGGACATCAGGAACTCCGTCACCTTCCTTTCGAGGAGATTGTCCTTGAGCCGTTCCATCTCCGCCTCGCCCTTCAGCTGGTCCTTCACTTCGTCCACGCTGACCTTCTGGAACGCGGCGATGCGGCCCAGTTCCTTCTCGACGTCGTCGTCCGTTACCTGCAGGCTTTCCTGGGAGGCCACCTGCTGTATGACTAGGTGCCTCTTGATGAACTTGACCACCGAGGGAGTGATCTCCTGGCGGAACTTGGCCTCTTCTTCGGGCGTGCCCTCGTGCTTCTCCCTGGTCACGATGCTCTGGAGCATGCGGTCCACCATCGACTGCGGCAGGTCAAAGTTGTTGAGAGTAAAGAGCCCGTCGAACAGCGATTCTTCCAGCATCTCCTGGGCGCGCATCCTGGACTTTCCGTCCAGCTCCAGCCGCACCCTGCTCCTCATCTCCTCGAGCCCGCCCTGGGCGCCCAGGCGTTTCGCGAACTCGTCGTCCAGAACGGCTTCTTTCTGTTCCTTGACCTCTTTCACGTCCACCCTGAAAGTCGCCTTCTTGCCGGCAATCTTGTCGTCGCGGTGCTCGTCTGAGAAGGTCACTTTGACCCTTATCTGCTGGCCCTTGGTTGCGCCCACCATAGCCTGCTCGATCTCGTCCAACACCACGTGAGAACCCAGCACCAGCGGATAACCCTGCACCTTGGAGCCCTTCTCGGAGTCTCCGGTGTCTCCAAGTTTCTCGTAGTCTATCACCAGGAGGTCGCCCTCGCGGGCCGCCCTGTCGACTGACAGGTACTCCGGATGCGTCCTCCGAAGCTCTTCCAGCGCCTTGTCCACGTCTTCTTCGGTGACGTCGAACTCCGTCTTTTCCAGCTCCAGTCCCTTGTGGCCGGAAACAGTTATCTGGGGCCTGACCTCGAACGTGGCCTTGAAGCTTAGCGGCTCGCCGCGTTTGAACCTGATTTCCTCGAAGTTGGGTTCGCTTATGGGCAGAAGCTTGACCTGCTCGAGCGCCTCTTCGTAGACGCGCGGGATGACCCGCTGGAGAAACTCCACGTCCAGTCCGCTCCCGAGCCTCGCCTCGATAAGCTCAAGAGGCGCCTTGCCTTTTCTGAAGCCGGGGACTGACATCCTGTTCCTGAACTCGGTGACCACGTCCTCCATCTCGCTGCTGACCCTCTCCGGAGGGACCTCTATCTGGAGCGTCCTTTTCCAGAGCGCGCCTTCTTCTACCTGAACCTTCATCAAGCCTCCTTAATTCCTGGCGTCCGTACGACCCGCCGGAGCTCCGGCAGACTGGAAATGCAGCCTGTGTGGCGCAATCTCTCGCGTTTTGGTGCGAGAGGGGGGAGTCGAACCCCCATGAGTCGCCTCACCGGATCCTAAGTCCGGCGCGTCTGCCATTTCCGCCACTCTCGCGGCGTGCCGTCTAGCCTTTAAGTATACCACATCCAGGCGCGAAAGCAACTGCCCAAGCCTGCCGGCATTCCTACCCTAACGTATTGTCATACATCTGGTTAGGGCGCCATCCCGTTCTGACCAGTGCTGTACGGCCGGTCAGACCGTCAAGTAAAGGCGGGCAGCCGAAAGCTCGGTTGCCCGCCCGAAGACTCATGGGAAAGGTCGTGAGGCCCGGCGGTCTGCCTGAGCCGGCCGAAGCCGCCGTCACCCCCGCCTCCTACGCAGGTCCCCCTACCAGGCTCTGGATCTCTTTCTCCAGAACCGTCTCCATGCCGGGGTAGTAGCCCACGTGCTTGAACACTATCATGCCGTCCGCGTTTATCATGAACGTGGTCGGAGTGCCCCTTATCTTGTAAAGCTCCTTCGCGACCTTCTTGTTGTCCAGAAGAACGCCGAAAGTGACTCCCGTCTTTTCTATTACCTTGAGCGTCCGATCCTTCTGGTTCGACGCGTCCACCGCTACGACCATGAACTCCTCGGGGGAGAATTTCTTGGAAAGCTCCTCGAGTCGCGGAAACTCCGCGACACACGGCCTTCACGTGGGGCTCATGAAATTGAGCATCACCACCATGCCCTTGTGCTTCGAGAGACTCTGCTCCTTCCCGTCCGTGCCGGTCAGGGTGAAGTCGGGCGCCGCGGTCATTTTCCTCTCTCTCAGGGCCTTGATGTCGGCTTCGAGCGACTCGGGCGCGCGCTTGGTCACGGCGTACAGGCTGTCCAGCTCCGCCCTGGCCTCCGCGAACTCGCCCGCGGACATCATCTCGAGGTACGTCGTGATTGCGCCTTCTGCGTCTTTCGCGGCGACCTGGGCCTTTCCGAGGTGGGTCAGCACCGTCTCGTCCACGTCTTCGCCCGCGAGCTTCTTGGCCTGCGTCAGCGCCTCCACCGCCTTGGCCGCGTCACCCGCCAGGAAATGAACCCAGCCCAGGCTGTCGTATGCGTACGACTTGTCCATGTCTTCCTTGGACAGGTCGACGGCCTTCTGGCAGAGCTCCACTGCCAGGTCCAGGTGCTCGCCCGACTCGGCCAGCTCGTAGCCCATCTCGTTGTATATGCCGCCGTCCGTGATGGCCGCGGCCATCGCCTCGCGCGTTATTGCCACGACGCTGTCGCGAGCTCCGGTCGCCATCCAGAAACTCATGAGAGCCGGGTAAAGCGGCGCCTTGCCGTCGGCCGGCTCCTCGGACGCAAGCACGCCGCGCGCGTACGCAACTGCTTTAACTGTGTCGGCGACGTCGTCAAGGTAAGTCGTGAAGATGTTGGCGTAGGCGTAGCCCCTGTACTGGCTCTTGGGGAATTTGTCCAGGAAGTGCTCCATGTTGGCGATCCGCTTCGCCGGGTCCGTCTCGTCGCGGTAGGCCCTGTACGCCTCCAGCTCCTGCTTCGCGGCGCGCTCGGCGCGGCGCTCGGCCGAACCGGGGAGCCTCAACACTCCGACGATGACGACAACGGCGATGATGACCAGGAGAATCCACATCCAAGTCTTGGTTCTGGCTGTCAAGTGCATCACTCCTTTCGCTGGGGTTTGGAGGCGGCTTCAAACTGATGAAAGCAAGACTGTCACTGTCACATCACTCTACTAACAAACCTTCTCCCTGGCAAGCCCCCTCGAGAAATGCCGTATGAAGACCACGGTCAGTATGACGACGAGTCCCACCACGGTGAGCGTGTCGGCCTTGTTCAGATTCTCCGCCACCAGTCCCACGAGCACGCTGGCTACCAGAAACCCGCCGTTCATGAGAGTGTCGCGCGCGCTGAACACCCTCCCCCGGAACTGCTCGGGCACGGTCTTCTGGAGCATGGCGTCCAGGCATATGAACACCGGGGAGAGCGCCGCTCCCGCCGCCCCAGCCCAGACGTTCATGAGCGGCAGGCTCTTCATCCTTGCGAACGCCATGATGCACAGGGCGAACGCCACCATGCCGCCCAGCACAATGCGGCGCTCGGTCGTCTTGTGGCCGAACCTCCCGGTGAGGACGGAGCCGACTATCATCCCGACTCCCACGGAGCCAATGAGCGTGCCCAGTCCTTCCATGCCCTTATTGAGCACTTCCTTGACCAGCACGATCACGAGCACGTAGATACTGGCCCCGGCCACAGCCAGCGTGAGACTGCACGAGAACCCGAACACTGTCCATTTGTGGCTGAACGCGAACTTGAGTCCCTCCCAGACGTCCACGAACAATCGCTTGGATTCTCTGACGAGTGTGTTGAGACCCCGCTTCGGCCGCGGGACCTCCGCGGCCGCCGCTTCCAGCTCCGGTTTCGGCGCAGGCCTGTACGTGACGAGGAGCAGCATCATGGCCGAGAAGAAATAGGACGCCGAATCCAGATAGAAGCTGACCCTCCAGCCGAAGTACCCCACTATCATCCCCCCCAGCACCGCGCCGACAACCGTCGACGCCCTGGCGCTGAAGTTCGAGATCGAGCCCGCCATCAGGATCTTTCGTTTCGCGATGACGCTCGGCACCAGGGCGTTCCTGGCGGGCGAATAGAAGAGTCCGGCGGAGAACACCAGGAACACGACGCTGAACACGACTTGCTGCTGAGGGAGGAACGGTATCAGGAGCACCAGGGCTCCGCGCATGAGGTCACAGAAGAAGAGAACCTTCTTCTTGTTCCACCTGTCTATGAACACGCCCGAGATGGGGCCGAATATGAGCCCGGGCACTGTCACGAATATCATCAGCTTGGAGAACTTGAACGTGGAGCCGGGCATGAGCTCCGACACGAGCGCGATGAGGGCCATGTGATTCAGCCTGTCGCCGAACTGAGAGACAGTCTGGCCTATGCTGAGCGCGAGGAAGCTCCTCACGCGCAGCACGCTCGAGAGGCTGACTCTTTTTTGCTGTGCCAAGCTGGATGTTCTCCCGGCTTGTCCGTGGTTCGCCTGCCCGCGCAGACCGGCGAGTGATTCCGCTCACCGGCGCGGACGGCGCATGGCCGCGCAGACCGGCGAGTGATGCCGCTCGTCCGCGCGACTACCTGTAGACCAGGAGGCCTCCTTCACCGCCGGCCCAGCCGTTCGGCGACGCTTCCACCGCGTCCACGGCGAAGAGGGCCTGCGACGTCTGATCGAAGGTGTACCAGGTCAGGCCAGAGTCGGAGCTCCTGAGAATGGTTCCCCATCCGCCGTATTCTCCGCCAACGGCCCAGACGTCGACGCTGCTCCATGAGGCAAGAGAACGCAGGGCGACGGACGAGAAGTGACCGACCGCGCTCCAGGACAGTCCTCCGTCAGTGGACCGGGCTACCAGTCCGTCGTCACCGACGCAAAGACCGAGGGAGGCGGACAGGAAGAGCACGTCTCTGAGGCAGGAGTTGGAGACCGTCGGCCTCTGCGACCAGGTCTGACCGCCGTTCGAAGTACGCAGTATGACCTGGCCCTCTCCGGGAACGAACCCGCCGACCGCCCAACCGAGAGACGTGTTGAGGAAAAAGACGGCGCTCAGCGCCTTCGTCGTGCCGCTGACTTGAGGCGTCCAGCTGAGTCCGCCGTCGCTGGAACCCAGAATCTTTCCGGAATCGCCAACCGCCCAGCCGTTCATGATGTCCACAAAACATATGTCGTGGAGGTCGGCCGTCGTCCGGCTGGGAAGCGAGTCCCAGGTTTCGCCGTAGTCGTTGCTCCAGACGATGCGGCCGTTCTCGCCGCAGGCGAACGCCCTCCACTGGGTGGGAAAGCTCACTCCGGCGAGATCCTCGGTGAACCCGCTCGATCTTTGCAGCCAGGTGGCGCCGTCCGACGTCCTGTACACGACTCCGTTTTCTCCGACAGCGCACCCGTACGACAGCGAGGCGAAGCTGACCGCGAAGACGCTCGACGCGACGTCAGGCACCTGCAGCCACCCCAGCGTGCCCGGAAGGGCCTCGAGCCGAACGCTCAGGCCGACCGTCCCGGCCTCGCTAACGCTGAAGCTCAGCGTCGAGTCGCGGTAACCGGCCAGTACGAGAGTTATCCTGTGTTCCCCGGGCCTGACGTACAGAGTGTCGGGTGTGAGCAGGTTTGTGTTCGTGTCGTCCAGGTATATCCGTGCCCTTCCGGGAAGCGATTCAATCGAGACCGCGCCTTTTTCCGGGGCGGTGACGGCCTCGCCGCCGCAGCCCGCGAGCAGGGCCGTCAGGGCGGCCGCGGAAAGGACGCAGACCAACAGGGACGCGGGCAGGCCCGCCAAAGCTGAACACGGAATCCGGACTCGAAGTTTGCTCTTCATGCTGTGACCGCACTCCTTTGGGCTGGCCGTTGCGCGACAGGCCGGCGCGGCGCCGCCTGCCCAGGCCGCTCTCGGGCCTACTTGCCCTGGAACCTGGCTTCTCTCTTCTCCAGGAACGCCTTCACGCCTTCCTTCATGTCTTCGGTCGCGAAGCAGAGGCCGAAGAAGTTGGCCTCGACCTCACAGCCCTCGTCTATCGAACCCTGGAGCCCTTCGTCCACGGCTTCCATCGCGTAACGGATCGCGAGGGCGCCCTTGGACAGGAATACCTTCGCCATCTCCTCGCAAACGCGCATCAGGTCCTGCGGCGGAGTGACCTTGTTGACGAGCCCGATGCCGGCCGCTTCGCGCGCGTCCACGAACCTGCCGGACAGGATGAGCTCCAGCGCCATGGCCTTCCCCACGGTTCTGGCAAGCCTCTGTGTCCCGCCGTATCCGGGGATGAGGCCGAGGTTGAGCTCCGGCTGGCCGAGTTTCGCGTTCTCGGAGGCAACACGCATGGTGCAGGCCATGGCCAGCTCGCAGCCGCCGCCCAGCGCGAACCCGTTGACCGCCGCGATGGAAGGCTTTCCGAGCTTCTCTATCAGACGGAACACGTGCTGACCGGACTGGGCGAACCGGCGCGCGGCGTCCGGCGAGAGCTCCGAGAATTCCCTGATGTCGGCGCCCGCCACAAAGGCCTTCTCGCCGCTGCCGGTGACTATCATCACACCCACGGAATCGTCGTGCCTGACGTCCAGCACGGCGCGTCTCAGCTCGTCCATCGTGGCGACGTTGAGCGCGTTCAGCACCTTGGGCCTGTTGATCGTGACTGTCGCAATGCCTTCCTTCTTCTCGACCAGGATGTTCTCGTAAGCCATGCGTTCCTCCTTGAGCCAAAACGTGTCAGTCGGGCCCCGGGCCCGTTCGCGTGTCTCCCGTTGCCGTCGGCCGGGCCGGATACAACCCGGTGTCCGACCCGCGCTCAGCAGGTCAGGTGAAGAGCGGCGACGACGCGCTTCTTCTTGGACAATTCGTTGTATTTCTGGCAAGCCTTGCGCGTGTTCGCCACGACGAGCTGGATTCCGGCGGTCTCGAACACCTGCTTCGTGCGGGACAGCACCTCCAGGAAACCCGAATACCCGATTCCAACTATGACTACCTCGGGTTTGGCGCCAATTATCTCCTTCACGTCCTCCGCGGCAAGCTTGTGCCCTTCCTTGCGCCACCACTTGTCATCGATCCTGTCCGGGTAGATGATGACGTCGGAAGTGTAACTCTTCCCGTCGATGATGACCTCTCCGAACTCGTACGAATCAACCATCGATTACCTCCTCCTCACTGCAGTTTGCTACCGGACGGCGCGGGTCGCGCTCCACGGCGCCTCCGGGATCAGAACAGGGACATCTGCTCGCTGGCCAGGGCCTCCTGGGGTTCCTCGTTCCCCAGCAGCGAGATCTTGCCGAACACCCCGTCGTGGCCCGGAACGATCTTGACCTTGCCGTCTCTCATACGTTTGATACCTTCCACTATGTTGCATGGAACGTGCCTGGAAAGCTCCTCCGGCGGACAATCCAGCAGCACGTTGAACTCGCTTCCCAATGCCTTCACGATCCTCATGTACTCACGCTCGACTGACGCCGCCGAAGGAGCGACACCCAGGGCCTCAGCCACTATCTCCTCGAGGGGGATGACGTGCCGGAAAGGGATCGCCGTGTCGGGCATCCCGCCGGGTTTCCTGTCGGCCAGCTCCTCTACCCTGTGGCAGACCCCGACCGTCAGTCCCTTCTTGCAGACCGGGCAGAGTTTCTTGTGTTGTTTGGACTCCTCGGGTGACAGCACGACGCCGCAGTTCCTGTGGCCGTCGTAATGGTACTTGCCTTCCTCCGGAAAGAACTCGATCGTGAGCAGAAATCTCTTCTTGTCCTTCTTCTTGATGACGTCGCAAATCGCCTTGTACGACATCTCACAATCGAACACGTTGGCCTCGCGTCCGAGCCGTGACGGCGAGTGGGCGTCCGAATTGGACAGCAGCGTTATGCCGTCCAGCCTCGACAGCCGCCAGTTCATCTGGGGGTCGGATGAAAGGCCGGTCTCGATGGCGTAGATGTTCCTCGTCTCTTCCTCGAAACACTCCTCCAGCGAGTCGAAGCCGGAGTTGGCCCCGAAGACGCTGAACCACGGCGTCCAGGCGTGGGCGGGAATCAGCATGAACGAAGGCGAGATGTCCAGGGCCATCTTCACCAGCTCCTTGGCCGGGAACGTGAAGATGGGCCTGCCGTCGCTGGACAGCTTTCCGTACCTCTGGAGCTTGGCGTTCAGACGCTCGACGTCCTTCTTGTCCCGGGCGAACAGAAGAGTGTGGACCTTCCTGAGCTTCCCGCCCTGGTGGTAGATGTTGGAGACTTCACCGGTCAACATGAACCGCGCCGCGGACTGGCTCTTCTTGACCTTGAAGAGGCCTTCCTCGGCGGGCTCCAGCCTGGCGCTCAACTCGGCGAAGTACGTGGGATGCGTGAAGTCGCCCGTGCCGACCAGCTGGATGCCCTTCAGGGCCGCCCACGTCGCGAGGGCGCCCACTTCCATTTCCTTGCTGGTGGCGCGGCTGTACCGGGAATGAACGTGCAGGTCTGCAATGAAGCGCAATGCCGGACCCCCATCAATACGTCATTGCGGCAGGAGGGAAACGTCCGCCTTGCGTCGCGCGGCGTCTCGCCGAGACATTGGGAACACCCGGAATATACAGCGGCACGCCCTTTATGCAAGGAAAAAAGAGTGGGTTGCTGTGTGCGGCGCCGGGACCCTGACGCCGAGGGCACACGCGCGCTCCGCGCCAGGCGCAGGAACCTTGACAGCGGGAGCGCGGCAGTGCTAGATTCGGGGTCTAACGTCGGCCGTTTCGTTCTCGTCGGAGGAATCTGTGCACGCGATAGTCTGCATCAAGCAGGTCCCCGAGACCCCCAGCGTGGGCATAGACCCGAAGACCAACACCCTCATCAGACAGGGCATCCCCAGCATCATCAATCCGTTCGACATGTACGCAATCGAGGAAGCCCTCCTTTTGAAGGACAGGTCCGGCGGGAAGGTCACCGTCATGACGATGGGCCCTCCGCAGGCGGTGGACGCACTGAAAGAGGCGCTGGCCATGGGCTGCGACGAGGCACTGTTCCTCTGCGACAAGGGGTTCGCCGGCTCGGACACGTGGGCCACCTCGTACGCCCTCGCCAAGGCCATTCAGGCCAAGGCCGGCGGCTACGACGTCATCTTCTGCGGAAAGCAGGCCATAGACGGGGACACTGCGCAGGTGGGACCCGGCGTTGCCCGGCGCCTGGGCGTGCCTCAGCTCACGTACGTGTGCAAGGTCAGGGAAATCGACCTGGAGGGAAGGAAGATTGTCGTGGAGAGGATGCTCGAGGCCGGCAAGGAAGTCGTGGAATCGAAGCTCCCGGCGCTCGTCACGGTAGTCAAGGACATCAACAAACCTCGTTTCAGGACGCTCATCGGCATAAGGAAGGCGTCGCAGGCCCAGATTCCGATGCTGAAGCCGTCCGACATAGGGTGCGAGGAAGAATACACCGGGTTGGCGGGCTCGCCGACCGAGGTGGTGAAGATATTCACACCCGAGCCGCGCAAGGGCGGACAGGTGATTGAGGGAGAGCCCGAAGAGGCCTGCGAGGTCCTCGTTCAGAAACTGATGGACGCAAAGATACTGTAGGCGTCTCCGCCGCGGGTCGGGTGGACGCCAATCGGCAGAGAGGTAACGCTTGCCCAACCTGAGACTGGATGAAAAGAGCTGCACCGGCTGCGGCGCGTGCGTGGACACGTGTCCTTTCGGCGCGCTCGTGCTCGAGGGCGATCTCGTGCGCATCCTGGACAGCTGCACGGACTGCGGCGCGTGCGTGAGCTCCTGCCCCAGCGAGGCCCTGATACTCGACAGACCAAAGGCAGCGGGCCCGGCAGCAGACCTCTCCGCATACAAGGATGTGTGGATCGTCGTTGAGTACGACAAGAAGGGCGTGTCACACGTCGCCCTGGAGCTTTTGGGCAAGGGCAGAGAGCTGGCCGACAAACTGGGGTCCCGCCTTGCGGCGCTCGTGCTGGGAGAGTCCGTGTCGCACCTGGCGGACGACCTCTTCGCTCACGGCGCCGACGTGGCCTACGTCGTGGAGCACCCCGCGCTCAAGAAGTACAGGACCGACCCTTACGTGGAGACCGCGGCTCAGCTCATCAGGAAGCACAAGCCCGAGGTCGTGCTGATGGGCGCGACCACCACCGGCAGGGACTTCGCCGGCGCCCTCGCCGCCGAAATCGACACGGGGCTCACGGCGGACTGCACCGGCCTGGAGATCGACGCCGCCACCCGGAACCTGGTCCAGACTCGGCCGGCGTTCGGCGGGAACATCATGGCCGAGATCGTTTGCAGGAGACACCGGCCTCAGATGTCGACGGTCAGGCCCAAGGTCATGGAGCTGCCCAAGCGCCGCGACGGCCACAAGGGACAGGTCGTGAAGGAGGAAGTGGCCCTCAACGACGAGAAGTTCCTGACCAAGGTGTTGGAGTTCGTGAAGGAAGAGGGCTCCACCGTAAACCTGGCGGACGCCAACGTGATCGTTTCAGGCGGCAGAGGCCTGCAGGACCCGGCGAATTTCAAAGTGGTGGAAGAGCTGGCGAAGGTCCTGGGGGGAGCGGTGGGAGCTTCCAGGGCCGCCGTGGACGCGGGCTGGATGCCGTACCCGCATCAAGTTGGACAGACAGGCAAGACTGTCCGGCCGAAACTCTACATCGCGTGCGGGATTTCCGGCGCGATTCAGCATCTGGCGGGAATGCAGACGTCGGACATAATCGTGGCCATCAACAAGGACCCCGACGCCCCGATATTCAAGGTCGCGACGTTCGGAGTCGTGGCCGACCTGTTCCAGGCGGTCCCGTTGTTGACGGAGAAGCTCAGGAAGCGCCTGGGAAAGTAGGGCCGCCTCACGAGCCCATGCGCCGCACGCCGCTGGTGCTCCTCACACGCCTCTCGCGCCCGATGCGACGCCTGCTCCCTAAGCCTTCGCCATGGCCTGCTTCAAGTCGTAGATGAGGTCGTCCACGTCCTCCAGGCCCACGGAGATCCGCACGAGCCCCTCGCTTATTCCAGCGCGCTTCAGTCCCTCACTGGTGTAAGCGGCGTGAGTCATCGAAGCCGGATGCTGTATGAGCGTGCACACGTCGCCGAGGCTGACCGCGAGCACACAGAGCTCGACAGAGTTCATCAGCTTCGCGCCCGCTTCCCTTCCGCCCTTGAGCTCGAACGCCAGCATGCCTCCGGGCCCTCTCATCTGCCGCCTGGCAAGCTTGTGCTGCGGATGCGACGGCAGCCACGGGAACCAGACCTTCGCGACCTTGGGATGCCTGGACAGGAATTTGGCTATCTCTATCGCGTTCTCGGAGTGCCTCTCCATCCGCACCGACAGAGTCTTCAAACCCCTCAGCAAGAGCCATGCGTTGAAGGGGCTGATGGCCGCGCCCATGTCGCTCAGGGATTCCTTCTTTATTACCCTGATCGTTTCCGAGGTTCCGACGACTATCCCGGCGACCGTGTCGCCGTGGCCCCCGATGTACTTGGTGGCGCTGTGCATTGAGAAGTCGGCACCAAGCGCTATCGGGTTCTGGTAGTAGGGCGTGCAGAAGGTGTTGTCCACGGCCAAGGCCACGCCGCGCTTCTTCGTGATGGCCGCCGTGCGCGCGATGTCGATGAGCTTCATGGTTGGATTCGCGGGCGTCTCGATGAACACAAGCTTCGTCTTCTTGTCGATTGCCTTTTCCGTGTTGCGCGGGTCGGAGGCATCCACGTCTACGACCTCAATCCCCATCCTGGGAAGAGTCCGCTTGAAGAGGACGTGCGTGCCGCCGTACAGGGTGTCCGACGCGACGACCTTTTCGCCGCACCTGACCACCCCGACCACCAGGGCAGTGGTCGCGGCCATGCCGGACGCAAAGGCGACGGCGGCCTCCCCGCCTTCCAAAAGGGCCATTTCCCTCTCCAGGACTGTCTGCGTCGGGTTGCCGAACCTCGTGTAGGAGTAGCCCTCCTGTTTTCCGGCGAATATGGCGGCGCCGTGCTCGGCACTGTCGAAGACGAACGTCGAGGTCTGGTAGATGGGCGTGGCGTGCGCGCGCGCCGGGTCCTCGGGCTTGTGTCGCGACGCGGTGTCCTTACCGTGAATCGAAATCGTGGAGAAACCCAGTTTTCGTTTCTTCATGTTCTCCCGTCCTGAGGTTGTTCATACCTCAAGTTGTCCTTCTCGCTGGCTGCAGTCATGCGTCTTTGCGACTTCACGCGGACGCGTCATGAACTTCAACTCTCCCACGAATCGTCGAACCCTGTCAACCCGGTTGTGGGGCGCTCAAGTATTGACCCGCGGCGGCGGCGCGTGATATGGTGCGCTGCGATGAGCACGTTAAGAGCGAGCACAGAACCGGCGACCATCGGCGCGGACGCCCCCCTGGCCGACGCGCATCGGTACGAGTGGGTCTGGGTGCTCGCGCTCCTGCTGATCGCCTTCGTGCTGAGACTCTACCGGCTGTCCGCGCAGAGCATCTGGGTTGACGAGATGCTGACGCTTTCTTCCAGCGGCATCACCGCACCCCTTCACCCGGTGGACATCTTCGACAACCTCCACGGTCCCCTCCATTCCCTGCTGATATTCCTGTGGGCCAAGGTGGCGGGCCAGGGCGAATTCGCCCTCCGGTTCCCGTCGGTCGTGTTCAGCGTGCTCTCGCTGTACGCGATATGGAGACTCATCCGCCGGCTCACTGACTCCAGGGTCGCGTACGCCGCGCTGGCAATAATGGTGGTGTCTCCGTTCCACGTGTGGTACGCGCAGGAGGCGCGCAACTACAGCATGCTGCTGTTCTTCGCCGCGATGTCCTTCGACTGCTTCCTGGAGCTTGCGGCCGAGCCGCGGAGAGCCGTCTTCGGCAAGTACGTGCTTTTCACGCTGGCCGGATTCTTGTGCAACATGAGCATGGCGTTTGTGGTGCTGGTCCAGGACCTCGTGTTTCTGTTCTGGCCGCGGAGACTCAGTTTCAAAGACCTCGTCCTGGCGCACGTCCTGCTGGTCCTCCTCCTGTCGCCGTGGCTCCACGGCATGTTACAGCGAGTTGAGTTCCACCGGCTGGTAAGGACCGAGCCCTACGCGGCGGACCAGCTCCTCCGGGGTGAGACGACCATCGCGCCGCTCGCCGTGCCCTACACATTCTTCGTGTTTTCGGCGGGCTACTCGCTGGGCCCCACTCTCCGGGAGCTCCACGAGTCTTCGAGAATGCTGCTGCTGTCGGGGCATCGGGGCGTTCTGGCCTTCGCCGCCGTCGCCTTCGCCGTCCCCTTCCTGCTGGGGCTCTTCTCCCTCAGGGACAGGAAGAGGCTTCTCGTGCTCCTGCTCGTGTGGATGGCCGTGCCTTTGGCCGTCGTGACTCTGTTCGCGGTCAAGAACTTCAAGCCCTTCAATCCCAGGTACGTGATGGTGGCCTACCCGGCCTACGCCCTGCTCGTGGCACGGGGCCTCCGGTGGCCGGACGGCGCGGGCCTGCCGAGAAAACTGCTGAGCGGCCTGCTGGCCGTCATGGTCCTGCTGTGCACGGTGCTGTCTCTGGGGAACCTCTACCACGCGAAGCGTTACTGGAAGGACGATTTCAGGTCGGCTGCCGCCGCGCTCACCAGCCGGCTCCAGGAACGTGACGTGGTGTTCACGGAGGGGACCTACGAACCGCTGGTCTACTACGGCCGGGAGAAGCTCGTTCTCAATCCGCTCTTTCCAGACCTGATCTCGGACGAGGCCGTCCTGCGCGGCTTCGTCGGACAGAAGTCCGCCGGCGCCGAACGGGTGTGGCTTGTCACGGCGCGGTTGTGGGACCTGGACCCCGAGCGAAAAGTGCTCCGCACGTTCGAGCGGGACTTCCTGCTGGAAGAGGAATTCAACTTCGAGGGAGTCGACCTGTTTCTGTTCCGCAAGAGAGAGGAGAGTCAGACGTGAGACTGCTGATAGTCCACTCGAGGGCCCCCGAATACGCGGCGCTGATAGACAAGAGCCTCCCCAATCTCGAGATCATCGCGGCGAGGAGCGGCAAGGAGGTCCCGGCCTCCATGAAGGGCGTAGACGTCATCCTGGCATGGCGCTTCCCCAAGGAACTGCTCAGGCGAGCGACCGACCTGCGCTGGCTCGCGTCCACCGGCGCGGGCGTGGACCATCTCCTGATTCCCAGCCTGCCGGAGGAAGTCGTGGTCACGAAGGCGCCCCCGATCTTCAGCGGACCCATTACCGAATACGTGATGGGATACATCCTCTACCTGACGCTGAACATCGAAGAGGTCGTTTCGAACAAACGGAGAAAGGTGTGGGCGGCTCCTGCAAGAACGGCCCTCGCCGGAAAGGTGCTGGGCGTCCTCGGACTGGGCACTATAGGCACGGAGGTCGCCAGGGCGGCCAACACCTTCGGCATGAGGACGTGGGGAGTGAGAAGGACCGCGAGACCTTCTCCCGACGCCGAGAAGGTGTTTGGAAGGAACGAGCTGGAGAGCTTCCTTCCGCATCTGGATTTCCTGATCGTGACCCTGCCGCTCACCGAGGAGACGCAGAACCTCATGGACGCCCGCGAAATCTCACTCCTCAGGCCGGAGTGCTGGGTGGTGAACGTGGCGCGCGGCAGGATATTCGACGAGGAGAGTCTCGAGGCCGCGCTCCGGACCGGAAGGCTCGGAGGCTACATCTCCGACGTGTTCGGGGTCGAGCCGCTCCCGGAGACGAGCCCGCTCTGGGAGCTTCCCAACGTCATAATCACGCCTCATTACGGCGCCATCACGCCCCCGGAGGAGTTCACGCCCTACTTCGTGGACAACGTGCGCAGATACCTCCGGGGCGAACCGCTCAAGCACAGAGTCGACCGCAAGAAGGGCTACTAGCGCGAGCCCTTGATCACCACGTTCGGAAACGCCGGCGACTGGGCCCGCGGCGCCGGCATCCCGGTCATGTAGAACAACACCATGTCAACGCCCGTAGCGTCCTCGGTAAGGAAGATGGGCGTGAAGATTGGGTCTCCGTACTGGTTGACGTACCCGTACAGTCCCACCGGTTCGCTGGGCAGTTCGGCCTCGAAGTCCAGCTCGTGATTGTGGTTCGTGTCCATGAAGCACATGACGTAGTAGCACGCCATCGGCAGGCTCAAAGTCGTGTACGACCCCGTGCCGGACGGGATCATGCCCGCCAGAATGGGCTCACCGCCTCCCTCCGTGGGGTCCTGGAAAAAGCACATGACGTACGTGGTGTCGGAAGCAGTCACGTCGGACTGCTTTGACACTGTGCCCGAGATGGTCGAGAGCTGCACCGTCATGTTGAGCGGGAAATTGATGCCGCCTCGCGTCTGGCCGGCCTGGACGTTTATCGGGTCCGCAATATCGTCTCCGTTGGTGTCGTAAAGGCCGACCGGCTCGCCCATGTCGGGTTCGTCGTTTCCGTTCACGTCCATGAACGCTCCGACGTAGTAGGTGCCCGGCGCGAGCGGGAACACCTCGTAACCTCCCGGCCCTTCAGTCTCCGCGTTGGCCGCCGACTGCGAGAAGCACGGCTCGGTGAACACTCCGATGTTGACGTTCGTCCAGTCGAGCGGCCCCGAGTAGCTGATAGTTCCGCTTATACCGCCGCCGTTCCCCGTCACGAAGCTCCACGTGTACTCTGAGGCCAGATGATTGCCGGAGGCGTCCATGGCCCCGGTTCCCACCCGCGCGATGTACGTGCGGTAGTTCGTGAGAGGAGCCGTAGGAGTGAACATCATCCTGGAGTCGGTGCCGTCCCAGCTGAAGAAGCCTGGCACTGAGCCGCCGCCGGACGTGGCCATCTGCAAGTCAAAAGCATCCTCGGCCGAGACCGTGTCCATCTTCTCGCTGAACTCCACGGCTACAGTCTTGTTCACGCCGACGTTGATCTCGCCGTCGTACGGGTCGGTGTTCGCTATGGTCGGCGGGTTCGTGTCGGAGGCGGTGGTGCCAGCAAACGAGACGGTCTGCCCGGCCATCGCGTTTCCGGCCTTGTCCCGGACCGCGGTCGCCGTGAGGTCGTACGTCACGTTCGACTGGCCGCCGGTCTCGAGGGCCACGGTTTTCTCGTCGGAGAGGAGCACCGCGTTCAACACCCTCAGAGTGTCCGTCGTGCCGTCCTCCAGTATGACGTAGTTGGTCTTCGTCTCAGCAGTGGCTTCCTCAAGAGCCTCGCTGAACAGTGCGTTCACGTGATACTCGTCCACCGCGGTGGCCGAGCTCAGCGACGGCGCGGTCGTGTCCGTCTTCGGCTTTGAGGTGCTGTCATCCGAGCAACCGGTGATTCCGATGGGAATCAACCCGGCCGCCAGAGCCATCGTGAAACAGAAGAACACAGTGCGACGCATGTCACGCCTCCATTCTGTCGAGCTTTCGGTAGACTGCCTTGTCTTGAAGTCAGCGTCCTGTCATTCCTTATAGTACTATCGGTGTCTTGCCGACCGGAGTTCAGCTGATTCTGATTGCATTTCTTGACCCCACAGGGGCCGCGTGCTAGCATGCGGCCGGGTCACGGTGACCCGGCGTTGTCAGCGCGGGTCGCGCCTCGAGGAGGACGCATGAGGATCTGTTTTCTTGGCGACGGTTCGATGAATCACGTCGCCAGATGGGCCAATTACTTCGTGGACAAAGGGCACGAGTGCTTCGTCGTGAGCCTGGAGAAGGGCCAGACCTTCAAGTGCCCGTTCCACTCCGTCCCTATGCCCTCCTGGCTCCCGCCGTTCGTGAGGTACCCGCTGTCTTCCGCACTCGTCTCCAGTCTCGTGAGGAGCTTCAAGCCCGACGTCGTGAACGCACTGTTCATTCCGAACTACGGTTTCGTCGCGGCCATCCTCGGCTGCCACCCGCTGGCCGTGACCACGATGGGGTCGGACGTCCTGATCGTTCCCAAGAAGAGCAGGTTCCACATGTGGCGCACCCGTTACGTGCTGGCCAGGAGCGACCTCGTGACTTCGGACGCGTGGATGATGACCGAGAAGATAGTAAGGTACGGAATGGACCCGACCAAGGTCCTCACCGTGCCGATGGGAATCGACCCAGGCGTGTTCAATTCGGACGGAAGACCGCCGCTTTCCTTCAAGGAACCCGTGCTCGTGAGCTCCAGACAGCTCGAGCCTCTGTACAACATCTCGCAGCTGCTGGAGGCGGCGCCCGAGATCCTGAGGACCATCCCCGGCGCCAGGCTCGTCATCGCCGGGACCGGGTCTGAGATGCAGAAGCTCGCTGACATGGCGAACCGCCTCGCGGTCTCCGAGGCCGTCAGTTTTCCCGGCTGGCTCAAGCCGGACGAGCTGGCCGCCGTACTCAAGAAATCCACTGTTTACGTCTCCACGTCCACGTCCGACAGCACATCCGTGTCCCTCCTCGAGGCCATGGCCTGCGGCTCATTCCCCGTGGTCAGCAACATAGCGGGCAACCGCGAATGGGTGCAGGACGGGATAAACGGCAGGCTATTCCGCCTGGGAAGTCCCACGTCTCTCGCCCAGGCGGTGATCGGAGCGTTGTCCCAGCCGGAGCTCGTCACTGCGGCCGTCGAAAAGAACAAAGAGATCATAGAGAAGAAGGCCCTCTGGTCGGACAACATGGCCCTCATAGAAAACGCCCTGAAGATGCTGGCAAGCTAGGTCGGGCGGTAGAGCGTTCGCCCAAAACGGAGCGGGGTCGGAGGAAGGGCTGATGCAGGTCCGGAGCGAAGGCGCGGTCAGCCTCAGAAGATCGAGGCGATCGAGGCCGCTGCCAGGCGGGCGAAGGACGAGGGCAGGACTCCCAACAGGATTGTCCCCAGGACACAGATCACTAGCGCGACCTGCGCCGCGCGGGACCTTGAAAGCTGGACGGGGGTGGTCTCTTCCTTCATGTACATCAGAAACACTATGCGCATGTAGAAGTAGACCGACACCAGACTGTTCAGCACTCCGATGACGGCCAGGCCGACTTGTCCCGACTTCACGGCCGCGCTGAAGACGTAGAACTTGGCGAAGAAGCCGGCCGTGGGCGGAATACCCGAGAGCGACACCATGAACACCGCCATGGCCGCTGCCAGCAGGCCGTGCCGGCCGGCCAGCCCCGAGTACTGCGAAATCTCGAGTGCCTCACCCTCTCCCTTCCGGACGAGCGACACCACGCCGAAAGCGCCCAGCGTCATGAAGACGTAGGAGAGCACGTAGAAGAGGACGCTGGAGTAACCCGCTTCCCCGGCGGCGGTCAGGGCCACGAGCAGGTAGCCCGCGTGGGCAATGCTGGAGTAGGCCAGCATTCGCTTGATGTTGGACTGCGCGAGCGCCACCACGTTCCCCAGAGTCATCGTGGCGACTGCCAGGACCCACAGCACCACCGAGGCGTCCTGCTGCAGCGACGCGAGGCTCGCTCCGAACACTCTTATGAAGGCGGCCGCGGCGGCCGCCTTCGAAACGACGGACATGTAGGCGGTGATCGTGGTGGGCGCCCCTTCGTAGGTGTCCGGAATCCACATGTGGAATGGGACCGCGCCCAGCTTGAAGGCGAGCCCGATGAGCAGGAACCCGGAGGCCGCCAGGGCGAGCAAGCCGTGGGAATAGGGGAACGCGGCTGACCCGAACGTCTCCTTTAGCGCCGCGTAGGTCGTGCTCCCCGCCGCGCCGTAGAACAGGGCAATCCCGTAAAGGAAGAACGCCGAGGCGAAGGCGCCGAGGACGAAATACTTGGCCGCCGCCTCCGCCGAGGCCGGCCTCTCCCTGAAGAACCCGCTCAGGACGTAGAGCGAGATGGACAGTATCTCGAGCCCCAGGAAGAACGTGATCAACTCGACCGCCGACGCCATCAGCATCGCGCCCGACGTGCAGAACAGCATGAGCGCGTAGTATTCGCCCCGCTCCACGCCCTCCCTTCTCGCGTACGCCGACGAAAGCAGGATCACGAGCCCGGTGCCGAGGAGGAAGACCATGGCGAAGAAGGAGGAGAACCGGTCGAGGCTTATGACGCCCCCGAAACCCGAGGCCTCTTCGTTCCAGAAGGCTGCCAGCGTCACCGCGGCCAGCAGCACTCCGGTCAGCGCGAGCCATGGAAGCGCCCGCTTCTGCGACGGGAGGAGCCACAGGTCGGCCAGCAGCACGGCCATCGCCGACACGACGACGACCGTGAACGGGACTGCCGCCGCGAATCCCATTTCCCAGAGCCCCTGTCCTGAAGCGTACGCGTTCAACTCTACTCCCCCGCTTCGGGTGTGACCGTGACGGCCGCGCTGTGCACGCGCTCGAGGACGGCGTCCACCGACGCGTGCATTCTGGAAAGGAAGAACCCGGGCCACACGCCAATCCAGAAGACCAGGACGACTATCGGAATCAGTATCCACCTCTCACGCGCGCTCACGTCGGGAAGGGCGGGCGCGCCCTTCTGCTTCGGCTCGACGAACATCACCTGCTGGAACATCCAGAGCATGTAGACCGCGGAGAGTATCATGCCCAAGGCGGCGAACGCCGCGAACGGCACGCTCTTGAGGAACGCGCCCACCAGCACCAGGAACTCACCCGCGAAACCGTTCAAGCCCGGAAGCGCGATGGAAGATAGCATCACGACCAGGAACAGCGCGGCGAACACCGGCATCGTCTTCCAGAGACCGCCGAAGTCGTCCATCATTCGGCTGTGCCGCCGCTCGTACAGCATCCCGACAATCAGGAACAGCGCGCCAGTGCTTATGCCGTGGTTCACCATCTGGAGTACGCCGCCCTCAACGCCCTGCGCGTTGAACGCGAAAAGCCCCAGCATCACAAGCCCCAGGTGGCTGACGCTGGAATACGCCACCAGCCTCTTCACGTCCTTCTGCGCAAACGCGACCAGGGCGCCGTAGATTATGCCCACGATCGCGAGCACGGACACGACCGGCGCCGCGGCGACGGAAGCGCCCGGGAAGAGCGGGAAGCAAAACCGGAGCACGCCGTAGGTCCCCATCTTGAGGAGGACACCGGCCAGGAGGACGCTGCCGGCGGTCGGCGCCTCCACGTGCGCGTCGGGAAGCCACGTGTGGAACGGGAACATCGGCACTTTGATGGCGAAGCTTATGAAGAACGCCAGGAAGAGCCAGAGCTCCACTCCGCGCGGGACGGACGTGCCGTACAGCTTGAGCAGGTCGAAGGTGTATTCGCCCGACGCGCCGTGGTGCATGAAATACAGAACGAGAATGCCCACGAGCATGAGTAGGCTTCCAGCCAGGGTGTAGATGATGAACTTGACCGCCGCGTAGACCCGTCTCGGCCCACCCCACACACCGATGATGAGGTACATCGGTATCAGCATCGCTTCCCAGAAAACGTAGAACAGAAGCAGGTCCAGCGACACGAACACCCCTATCATCCCGGTCTCGAGGAAGAGCATCGCCATCATGAAGCCCTTGACGCGGCTCGTGACCGAATACCAGGAGGCGGCGACCGAAAGGACCGTCAGGAACGTGGTGAGGAGCACGAGGAACAGACTGATGCCGTCCACGCCGACGTGGTAGCTCGCGCCGATGGACCCGACCCAGGGGACCTTCTCGACGAACTGCATCCCGGCAGAGGAGCCCACGAAGCGAGTCAGCAGGGGTATCGACAGCAGGAAATCGGCGAACGCCGTGGCCAGGGCCACCGAGCGTATGGCCTTGAGCCGGTTCGAATCCATGAAGGCGATGACCACGGCTCCCGCGAGCGGCAGGAACGTGACCAGCGATATGATGGGAAACCCGTTCATGTGTTGTCAGACTTCTCCACTACTACCTCGTCAGCCAGAACAGCAGGACCGCGACCGCGCCCAGCGCCACCGACAGGGCGTAGTTCTGCAGGCGCCCTGTCTGAAGCCGCCTCAGAACCCTGCTCCCGGCGGCCACGGCGTTGGCCGAGCCGTTCACCGCGCCGTCGATCACGAGAGCGTCAACGTAGCGCCACAGGCCGGCGGCCAGGGCCGTCAGCGGCCTCACAAAAACGGCGTTGTACGCCTCGTCCACGTAGTATTTGTTGAGCACGACCGAGTAGACCCTTCCGAACCTTTCCTTCAGTCTCTGCGGGACTTCCGGAGACGTGACGTAGAACCTGTGAGCGAGCGCGATGCCGACCGCGGCGATCGAGACCGACACCAGCGCCATCCCAAGCTCCGAGACCGGGAGGCCGGCGGCGGAATGGGCCGCTGTGGCGTGGACGGTTCCGGCGCCAGTCGCCGCTTGTTCCGCAACGGCCTGCGTCGCGCCCGCTGCTACGGTGTGACCGGCAGCTCCTGCGTGACCCGCTGCTCCTGCGCTGTGGCCCGCCCCGGCTCCAAACACCGGCGCCAGGAATTCCTTCACGAGATGCCGGCCGAACAGCATCGGGGCCCCCACCAGGCCGCCTATCACGGAAAGGACCGCCAGGCCGGCCAGCGGGAGGTCGATCGACAGCGGAGGCTTGTGCACGTGCCTGCCGTGGCGGGGCTTGCCGTAGAAAACCAGGAAAAGCAGGCGGAACATGTAGAACGAAGTGAGAAGCACGCCGACCGCGCCGACCGCCCACACCAACGGTCCCTTGGCCTGGAGCGCGTCCCACAGAATCTCGTCCTTGCTGAAGAACCCCGAGAACGGGAAGATTCCCGCGATGGCCAGCGACGCCACCACGAACGACCAGAACGACACCGGGAGCTCCTTCCTCAGGCCGCCCATCTTCCGCACGTCCTGCTCGCCCGACAGCGCGTGGATCACGGCGCCAGCGACCAGGAACAGCAGCGCCTTGAAGAAGGCGTGGGTCATCAGATGGAACACGCCGGCCGCGAAAGCGCCCACTCCGCACGCCAGGAACATGTAGCCGAGCTGGCTTATCGTGGAATACGCCAGCACACGCTTGAGGTCGTTCTGGACGAGCCCTATCGAGGCGGCGTACACGGCCGTCGCGAGACCGACTGCCGCCACGACTCCCATCGACACCGGCGCCAGCACGAAGAGAGCGCTGCACCTGGCCACCATGTAAACGCCCGCCGTGACCATCGTGGCCGCGTGGATGAGCGCGCTGACGGGCGTCGGTCCCTCCATGGCGTCCGGGAGCCAGGTGTACAGCGGAATCTGGGCCGACTTGCCAGTCGCTCCCAGGAACAGGAGCAGCGTTATCCCCGTGATCGTGGCCGAGCCCGCTGGGAACATCTCCCCTGCCCTGGGGAAGACGGAACCGAAATCCAGCGTGCCGAACGTTCTAAAGACGAGCAGGATCCCAAGGGCAAAGCCGAAGTCGCCGATTCGGTTCACTATGAAGGCTTTTCTTCCTGCGTTCGCGGCCGCCTTCTTCTCGTACCAGAATCCGATTAACAGGTAGGAGCACAGACCCACCGCCTCCCAGCCGACGTAAAGAAGCAGGAAGTTGGCGCCCGACACCAGTGTCAGCATCGAGAACGTGAAGAGGTTGAGGTAGATGAAATACCTGCGATAGCCCGGGTCTTCGGACATGTACCCCGTCGAGTAGACGTGTATCAGGAACGCCACGCCCGAAACGACGAGCATCATCAGGACTGAGAGCGGGTCCACCAGCAGTGTGGCGTCCACCTTCAGGCCGCCCGACAGAAACCAGGTGAAGACGTGCCGCTCGAAATGCCTGAGACCCGGCTCCAGCGAGATAAGCTCGATGAATATGGCCAGGCTCGTCGCAAAAGCCAGAGCCACCGCCGAGCAGGAAACCACGCCCACGAACTTCTTCCCCAGTCTTCCGCCGAGGAAGATGTTCGCCAGCACTCCCGCCAGCGGAAACGCCGGAACCAGCCACACGTAATCGAGCATCGTCACCTCGTACCTTGTCTCTTCAGGCGCGGGACCACGCCCTCCGCCACCGCCGCCCGTGCCCACGCGGCCGCCGTCACCACTTCATCGAGCTCACGTCTTCGACGTTAGTCGTCTCTCTCGTCCTGAACACGATCAGGACTATCGCGAGGCCCACGGCCACTTCCGCGGCGGCCACGGCCATCACAAACAGCACTATCACCTGGCCCTCGACTCCGCCCAGCATCCTGGCGAACGTCACAAAAGCCAGATTGGCCGCGTTCAGCATCAGCTCGATCGACATCAGCACGACCAGCATGTTCCTACGGAGCAGCACGCCCGCCACGCCGATTGCGAACAGCAACGCGCTCACGGCCATGTAGTGACTGACTGTCACGTTCATCTCACTCACTCCCGTTTGCGGACGCCGCCGGGGTTTTTCTCACTGTTTCTTCTTCACGAGCGTCACGGCGCCCACGATGGCCACGAGCAGAAGCACGGAGGCCACCTCGAACTGGAACAAGTAACGGGCGAAGAGCTCCTTCCCGACCGACTGCACAGTGCCGAAGCTGAGCCTCGTCGTGGCCAGCCACTCCTCCTTCCTCAGCCACGCCACGCCAGCCACGGCCACGAGCAGTCCCTCGACGAGTATCACCAGCACCACGGCCAGCGCCGCCACCTTTTGCGAAATCGCTGGATGGAAGGCCGCGGTCTCTTCCCTCACGTTCAGCAGCATGACAACGAACAGAAACAGGACGACAATCGCGCCCGCGTAGACGATCACTTGAAGCGCGGCCACGAACTGTGCTCCCAGCAGGAGGAACAGCAGGGCCACCGAAAGCAGGCACACTATCAGCGACAGTGCGCTGTGCACCGGGTTCCTCCTGGTCACGACGGACATGGCCGACACGATCGCGGTGAGAGAGCCGAGCATGAAGAGAATGGCCGTCATCTCAGCCTCCTCCCCGTTCCGCGCCGTCTTCTTCTTGCGCGGCGACCGGCCCGGGCGCGGGCTCGAAGTCAGGCAGCATCCTGGACTTCGTGTAATACAAAGAGTCCCTCCGGTAGTCGGCCATTTCGTATCTCGGCGTCATCGAGATGGCTTCGGTCGGACACGCCTCGACGCAGAATCCGCAGAATATGCACCGCCCGATGTCTATCACGTAGCGAGCGGCGTATCTCTCCGTGTTGTTGTGGCGGTCGCACTCGGTGTTCTCCGCCGCCACGACCTCTATCGCGAACGAGGGGCACACCTTCGCGCAGAGCCCGCAGCCCACGCACTTCTCGAGCCCTTCCTCGTCACGGGCCAGGGTATGCAGGCCGCGGAATCGCGGGCTGAAGTCTCTCCGGCGCTCGGGATAGGACACCGTGACCGGGCGCTTGAAGAAGTGCCTCAGCGTCAGCCGGAAGCCGTTCATTATCGCCAGCACCGTGTTCATCTACTCTCCACCCTCAGCCTATCCACGCGAGCACCAATCCCGTGACAAGAATGTTCGCTATCGACACCGGAAGCAGCACCTTCCAGCCGAACTTCATGAGCTGGTCGTACCTGAACCTGGGAAGCGTTCCCCTCACCCATATGAAGAAGAACAGAAACGCGACGACCTTTATCAGAAACCACGCCACCGGCGGTAGGAACGGTCCGCGCCACCCGCCAAGGTACAGCGTCGTTATCATCGCCGAAGTCGTGATCATGCTCCCGTACTCTCCCAGGAAGAACATGGCGAATTTCATGCTGCTGTATTCGGTGTGGAACCCGCCCACCAGCTCGTTCTCGGCCTCCGGCAGGTCGAACGGAAGCCGGTTGACCTCGGCGAACGACGCCAACACGAAGACCAGGAAACCCACGGGCTGGAGGCAGACGTACCAGCCCCGGGACTCACCGGCCACCAGGTCCGAAAGACTCGCGGAGCCGCAGAGCATCAGCACCCCGACGACGGAGAAAACCAGACAGAGCTCGTAGCTGAGCATCTGCGCCGCTGAGCGCAGTCCGCCCAACAGCGGATACTTGCTGTTGGACGCCCA
>CAZMZP010000097.1:0-2394 GCA_964570935.1 uncultured bacterium
TTGGTCAGGTACTCCCACGCCAGGTTCTCTTCGGGCTCACCGATCCAGGTAGCGAACGAGTGTCCGTCCCAGGACCCGGCCCACAGCCGCTGGACGAGAGGAAGCTGCTCGACCGGATGCTCCCTGAGGAAGTCGCTCACGGTCGTGGTCTTCACCCAGGACGCCTTTGCGAGCTGAGAGTAGAGAGCCCGCAGGAAGTCCTTCCCGTCGTTCTCGTAGTTCTGCCACGCGTTCTCCCCGTCCAGTATGACCACGACTATGTGGTCTCTGTCCGACTGGGCCAGCGTGCGCTGGATGTTGGACAGGTTCTGGATGAAGTCGTTGGCCGCCGCCACGGCGTCCATCTGGGAGAACTTGAAGCCGATGTCGTTGGACAGGCCCGCGTCCCTGAACACCAGGCCCAGTGACTTGCCGCCGTCCGTGCCTCTGTAGAGAGTGAACTTCTCGGCCGCGGAAAGGTTGGTGTTGTCGAGCGAGTAGGCCAGGTTATCGACGTCGGTCGCGACCCACGTGAAGCCGCCGGAAGCGACCGCCTGTATGATTTCCTGCGCCACCGAGCCTTCTCCCGGCCACATCCCCTGCGGCTTCCTCCCGAACCGCTCCTCGTAGTATGAAGCCGCTCTGTTGACGTGCTCCGCTGCGTCCTCGGGGAAGCTGAACCTCTCCGACGGCAGCCTGGCGGCCGGCATGGCTATCGACGCCAGGTCCGTGTCGTGTATCAGGGGCAGAATCGGGTGATAGAACGGGGTCGTCGTGACCTCTATCCTTCCGTCGTCCTGCAGCTTCCTGTGGACCGGGATCACGTTTCTCATTATCTCCACGCCGGCGTCCAGAACGCGTTTCTTTTCGGCCTCGGTGAAAGAGCTTCCCTTCTTGACCAGGTCGGAAAGGTCGACTGTCACGCCTGAGGGGAGCGTCACCGGCCCCTTCAGGAAATCGGGGTCGAACCACGCCAGGTTGAACCACAGCTGCAAATCTCTGAAGTCCTGGGCGGAATACAGCGGCACGCTCTCAAGGAGCTTCTCGTTGCTGAAGCCCAGCCTTCTGTCGCGCAACTCCGAGTACCTCGGGTAGACGTCTATCTGATGCCGCCAGTCGGCGTCGAAGAAGCGGCCTAGCATGTACTGCTTCTCTTCCGTGCTGAGATTCTCGGCCGGCGTCGAACTGATCCTGAGCGCCTTGTCGGTCGCGCCGCCCTTCTCGTACCCACGCACTATGTCCTCGATCTGGAACATGAGCACCGGAGTGAGGTTGACGGAGTACTTAAGTCCGTCGAACTCCGTCACCATCGCGGCCATGTCGTAGTAGTCCTTTGTGCAGTGGAGCCGGACCCAGGGGTCCAGGTATTCGCCGCTCGCGGGGTCGCGCTCGTACCTCGGCTGGTGTTGGTGCCAGAGGAGTGCGAAGTAGATGGGCCTGCCCGACGCAGTGACCTTGTCCACCAGGGGCGCCGGAGACGGCGCCTTCGCGACCTCCAGCGACACCGCGCCGTCTGCCAATATCACGAGCACGGAGTTTGAGCCGCCGTAGGGGTCGGGCGTTTTGGCCGGGTTGTCGGGGTCTTCCCTCCAGGTGTCGTCCATGACGAACTTGTACTGATACGTCCCGGGCGCGAGCTGCTTCACCACGCGGAAAACGCCGTCCTCGCCCTTGGTCATGGGGTCCGCGTCCTGAGACCAGTTGTTGAACTCGCCGGCCAGATGGACGGTCCGGGCGTTGGGGGCGTTCAACTGGAACTCTATTCCCTGCTCCGTACGTCGCGGCGGCCCGGCCCACGAGGACTGCGCGGCAGACACTACGGCAATTGAGCACACGGCCAGGACGACCAGAAAAGACGCCTTGCTCCGGGCCCTTGCCTCGCTCTCACTCCTGTTCATGTTCATCAGACTCTCCTCGTATGCCGCCCGCTCAGAAAAGACTGTGCAGAAAAGCCTACTCCGACACCTCTATCACAGAATTGGACCCACCGTAGGGGTCCGAGGTCTTGTTGGGGTTGGCGGGGTCCTCTTTCCACTGTCCGTCAACCATGAACTTGTATTCGTGCTTTCCGGCGGGATTTGACAGCGTGACTCGCCAGATTCCCTGAGCGTCCTTCTTCATCCTGTCCTTGTCCGTCACCCAGTTGTTGAAGGTTCCGGCGACGAACACGTTCTTCGCCTCCGGCGCGTCCAGGGAGAACTCGACGTCCACCCTGTTGCCGGCGGCCGAAGCCCGTCCGCCCGCCTCCAGGGCCGTGGTGAGGGAAATGAAAGGCACGTCGTACTTCACGCCCTCCGGCACAACCACGAGGGAGTTCTCAAACCCGCCCTCCTGCGCCACGTCCGGGTTGTTGGGGTCCTTCTCCCATCGGACCTGGTCGATCACGAATCTGTACTGGTAGCGGCCCGGCGGCAG
>CAZMZP010000098.1:0-16071 GCA_964570935.1 uncultured bacterium
GATTCCACTCATCGTCATCTGCGCTCTGCTCCCTGCCGCAGCATGGAGCCAATTGCCGCCCGCCTACTGCACCCAGTGGGGCAGCTATGGCACGGGGCCAGGGCAGTTCAACGCCACCGTTGCTGTCGCGGTTGATGCCAGCGGCAACGTCTACGTCGCGGACACCTTCAACCATCGTATCCAGGAGTTCACAAGCAGCGGCGGGTACATCACACAGTGGGGCAGCGAGGGCGCGGGGCCCGGGCAGTTCAAAAGGCCCGTCCGTGTCGCGGTTGATGCGAGTGGCAACGTCTACGTGGCGGACTCTGGGAACCATCGCATCCAGGAGTTCACAAGCGGCGGCGGGTACATCACCCAGTGGGGCAGCTGGGGCACGGGGCAGGGGCAGTTCAACGACCCCTACGGTGTCGCGGTTGATGCCGGTGGCAACGTCTACGTCGCGGACTGCTACAACAATCGCATCCAGGAGTTCACAAGCAGCGGCGGGTACATCACCCAGTGGGGTAGCGAGGGTACGGGGCCCGGGCAGTTCTACTGGCCCTGGGGTGTCGCGGTTGATGCGAGTGGCAACGTCTACGTCGCGGACAGCTACAACCATCGCATCCAGAAGTTTTGTTACGGGCCGATAGCTGTTGAGAACTCAACCTGGGGCAGGGTCAAGGCCATGTTCAGGTAATTGCTCGCCCGAGAAAAGGGAGACTGCCGAGGGGCTGGCCAAGCGCTGGCCCCTAGTGCGTTAGTGGCCCCCTGCCCAAGTAGGACTCGAACCGGTACCTGGACACCCGGATACCAGGACGCCTTTGTCCGCGATGGCTCGGCCCATCCGCGGCATAGATTCACCTCCTAACGTACGGCTCCCACAACGCCCCGCGCGGCGGTTGACATACGCCCACCCTGCCTGTAGACTTGTCTGTCCTAGCAAAAGGGTCGAGTTATGGAGAAGGTCCGGCTGGCCCGGGCACCCGTTTCCGCGCCGGAGGCGCCTGCGGGGCCGGAAGACACCCAGAAGCCGCCGGGCGTGTCCTTGTCAGGCAGGAGGAAAAACATGGACGTTGCCGCAATCGAAAGGGCCAAAGAGCATTTTGGGAAACTGCTCGAGAGACAGCTTGCCAGGGTCGAGCGGATGAAGCAGGACGTGGACTGGGTCGACTACAGCAAAGTGAAACCGGTCATAGTCGGAATCCTCGGCGGTGACGGCATCGGTCCCTACATCGCGGCCGAGGCCCAGCGCGTGCTGGAGTTCCTGCTGGCTGACGAGCTCAAGTCTGGCAGAGTGGAGTTCAGGGTAATCGAGGGGCTCACGATCGAGAAGCGGGCCGAGGTCAAGAAGGCCATCCCGGACGACGTGCTTGTCGAGATCAAGAAGTGCCACGTCACGTTAAAGGGTCCGACCACCACTCCGCGCAAGGGCGACCCGTGGCCCAACGTGGAGAGCGCCAACGTTGCCATGCGGAAGGAGCTGGACCTGTTCGCGAACGTGCGGCCGGTGCGGGTCCCCGCGGAAGGCATCGACTGGATCTTCTTCCGTGAAAACACCGAGGGCGCGTACGCGCTCGGCAGCGAGGGAGTGGACGTCACTCCCGACATGGCCATAGACTTCACGGTCACGACGACCCAGGGCTCGCAGCGCATCATACGGGCTGCCTTCGAGCACGCGAAGAAAAACAACATAAAGAAGGTCACGGTCGTGACGAAGGCCAACGTGATAAAGACCACGGACGGCAAATTCCTGAAGACGGCGACCGAGGTGGCCAAGGATTATCCCGGGATCGAGTGGGACGACTGGTACATAGACATCATGACGGCGAAGCTGGTTGACAAGAAGCGCAGGACGGACTTCAAGGTGGTGGTGCTCCCGAACCTGTATGGCGACATTCTGACCGACGAGGCGGCCGAGTTCCAGGGCGGTGTCGGCACCGCCGGCAGCGCTAACATCGGCAAGAGGTACTCGATGTTCGAGGCCATCCACGGGTCCGCGCCGCGCATGGTCACGGAGGGCAGGGCCCAGTATGCCGACCCGTGCAGCATGGTGAGGGCGGGCGCGTTCCTGCTCGCGCACATCGGCTACCCGGACAAGGCCAAGCGGCTGGAGATGGCCCTGGACATCTGCGGTCAGTTCGAGAAGAAGCTGTGCATGACCGGCCGCTCGACCGGCGCCTGTGGCCACGACTACATAGACTACCTGATGGAGACGCTGAAGGACCCGAAGCTAGAGCAGAAGTGGCAGTCCTTTCAGCCCAAGTAGTCCGGCCTGCCCTGCGGCTGGTCCCGTTCGGGACCACGGCCGGTAGAGGGCCAACATTTTGATTCATAAGGGGTTGCGCGCTGTGCGCAACCCCTTCGTGCTGCGGCACGGCCGGCTGACCGTTCGTTCCCGCCCTACAACCCCCGCGCGGGCAGCCCCCCACATCACAATCTAGGTTTTGCTTTCGTGTTGTGGTTGTAGTAGCATATTTTGAAGCAACTTGGGGTGTTATATCAGAGCGGGTCACTTGTCACACGGTCGAGCCCCCGGTCCTGTCGTATGGAAAAGAGTTTTAAAAGGGAACTGCGCACGCTGGAGACAGTCTTCGCGTTCGTGGACGAGTTTATAACGTCCAACGGGCTCGACGACGACGTGGCCTTTCCGCTGAGGCTGGCCGTGGAAGAGCTCTTCACCAATTTCGTCAGGCACAATTCCGGCGGCCAGGACCGAATCTACATCAGTCTGAGCAAGTCCGACGGCCGGCTGGTCGTCAAGCTCAAGGATTTCGACGTGGAGTCGTTTGACGGGATGGATGCGCCCCGCGTGGACGTGCGTCAGTCGCTGGAAGAGCGCAAGGTGGGCGGACTGGGCGTGCATCTCATTCGAAGTCTATTCGATACGCTGGAATACGACTACAAAGACCGGACGCTCTCCGTGACGGCGACGAAGAGTCTGAGGTAACCGCCGCATGGACGCGGGGCAACCCGGGCCAAGACGAAGAAACGGTGAAACCCGGACAGCAGGGAGATCCGGAAACCTGGAGGCCAAGGATGTTTGAGGCGCGACTCACTGACGGCAATCGAGTCCTTCTCTCCGGACGGCTTGACGCGTCCCAGGCGGAGCACCTGAAGAGTGTCCTCGACACCGTGAAGGAATCCTGCATCGTGGACTTCAGTGAGCTCCAGTACATCTCCAGCGCCGGCCTCGGCATGCTGTTGGCGACCCAGAAGCGGTTGGGTGACTCCGGTCACAGTCTTAAGCTGGTCAATCTGCCCCCGCGCATAAGGGACATCTTCCTTGTGGCCGGGTTCAATTTCGTGTTCAAGATCGAATAGAAGCCGCGCCTTGCGTAAAACGGGGTGGGACGCGGGCGCAGGCTTCTCTGGCGGCGAGTCTAACATAAGAGTCGACAATAGGTTGCCGTTTTGGCGTAGCCCCGCCGGCTTTGACTTGCATCGTTCAGGTTCGCACGAGCTCCCTCCACCGCGCCCCGGCAGAATAGAGTTGGCGGCCGAGTTCTCACCAACTTTCGCGTTCTCCGCCTGTATTTATGGTTGAAAATCGAGAAAACTCATCCATGAGACCAGTAAAAGGCGACAGAGAAGCCTTCGGCGCGATAGTAGATCAGTACCAAAGAGCGATATTCAACGTCGCGTACCGAATGGTGAACGACTACGAGGACGCCATGGACATCACGCAATCAGCATTCATGAAGGCCTACGAGAACCTGGACAGCTACGACCCCTCTCACAAGTTCTTCAGCTGGCTGTACAGGATAGCCATCAACGAGTCGCTCAATCACGTCTCCAAGAGAAAACGGCAGACACGCCTGGCATACGAGCCGGCCGATTCGTCTGAGTACGGCGGCCACGGGCGCTCACCCGATGACCCCGTGGAACAGAGTGAGACCGACGCGATGCTTCAGAACGCGTTGGTGCGCCTGACGTTCGACTACAGGCTGGTCGTCATACTCAGGCACTTCTTGAGTCTTTCCTATCGCGAGATCGGCGAAATAATCGATGTGCCGGAGAAGACGGTGAAGTCGCGGCTTTTTACAGGAAGACAGCTCTTGAAAGAGATACTGGTGGAGCAGGGTTATGTGGAATAGCGGGGCCATGGAAGAGAAGTACATAGAGCTGATGAACCGCGAGATAGACGGGCTCAACTCCCGGAAGGAAAGCGCGGAGCTCGAGAAATACCTGCATAGGAATCCCGAGGCGGGAAAATACTACCGCGAGCTGCTGTTTGTGGCCGGGGCGCTCAACCGTGTCCCGGAAGTGGAGCCTCCGGCAGAGCTGAAGGCCTCCATCCTCAACTCTATCTTCGGAAAAGAGGCCGAGGCGCCGGCGGGCGCCAGAGAAGCCGGGGCGGCAGTGGTGGCCGGGGCGAGGATCAGCGCCGGGCGCGTCAGGCGCCCGGCATCCGTATTCGACGTCTTCCGTATCAGGTGGGAGCCTCGACTGGCGTACGTCCTGGCAGCGTGCGTGGCCGTGGCCCTCTTCCTATTTGTGCTTTTCTGGCGAGTCGTCCCCGGAAGAGCTCCTCGGGACCTGGAGGCGCTGTACGGGAGCATAGTGAGTAGGCACGAGGCCGGCCAACTGTTTGCGGTTCAACCGGTTGACTTTGCTTTGCCGGGCGCGGACGGCGGGCTCCATGTCCGCTACGAGACGAAGAGGATCCTCGCCGCGCTTGACCTCCGTTCGGATTCCAGAATCCAGATAGTCTTTGACTATTCGAGAGACGTCTCTCTCGAGAGCATAACCGCGTTGAGTGAATGTCAATACAATGTAAAGGCAGGTGATGGTAGGTTCGAGCTAACGCATTCAGGTGACTGTCGTTACGTGATTGTGCTTGATGACAGGAGCGGCACCCATTCGCCGATTGGGCTGAGAGTGATCCGCGGGGGAGTCCTGCTCCTGGAGGAAACGGCGCGGCCAAGCGGCGACTGACGTTCCGGCCGCCACGGAAACGCCACCGGTCACCAACTTTTCTTCTGATGTCTTGTAGTTATGTTGGGTACTACATCCGGCGCCTGCGCAAGGTTAGCGACAGGCCTGCAGCAAGACGGAGTTTAACCAGCAGCTTTTACCCTTACCAGCAGGAGGTGCGAGAATGGGTAAGAACAGGTCGCTGCTAATTGGAATCGTGGCGGTAGCCGTAGTCGTCATAGTCTACTTCGCCTTCTTCTTCCCTCCGATCGACCGCGCAAGGACCACGGGTACGATCGGCGCAGGCGAGAAGTACAGAGCGGAGCAGATAAGCGACGAGGACGTTGTGCTCAAGGGCGAACAGCAGACTACCGGCGCTGCATCGGCCGCGGAGATGGCGGCGTTGTTCGACCAGGCGACAATTGATGAGAAGAACGCGCTCATGGAAAAGGCCACGCTCGAGGAGAAGGCCTACGTGTTCGGGCGCGCACTTCCGCAAGAGAGAATCGTCCTGCACGATCGTCTCACTCTAGACGAGAAGAAGAAGCTCTTCCTGCTGTTGAACGTGGAACAGGCCGCGTTCGAGAAGATGACCCTGGACGAGAAGTCCAACCTCATGGCCAAGCTCTCGCTCGACGAAAAGGTGAACCTGATCTCCCGCGCGACCCTCGACGAAAAGCGCGTGATATTCGACAGACTGTCTCCGGTCGAGAAGGCCTACTTCATAGGCCGGGCGACCCCGGCGGAGAAAACCGCGCTGTTCGAGCGCCTGACTCCCCAGACGAGAGCGGCGATCGTGAGCAAGGCCACCGTGGCGGAGAAGGCCTACTTCTTTGAGAAAGCGACTCCTGCTGAGAAGGCCGCGCTGTGTGACCGCTTGACCGTCGACGAGAAGGTTAGCCTGATGGACAGGGCCACAATCGACGAGAAGGCCGTCATATTCGGGCGCGCCACGCTGGACGAGAAGGCCGCGCTGTACGGAAAGCTGACGCCCGCCGAGAAGCTGACGGTGTTCTACCGTCTGACTCCGGCCGAAAAGAAGTCCATCTACCAGCTCGGGAAGGTCACGCCCGACGCGTTCGAGAAGATGACGCTCGACGAGAAACTGAGAGTGCTGGAGAAGCTGGGCGTGAACGAGAAGGTCAACATCATCAGCAAGGCCACGCCGGCCGAGAAAGCGGCATTCCTCGATAAGGCGACTCCGGCCGAGAAGACGGCCATCATGTCTAAGACCTCTGTCCAGGAGAAGGTCAGCCTGATAGCGAAGGCGACGCTGGACGAGAAGGCCGTCATACTTGAGAAGGGCACCTTCCAGGAGAAGGCGGCGATCGTCGGCAGGGCCACTCTGGACGAGAAGGCCTCACTGATCGGCAAGATGGTCACGCAGGAAAAAACGAACCTGATAGAGAAGGCCACTCTGGACGAGAAGGCCTCCATCATGGGGAAGGCGTCGGTGCAGGAGAAGGCCAACTTCTTCGAGAAGGCGACCCTGAACGAGCGTGTCACGCTGTTCGGCAAGCTGACTCCGGCCGAGAAGACGGTTGTGTTCGAGCGCTTGACTCCGGCGGAGAAGGTCGTGGTATTCGGCAAGCTGACTCCGGCCGAGAAGACGGCCGTTTACGGGCGGCTCACTCCGGCTGAGAAGACGTCAGTTTGCGAGATGGGTAAGACGACGCCAGCGGCGTTCGAGAAGATGACGCTCAACGAGAAGGTGAACGTTCTCGAGAAGCTGAGTCTGGACGAGAAAGTGAACATCATCGGCAAGGCCACGCCGATGGAGAAGGTGACGGCGTTCGAGAAGATGACGCCGGCCGAGAAGGTCACGGTGATTTCCCGCTGCACCCCCGCCGAGAAGGCGACGGTGTTCGAGAAGGCAACTCCGGCTGAGAAGTCGGTGATCTTCGGCCGCACGACCGTCCGGGAAAAGACGTCGTTCTTCGAGAGAGCCTCTTTGAACGAGAAGGCCAACATCATGGACAGGGCCACTCCGATGCAGAAGGCATGGGTGATGGGTCGCGCCAGTCTGGATGAGAAGGCGACGGTGTTCGAGAAGGCAACTCCGGCTGAGAAGTCGGTGATCTTCGGCCGCGCCACAGTCAATGAGAAAGTCTCGGTCGTCGAACGGGCCACGCTGGACGAGAAAGTGGTAGTGTTCGGCAAGCTGACGCCGGCTGAGAAGTCCTTTGTGTTCGAGCGCCTGACGCCGGACGAGAAGGCCGTGGTCTTCGGGAAGATGACTCCCGCAGAGAAAACGACGGTGTTCGGTCGTCTGACTCCCGCCGAGAAGACTTCGATCTACCAGATGGGGAAGGTCACGCCCGGCACGTTCGAGAAGATGACGCTGGACGAGAAGGTGAACTTCCTCGAGAGGCTGCGCGTGAACGAGAAGGTCAGCATCATGGCGAAGGCCACGCCGATGGAAAAGGCCAGCGTGATGGCGAAGTTGACCGCTCAAGAGAAGGTCAGCATCATGGCGAAGGCCACGCCGATGGAGAAGGTGACCGCGTTCGAGCGCCTGACTCCCAACGAGAAGGCAACTATCATGGGGCGCTGCACTCCGGCCGAGAAGGCCAGCCTCATCGAGAAGGCCACGCTGAACGAGAAGGTCAGCATCATGGCGAAGGCCACGCCGATGGAGAAGGCCGCACTGATGGACAGGGGAATGGGATACAAACCGTCAAAGAGGTAGGATGTCTGTGACCCCGCGCCGCGGGGTGGGAAGACAACGGGGGTGACGGCTGAAGCCGTCACCCCCTCTTCATTAAGGTCAACGAGCTCTTTAACGAATCCAGTGCTGCCGCCGGGCTCGCCGCTGGGCACGGCCCGCGGCCCGACTGTGCGTTTAATACCTCGAGAAAGTCAAGAGAGCACTGCCTCCCTTGGCGTCCAGCCTTACCACGTACGTGCCCGGGCCGACCCGCGCCCCGTCCCTGTCGGTGCCGTCCCAAACACTCCTGTGAAACCCTGCGGACTGGAATCCGTCTACCAGCGTCTTCACGAGCCTGCCTGCCTCTGTCAGCACGTGAATTCTGACGCCGCCAGCCTTGGGCAGCCACCATACGATTCGACTCTGAGTGTTCGCGGCGCCGTCGGCTTCCGTCGCCATCAGTCCGGGTTCACCGCTCACGTCGATGACGTTCGCGGAAACGGTGCGTTCGAAGTGAGCCCCGGCCACCAGCCCCTTAAGCAGAAGGTCAACGTCGGTCCCGGCCTCCGAGGCGAGCTCCCGGGCGGCCTGAGGCGTGCCTTCGGACTTCGTTCCCGCCGCCGCGAGGTCACGCTCGGCCAGCTGCTCCCATATCTCCGCCGCGATAAGACCCCGGTCGAACTTGAGGAGCGCCGTCTCGGCGCCGTTCTCGTTCCGCCCGCCCTCGAAGAACTTGGGGTCGGCGGCCACGCCCGCCAGCATGATGCTCGACGGGTCGATGTCCGCGGCTTCGTACGGGTCCTCGAACCCGAGTTTCAGACTGACCCAGGCCCCTTGGCTCTTGAGGTTGATCTTCTGAGGCTCGAGCACGGCTTCCGCCAGGGGTCTCGGCACAACGTCCAACGTGATGTTAAAGCCGGCCTCGGTTATGTTCAGAAGGGCGGGGACGCCGGCGCAGTCATAGTGCGTGTAATAGGAGCTGGAGTTTGGCCGTGACGCGGCGTTGAAGGCGGACACGCCGGTCGCGCTCGAGTAGAAATCCTGCCAGAAACCGGCGCTGCTGCCGAGCTCCAGCTGATACAGCCCGTCCGCCTGCTCCACGGAGATACCGTACCATCTCTCGCCGTTGTTCCAGTTTGGCTCGAGCGTGCCGCAGTCGCAGTTTCTGGGATAGCCCGCGTAGACCCGGTTGCTAACACACTCCGCCTCGTTCGGGAGCCAGCCCGCGCGCCAGAACACATTCTCGTCGACGTGGTATACGCAAAGCCCATGCGCCTTGCCGGTCATGCGGGCAAACCCCTCGTCGAACCCGATCTGCTGGCGGTTCTCGAACAGCCAGTACTCCCTTCCGTCGGTTCCCGGGTACACGACCTTGTACATTGAGCCGACAGGGGTGGTCTCGATCGGTGGAATCGTGAGCCCCAGCGTAGTTGCAGTGACTTCGATGGGCGTCACAAACCCGAGCCACGCCGTCTGCAAAGCGCTCAGGTGAGACGGCGAGTTTCCGGAGCAATAGGGGTGAATGTCCGGGCACCTGTTCCAGCTTCCTGCCGCCATCAGGCTCACCCTGCCCGTGCCCTGGGATTCGTAGCCGTAGTCGTATTCGTCCGGAAGGCCCAGGATGTGGCCGAACTCGTGGGCGTAAACGCCCACCGTGGGGAGTATGGGTGGCGTTGCCGGGCCTGCTTCGCCCAGAACGTCGCCGCCGGCTTCAGGCTCCGTCGAGTATCCGAACACCATCACGCCGTCCACGACGAGCTGCGGCGTATCGTTACCCCAGCCGTCCTGCACTCCGACTGCCCAGGAATGAGACCAGATCAAAGCCGGTCCGCCGCTCCATTCGGCGCCCGAGCCCGCGTGCACGATGAAGAGGTTCTGGACCACGCCGTTGACCGCGTACTGCGAGAAGTCAACGTACGGGTCCGCGGCCAGGACCGCGTCAATCACAAGGCGCTGAATGTTCCGGGGATAGGGTCCGAACCCGTTCGTGTGTATGGTGTCGTCCGCGCAGTAGTAGCTGTAGTTGTTGGGCGCGGTCACCCAGCCGACCACGGAGGGCATGTCGTGGGTCATGATGTCCACGTCTCCGTAGGAGATCTCTCGCAGGTAGCGGCTGAGCGTCCTCCCGGTGGTCGTGTCCGGCCCTCCCCGGAAGTAGAATTCCCCGAACAGCATGCTGTCCCACACGCCCGGAGAGAACCTGACCGTCGGGCCGCCCGGAGGGTCGTCCTGGAACTTCACAAGGATGACGATCGCCTTGAGCATCTGGCCGGCCTGCGCGCCTTGCACGCGGGCGTCCCCGTTTGCCGCCGACCTGCCGTCCGGCCGGAGCAGGGCGTCACTCCCGCTCTCCGAACGCGGGACCAGACGTGTCACTGCATTCCCGGGAAGTCTGTTGATTGGGGCTCCGGAGTTCTCCCCGAAACGCCGCATGAATCGCCGTTCCGTCATGTCCTCCGGCACGGGCCTCCCGCCTGCCATGAATCGCTCCACTATCTCCGGGTCGAGCGGCATGGTGTGAGGGACGGCGATCGACGCTGGCAGGGGCGCTGCCGGAGCCGTATCGGCCTGAGCCGCGAGGGTCGGAGCGGCTGATGACGCGAGAAGCACAGCGGAGAAAGCGGTTGAGACCAGGAAACGCTTGACGAAAGTCGCCATGGCGGAGCCTCCTTGGCGGAAGACCTTGGTGCAAACGGCGCGGCCAGGGAACGGACGGCTTGACTCTAAGAGCGCGCGGCCGCGTGCAGGGAACGACGAATGCTAACAACGCGGGCAAAATTGTCTCACGAAAAACCCCGTAAGTCAAGATAAATCAGTCAGTAACGGCATCTGGCAGGCCCGCGCGTTCCGGACGTGTTGTGCCTCCGACCGGCGCCGACCTGTCACGAGTCCCGGTCTGTCCGCTGGCTGGCCGCGCCCCGGGCCGTCGCTCTGTCCGGCGTTAACAGGTTGCCTTTTGGGCCGGCCGGGTATAACTTGTTGGAGTATGGTGGAAGCGGCGAGGTCCTCAGAACTGCTAGACCCGGCAATGCCGGCCCGGAAGCGCGGCTCTGTGATAAGAGTCGTTGCGGTTTCTCTCGCGCTCGTCGCGCTGCTGGGGCTGTCCGCGCCGCGCGTCTCGCACGGGCAGCCTGGCGCGCAGGAGCCGAGCTCGTCCCTGCCCTACACCTACCGGAACCTCGTCTTTCAGACCAAGAACCTCCGGGTGTTTTACAATTTTGCGGAGCAGGACTACATCATCGAGCATCTCGTTCGCTGTTACGAGAACTCGCTCCGGTACCACAAGGCCTTCTTCGGCTACACGCCCAGCGAAGAGCTTACCATCTACTTCAACGACTCGGACGACTACGGCTACGCGGGCACAACGGCGCTCCCCAACAACTGGCTGACTCTGGGCATCGAGCCGTTCGAATACGTCTACGACACCTGCCCGACCAACGAGCGCATGAACTGGGTGCTGAGCCACGAGCTTGTCCACGTGCTGGCGTCGGACCAGGCCACGCGGTCAGACAGATTGTTCCGCCGGCTCTTCTTCGGCAAGATCAACCCGACGGACGAGGACCCGGTCTCCATGCTGTACAGCTACCTCTCCAGCCCGCGCAGGTACGCGCCGCGGTGGTTCCACGAGGGCATCGCCGTGTTCATGGAGACCTGGATGGCGGGAGGCATCGGCCGCTCGCTCACCGGCTACGACGAGATGACCTTCCGGGCCATGGTGCGCGACGGGAGCCCGTTCTACGACGTGGTGGGTCTCGAGTCCGAAGGGACCGCCAAGGACTTCCAGATAGGCCAGAATTCGTACCTTTACGGCACGCGCTTCTTCAGCTACCTGGCCTACCAGCACGGGCCCGAGAAGGCCGTGGAATGGGTGAAGAGGGGAGAGGGCAGCGGTGGTTACTTCGCCTCTCAGTTCAAGAAGGTCTTCGGCGCGCCGCTCGATGACGAGTGGTCGCGGTGGATAGACTTCGAGCGCAAGTGGCAGGAGGCGAACCTCGACTCCATCCGGAAATACCCGGTCACCCCGTACCGGACTCTCGCCTGCCGGCCGCTCGGCTCCGTTTCCAGGGAGTTCTTCGACGCACGGACTAGAGCGCTCTACGTCGCAGTGAACTACCCGGGTGAGTTCCCGCAGGTCGCGGCCATCAACATAGACACAGGCGTCATCAGGAAGATATGCGAGATTCCGTCCCCGGCCCTGTACTACGTGACGTCCCTGGCATACGACGAATCGTCGGGCACTCTCTTCTTCACGACTGACAACAGCCGTTCCTGGAGGGACATAAACGCGGTGGACGTGAGGACCGGCGCGAAGCGCGTCCTGATGAAGAACATACGGACCGGCGACCTGGCATTCAACCGGGCCGACAAGTCGCTCTGGGGAATCCAGCACGACAACGGTAAGTCCTGCGTGGTTCGCCTCCCCGAGCCCTACGAGGACGGTCAGGTGGTGATGACCCTCAGGTACGGTAAGGACCTGTTCGACATCGACGTCTCGCCCGACGGCGGGTATCTCATCGGGGCCCTGTCCGAGATCAACGGCCGGGTCCAGCTCATTCGTATGGAGACGGAGAAACTCATCGGGGGCGACGCGGCGTACGACGTGCTGTGGGAGTTCGACAAGAACACGCCGGCAAACTTCGTGTTCTCGGACGACGGCCGGTACCTGTTCGGCACGAGCTACCACACGAACGTGTCGAACGTCTGGAGGTTCGACCTCGAGCGCCTGGAGATGGACATAATCAGCAACTGCGAGACCGGGTTGTTCAGGCCTCTTCCGGTCCGGGGCGCGGGAGCGTCCGTGGACTCGGTGATTGCCTTCATGTACACGGGCCAGGGTTTCGTGCCGGTGATGATCCCCAACGTCGCGGTGTACGACGTGAACGCAATCCGGTACCTGGGCCAGGCCGTGGTCAAGAAGCATCCGGTGGTGAAGGACTGGGTCCTGGGCTCGCCGCTCGAGATAAGCCTGGACAGCCTGGTCACCTACCAGGGGAACTACAGCCCGCCGCGCCGGCTCCGGCTGTCGTCGGCGTACCCCATCGCCGAGGGCTACAAGGATTACGTGGCCTACGGCATGAGGTTCAACCTGCTGGACCCGGTGATGCTGAACGCCCTGGAGTTCGCGCTTTCGTACACGCCGACGGAACGCCTGCCCGGCGAAGAACGTCTGCACGCCCGATTCAATTACCAGTATACCTACTGGACTCTGACCGGCGCCTACAACAAGGCGGACTTCTACGACTTCTTCGGTCCGACCAAGACCAGCAGGAAGGGTCAGTCCCTAGCGCTGGGTTACGACAGATACCTCGTGTACGAGAAGCCCAACTCGCTGGAGTACAATTTGCGGGCCGCCGGCAACTGGGGGCTGGAGAAGCTGCCCGACGCTCAGAACATCTCCACCAGCTATGACAGGTTTTACACAGGCGCCGCCACTCTCAGGTACAAAAGCGTGATGAAGACGATCGGCTCGATCGAACCGGAAAAGGGAATCACGTGGGAGGCGGCTTCCGAGAACACGTACGTGCGCGAGAAGTTCTACCCGCGCGTCAGGGCGAACTTCGACTACGGCGTTCTCCTGCCGCTGGACCACTCGTCGCTGTGGCTCCGGACGTCGGCCGGGTATTCTCCGGGCGACAGGGGGGAGCCGTTCGCCAACTTCTATTTCGGCGGGTTCGGCAACAACTGGGTCGACCACGCCGAGGCAGATCAGTACAGAAACTTCTCCAGTTTCCCGGGTGTCGAGCTGGACGATATCGGCGGCACGAACTACGCAAAGGCGATGGTCGAATGGACCCTGCCCCCGGTCAGGTTCGAGAGGCTCGGAGTGCCGGCCCTGTACTGCAACTGGGCCAGACTCGCGCTCTTCGGCGCGGGAGTCGCTACAAACGTCGACAAGTGGCAAGTCCGGCGCGAGGTAATCAGCGTGGGCGCCCAGGTCAATTTCAAGCTCGTGATGTTCTGGTCGCTGGAGTCCACGTTGTCCCTGGGTTACGCCGTGGCGGGTGAAGGGGGAAGGGGCCCTCGCGACGAATTCATGGCCTCGGTCAAGATACTGCGGTGACGCGCGCGGCGCGCCCCGCATGGCGGCGCGGCGTAGTTCCGACACAGGTCACGAAGGAAGATTCATTCACTTGATTACCCAATTCCTGCCGAGACTTCTGGTCAGCGTGCTTCCGGTCCTCATCTTCCTTGTCGCGCTGATCTTTCTGGACAGCTACAAGCTGGTCAAGTTCCGCTCCGTCCTGCTCACGGTAGTCGTGGGTTTCGCGGCGGGTTTCGTCTGCATTCTCATCAACCGTTCCCTCTTCGATGTCATCGGGCTGGAGCGCGGAGGGTACGCGCGCTACGTGGCCCCGCCGATTGAGGAACTGGTCAAGGCGGCGTACGTCGCCTATCTCATTTGGTCGAGGCGCGTGGGCTTCATGGTGGACGCGGCCATCTGCGGCTTCGCGGTCGGGACCGGATTCGCGATCCTCGAGAACGTCCAGCTCCTGGGGTCGCTCCCGAACTCGAACATTTTCCTGTGGGTGGTGCGCGGGTTCGGCACCGCGGTCATGCACGGTGGGGCGACCGCTCTGTTCGGGACGATCGCCAAGACCATGCACGACAGGTACTGCGCCGAAGGCGAGCGAGGGGCGCGGGCCGGCCACGGCCGGGCCAGACAGTGCGCGGCCGGAGCGCTGTCTTCTCTTCCGGGCCTCCTCATCGCGGTGGCCATTCACTCGCTGTACAACCATTTCCTGATATCGCCAGAGCTCTCGGCCATCGGCATCGTGATCGCGCTTCCGGCGCTGCTGGTCCTCGTGTTCCAGCAGAGCGAGAGAGTGCTTCAGAGATGGCTGGGCGTTGGGTTTGACACCGAGGCCCAGCTCTACGAGATGCTCACCACCGGGCGCACGACGGAGACCCACGTGGGGCAGTACCTGATGTCCCTGAAAGCCAGGTTCCCTGCGGAGGTGGTGGCGGACATGCTGTGCTTGCTTCAGGTGCACCTGGAGTTGTCCATCCGGGCGAAGGGCCTGCTTCTGATGAGAGAATCGGGTTACGAGGCGCCCGTCGACCCTGACATCAAGGAGAAGTTCACGGAGCTGAAGTACCTGGAAAAGAGCGTGGGCCAGACCGGCCGGCTTACGATAATGCCGTTTCTGCGCTGGAGCAGCCGCGACCTCTGGCAGTTGTACATGCTGGGGAAGAAATAGGGAGGCAGACATGCGTCAGCGTTTCATCAAAGTCACCGCCGCTCTGGCGGTCCTCGCACTCACCGCGGCCCTGGTGTCCTGCGGGGGCCGCGGCAAGCGCGACGTCTCCACGCCCGAGAAAGCACTGCTCGGGCACTGGGTGACCACAGAAAGGGGCATGAGAGCGCACTACTACTTCGGGGACGGCACGCTCGTGGTGGGCGTTCCGGGCAGGGCCATGCACCTCACCTACGATGTGGTTTACTCCGACGACAAGGCGAACAAAGTTGTGATTGAGATGAGCATGGACCTCGCGGAATCGTCCATTCCGTTCTCGGTGGGGCTGGAGAAAGAGCTTTTGTTCTCCAAGAACCGGAAGTCACTGACCGAAGTGGCGGAGATGGGCGGAGTCAAGATCACGAACACGTGGAAGTACATGGACGCGAAGACAGAGCCCTGACGTCACGCGGAGCGCGCCTGGACTGGACGCGGGCTCGGTTCCTCAGCACTACTATACGGTTGCGGCCGGAACGAGGTGAGTACGATGTGCGAATTCTGTCACAAGCACGGCGAAGGCAAGAAGTGGTACCTGGAGGCCAAGAACTACTCGGACGATCTATTGAGCGACGTCAAGCGCTCGAAGTTCATAGAGCGGTTCTTCAGCGAAGTCGCCTCAGCGCAGGACGAGATCCGCGACGAGGAACGGCTGGACAAGGCGCATCCGTTCATACGGGACATTGTAAAGCGCCTGGCCATCCGTAAGCAGAAGAAGGTCCACTACGGCCAGGTGCTGCCCGTCGAAGACGTAGAACACATCCTCGGGTTCGTTAACTCCATCGTCCGGATCGGCTGCATATGCCGGAGCATCACTCTGGGCAAGGAGAAACGCTACTGCTACGGAATAAGCCTCTCTCCCGACGGCGGCAAGTTCGGGCAGCTGCTCCGGAACGTGAAGTCGAACCCCACTGCCGCCCCGTACATCGGGGACGTGGAGAACCTGAGCAGGGAAGAGGCCGTCGCCGCTTTCCGCAGTCACGAGCACGAGGGACTGTGCCACTCGGTGTGGACCTTCGGCACGCCGTTTATCGGTGGCCTCTGCAACTGCGACCGGACTGACTGCCTGGCCATGCGGTATACCGTTACCCATGGCTTCCCGGTCATGTTCCGCGCGGAGTACGTCGCTTTGGTCGACCCCGACCTATGCAGCGGCTGCCGGGAGTGCATGCGGGTCTGCCAGTTCGGCGCGATCTCATACAGCCCTTCGGACAAGAAGGCCAGGATCGACGCGAAGGCATGCTACGGCTGCGGAGTCTGCCGGGCGCTCTGCAAGAAGGACGCCGTCCGACTCGTGGA
>CAZMZP010000099.1:0-13699 GCA_964570935.1 uncultured bacterium
CGGCTGGGGCAACACGATGGCGGACCCGGACAAGAAGAAACCCGGCCCGCAGTTCACCATGATCCACATTCCGGAAGAGCATTCGCTCAGGATGCAGATTCTGTCGATGCCGGAGTACGACCTCAACATGGCGCTCGGGACTGACTATCTGGGCGAGGACAAGAAGGGCTTCCTCCGGCAGGGCATGTACCGCGCGGACTTGAAGGGCATGCTGGGCCTTCACTCGGGAACGAAGACTGTTACAGTGCGCGACGCTAAAGACGGTAAACTGAGGACGTTCGGCGTGTTCATGTTCGGCCTCACGGCCACCGGCAAGTCCACCTGGTCGTGTCACCAGCTCGGTCTCGACCACAAGAAGGGCGAGGGAACCAGGGTCGTTCAGGACGACATCGTGTTCCTGCGTGCCGACGGCAGCGCCTACGGCACGGAACAAGGCTTCTACGTAAAGACCGACGTGGACAAGGTCGAGCAGGAAGCCATGTACAGCGCGCTGAGCGACAAGACCGCGCTGCTGGAGAACCTGATGGTCGAGGCCGACGGCTCGGTCAATTTCCTGGACGAACGCCTGGGCGAGAACGGCCGCGGCGTTATCAGGCGTGACCGGCTCACGGTAAGGCACGGCAGGCGCATGGTGAACATCGCTGCCAAGAGCGTAGACCTCCCTCCGCTGGAGGAGCTGGACGGCCTTGTGTTCGCGTTCATCACTCGGCGCAACACGATTCTGCCGCCGGCTCAGGAGTTGACGCCCGAGCAGGCGGTGCTGGCCTACTTGTGGGGCGAGTCCACTCACAGTTTTGCGACTGTGCCCGCGAAGGCCGGAGAAAGCGCGCGCATCGTGGGCACCGACGACTTCATCGTGGGCAGCCAGGGCCGCAAGGTGAACCGGTTCTACGAGATGATAATGACGCTGGTCGACCGTTACCCGGAAAAGATCAAATTCTTCCAGTACAACACCGGCGGTGTGGGTGAGATTATCGAGACCACGACCGACGGCGGACAGTCGAAGAAGAAACTGGTGCGGAAGGTGACGCGCATACCGATTCCTCTCATGTCAGCGATCCAGCGCGGAGACCTCCGGGGCACGAATCGCTACGAGGTGGGCAAGTTCGGCACAGGCGAGATCGTCTCATGCGCCGAGGGAGACCTCGCTCCGTACGACCCGGCGCGTTTCTACAGCCAGGAGGAAATAGCCCGCTACGCCACGGAGCTCGTCGACGGCCGTCGGAAGTTCACTGAGGAAATCGCCGCCCAGGGACTGGACCCGAGGGTGAAGAAGCTGGCCGAAGAGTCGTTCCGGGTTGCGGCGAAGAGAGCAGTGGCGCAGGGAGCCGCCGCGAGCAAGGACAAGGCAGCGGGTGAGTACGCAGCCGCTGGTGTGCCGACAGTGGTGGAATCTAAGGCGCCCGCCCGGCCGCCTCAGCCGGGTACCTCACCGGTGTTCGGGGTGCAGACCTCGAAGTGGATCACGCCGTGGGTGCCGAAGACTCGGCCGCCGAGGTCTGGCGGCGTGCGTGGAAGCTGAGAGCTACTTCTCGAACGCCCGCGCAAGCTTCTCGAGCAGCGTCTCGAGCTCAGCCTTCTCCGCGTCGTCGAGGCAGGCGAACGGAGCGTTGAATAACGTGTCCGTCGTGTCCTGGGCGGTCTGACGCACGTCGCTTCCGACGGCGGTCGCCGAATACCGCACCGGTGTGCCCTCTATCCATCCCCTGTCCAGCAGCTCCTGCAGTGCCCGAGTCGTTTCGTCCTGCGTGAATCCCCTGTGTTTCAGCTTCTCGAGGAGCGCGTCCAGACTGTCCGCCTGATTCCGCCACACGAACGTCAGAATCTCCCAGGCGTGCCCGCCTACCCCGTGCCCCTTCCAGGACGAAACGTGGCAGTCGTCGCGGTAAGCGGCGAGGTCCGAGAAATACTGGTCGAGTCTGGCGACGACGTGGGCTCCCGGTCCGGGGTCCAGATTGCGTGAGTGCTTTATGCACCAGCCGCCCAGAGGCGCAGACGGTTTGAGGCACGCTTGTACCGCGCGCTCGAGCAAGGTCGCCAATCGTTCTAGCTCTGTCAGCGGCAGCGGGGACAATCCGGCCATCGCCGCGTGAACGGCATGCAGGAAACTGTGCGCTACAGACAAACCGGCTTTCGTGGGAGAATACTGCGCCGCCTCTGCGTCCGTAGGGTCTGCGCCTTCGCGCGACAGATATCCGGGCCGCGCGAGCGTCTCGAACCGTTCCGCGAAGAGGCGCGCAGACGTGTAAGGCCCCCGGACGCGCATTCCGGCCGCCGTCAGGGGCTCACCTCTGAACACGAGGATGTACAGCAGGTATTCCCAGGCGGGACTCCCAATGCCGCGCACCTTAGCCGCGCTTTCGACGGCGGGCCGGTACCCGTTGTACAGAGCAATGAAAGCCGTGCGCAGTATCGGCCAGAACTGAGTCTTGCCTGCCGTGCCGCTCATGCCGGCGCCCTTTCGCCTGCTATTCCAGGCTTCCTACGGCCTTCTCCACTTCCTCCAGGATCTCGCACGACTTGACGAGCGCCTTCATCTTGTCGTGGTCCGGATAAAGCGGCCTGTCTTCGCCGAGGTGCTCGACGTGCCTGCGTATGACCTTGCGCGCCGTCTCGACGCCCAGGCCCGGAGTGAACTCTCTGAAGTCGAGCCCCTGGGCAGCGCACATGAAAGCGATCCCGAGGACGCCGTAGGCGTTGTCCATAATCTGGTGATTCTTGATGGCCGTGTTCATGCCCATGGAGACAAAGTCCTCCTGGTCCGCCGCGGCCGGAATGGACTGGATGCTGGCGGGCATGGACAGGATTCTCTGCTCCACGATGAGGGTGTCTGCGGTGTACTGGCTGAGCATCATGCCGGACATCATGCCCGCGCCCTTGCTCAGGAACGCAGGCAGCCCGACGCTCAAGTTCGGGTTCGTCAGACGGTTCAAGCGCCTTTCCGACAGCACGCACACCATCGTGATTGCGGCGCTCGCCATGTCCATCGGAAGTGACACGGGCGAACCCTGGAAATTGGCGCCGGTCAGCGTCAGCTTGTACTCGGGCAGGAAGATGGGGTTGTCGGCGACGCCGTTGAGCTCGATCTCCACCTGGGTCTTCGCGAACGCGAGGGCGTCGTGAGCCGCGCCGATGACCTGAGGCGAGGACCGCATCGAGTAGGCGTCCTGCACTTTCATCTTGTGCTTGCCGGAGAGAAGGTAGCTTCCCTCTATGCACTTCATGATGGCCTTGGTGGACCTGACGGCGCCAGGGAACCCCCTGGCCTCATGAAGCCGCACGTCGTAGGGTCTCAAGTTCGCGTACAACGCCTCGAGCGTCATTGCGCAGGCGATGTCAGCCTGCGTGAGCCACCGGTTCATGTCGTACAACTGGATAGCGCTCATCGCGGTCAACAGGTTGGAGCCGTTGATGCAGGCGAGGCCGTCTCGGGCCTTGAGTCCCGGTATGGGGATGCCGGCCCTCTCGAACGCGACCCTTCCGGGAAGCCGCTCGCCCTTGTAGAAGGCCTCTCCCTCTCCCATCATGAGAAGAGCTATCTGTGACATGGGGGCCAGGTCGCCGCAAGCGCCGACGGAACCCTTCTGCGCGACGACGGGGGTGACGCTCTTGTTGAGCATCTCCACCAGGGTCATGGTGATTTCGGGACGGCAGCCCGAGTTGCCGTGGGCGTGCACGTTGACTCTGCCCGTCATGGCTCCGCGCACGTACTCGATGGGAGCCGGGTCGCCTATGCCGGCGGCGTGGTTGTATATGAGATAACGCTGAAACTGTTCGACCTGCTCGTCGGTGAGGACGATTTCGGAGAACTCGCCTATGCCGGTGTTGACGCCGTACATTATTTCACGGGCGACGATCTTCTCCTCGAGCATGGCGCGGCAGACCTTGATCCTGTCCAGTGCCGCAGGGTGAAGCTCAACCTGCTCGCCGTGCCTGGCAACGCGCACCATCTTCCCTAGCGTCAGCCCTGACCCATCCAGAACGATCGCCATTTTCCACTCCTTGTTCCTGTATCTGATTATCAGTCAGTGCGTTTCGGGCGCGACCCGGTCGCCCTGCCTGGCCGGGCAACTCCGACGAAATCCGGACAATCATAGCACGCAGGAGGCTCGGCCGCAACGTGAAGGCGCCTCAGAAACCCACCTGCACCGCGGCTACCCAGCCGCAGTCTCGGGCCCCGCCACGCGGTCCGACCACGAGGTGAAGAGCGGACCCTCCGGCCTGTCCCACGCCCGAAGAGTCGGCACCCGCGCCCCTGACGTTGAGGTAGCCGGTCAGGAGAGAGGCCAGCCCGCAGCCAGCGAGCGCAATCGAGTAACCCTCGGGGTCGTTGTCTTCGCCGGCGAAGGCGAAGCTGGCAGCAGCCGCGGCGATGGAAGCGGTCCCGAGCACGACTCCGAACATGCCGTGCCCCCGGTCCGGTTTCCCGGCAGCGAGGGCGGCGCCGTTGGCGATGGTCGCGCCCACGTTGACAGCCAGCGCTCCTGCCGCCAGCCAAATCACGGGGCCCCCCTCCATCGCGGTGGGCTCACTGTCCGCCAGCGCGGGCCGCGGCAGGCACGAAACGGTCGTCAGACAGAGCAGCAGGACGCACAAGACGTTCTGAACCTTGGTCGCCATAAAGCTTCTCCCGGGGTTCCGGCGCGACCGCCCCCCTCTCATGTGGGCGTGGGCTCGCAGACGGCGACACGGCGTCTGGCCACGAAAACATCGACCGTGTAAATGGCGAGCGAAGCCCACACCAGGGCAAACCCGATTGCCCTGAACTGCGGCAGTTTCTCGCCGTACAGTGCCACGCCCAGTATCAACTGGCAAGTCGGGCTGAGGTACTGAAGAAACCCGAGGTTCGTGAGAGTAATCCGCCTGGCGGCGGACGCGAAGAAAAGCAACGGCATCGGCGTCACGACGCCCGCCATGACGAGCAGGAACGTGACGAAGGCGCTCGCGTGGCCGAAGGCCGCGTGCCCGTTCCTCTCGAGATAGAGCAGGAAAACCAGCGCCGGAACGAACAGCAGCACGACTTCCAGGGAGAGCCCCTCCAGCGAGCTCAACACGGCGATCTTCCTCAAGTAGCCGTAGAACCCGAACGACACGGCCAGGACCAGCGCGATCCACGGGAACACTCCGTACCCCACGGTGAGGACCACGACCGCGATTCCGACCAGCGCTATCGAGATCCACTGCCACCGGCGCGGCCTCTCCCTCAGAAACCCGATGCCCAGGAGCACGCTCACCAGGGGGTTGATGAAGTAGCCCAGGCTCGCGTCCAGTATGTGCCCGCCGTTCACGGCCCATATGAAGATGTACCAGTTGAGGAAGAGAATGCCCCCGGTCAGCATGAAGATCAGCACGATCCCGGGACTGAGCTTGCTGAGTAGACCGCGCACGCGCTTCCGGTACACCAGGAGCGCGAGCAGGAAGAACAGAGACCAGATGGTGCGGTGACACAGGATCTCTTCGGGGCGGACTGACTGCAGGGCCTTCCAGTAAATGGGGAAAAGACCCCAGAGGCCGTACGCCACGATTCCGTAGAGAACGCCCTTGCTCATGCCCCTAGAACCGGAGGTGCTTCACGGTGAGCCCGTTGTTGATGAGTTCCTTGAGGGAGTCAATGCCGATTTTCAGGTGAAGCTCGGTGAACTTGTGCGTGACCTTGAGGTCGCTTTCGGCGGTCTTGATGCCTTCGGGAGTCATCGGCTGGTCCGAGACCAGCAGCAGCGCGCCCGTCGGGATCTGGTTGTAGAAGCCGGTGATGAATATGGTCGCGGTCTCCATGTCGATGGCCATGCACCGAATGCCGCGCAGATATTCCTTGAACCGCTCGTCGTGCTCCCAGACGCGGCGGTTGGTCGAGTAAACCGTGCCGGTCCAGTAGTCGAGGTCGTGGTTGCGTATTGTCGTGGAGATGGCCTTCTGCAAGTTGAAGGCGGGCAGGGCCGGGACTTCGGGAGGAAAGTAGTCGTTGGACGTGCCCTCGCCCCTGATGGCGGCGATGGGTAGAATCAGGTCTCCCAGGTCGCTCTTCTCCTTGAGGCCGCCGCACTTTCCCAGGTACAAACACGCCTTCGGCTTCACGCTGCTGAGCAGGTCCATGACCGTGGCCGCGTTCGCGCTGCCCATCCCGAAATTGACTATCGTGATGCCCTCGGCGCTGGCGCTGGGCATGGGCTTGTCTTTCCCGCAAACCTCCACGCCGTGGGCGTCCGCGAACATCTCGACGTAGTTGTTGAAGTTGACGAGCAGGATGTACTCGCCGATTCCGCCGCACGTCGTGCCGGTGTACCGGGGCAGCCAGTTTGTGACGATCTCTTCCTTTGATTTCATGTCGTTCAGGATACGGTGTCCGGGCACCGTAGTCAACCACGACGCGGATACAACACGGACGCGCATCCTCACGGACGCGCGTCCGATGACAACGTCCCGTGTTCCAGCGGCTGGGCGTCGCTGCGGCCCCGGCCGCCCGGGCTCTCTCCTATTACTTCCTCCGCACTTCCACCAGGTGCGTGGCGCACGAGATGCAGGGGTCGTAAGAGCGCGCGATTGTCTCCAGGATGGCCTTGGGGTCACCCTTGTAGTCGTCGGGCAGGTTCTCCGCGGCCAGCCTGAAGTACCTTTCGATGTCGTCGAAGTTCTGGGCGGTCGGCGTGATTATGTCTGCCTCCGCGACGCGCCCGTCCTTGAGGCGGTAGTGGTGGTACAGAGTCCCTCTGGGGGCCTCCACCGCGCCGGTGGCCTCACCGTGGTCTCTGGCCGGTCGCACGAACTCCGGGTCGTTCAAGGCGATTATCTTGTCCACGAGCGGCGGTATCTGCTCCAGGGCGAACAGCATCTCGACGGCCTGCGCCATTATGCAGTAGAGAGGGTTCTTCTTCCACCTGGGGTTGTAGACCTTCTTGAAGTACTTGCCAGCCTCGCCCTCGAGCCGCTCACCAAGCAGGTTGACTCTGGCCAGGGCGCCCACCGAGAAAGGCTTGCCGTTGTACAACGAGTGCTTGGCGAACGAGTGCTTGACCACCCTCTCATTGGTGAGCGACCTGTAATCTTCGATGCTCTTCTTCTCGCCGTTCGACAGTATCAGCCTGTCCGCCACGAGCCCGAACTTGTCGTCCTCCGGGTCGAGTGCGACGTAAAGCGTGTCGCTCTCGAAGAAGCTCGGCAGGGTGAACGTGGACAAGAGCTCGATGGTCTTTATCCCGAACGGGATGAGCTCCTCCGTTTCCTTCTTTATGTCGAGCAGCTGCTCCTTCGTCGGGAAGCGGCCGAAACCTCCCATCGTGGGGTTCTCGCCGTGTATCATTCTGTCGCTGACGGTCGACATGACGAGGTTGCCCAGCTTCTTTGTGCGGAGCGCCATCCCCACCTCCGCGCCGAACTGGTCCAGCAGGGCGATGGCCGACGGTTTGTTGAGCAGGTCCGGGAGCGACAGGAAGAATATGTGCAGGGAGTGGCTCTCCACCATCTCGCCCATGTGCATCAGCGTCCGGGTTAGCTGAGTCTTCTCCGGGACCTGGATGCCCAGCGCTCGTTCCAGCGCCCTTATGGCGGCGTACCGGTGAGACAGTGTGCAGATCGCGCAGATGCGGCACACCAGGCTGATGTCCTCCTGCGGAGTCTTCCCGACGGTGAGCGTCTCGATCAGCCTCGGCCCCTCGAGCACGTTGAACTGCACGTTCGTGACCTTCTTCCCGTCCATCTCGACCAGGATTCCGCCGTGGCCCTCTACCCTCGGAAGGGATTCAACTTCGATCTTCATCTTCATGTCACGTTCTCCCGATTTTGTGATGCTCGTCCGATTCTCGCCGCGCCGGCGGGTCAGGCAATCTCCTTCAACAGTTCGGCGGCCTTGCTCCCGCCGTAGTTTCTTATTCGCGCCCTTATGTCGTCCGCCTCGTAACCCTTCTCGAGCAGGAGGTGGTACTGGGCGATGATGTTGGCCCCGTCGTACAGACCCCAGCAGCCGAAGCACGGCATGTTGTAACTGGGACAGGCCGCGCCGCATCCGCACGCGGTTATCGTTCCCATGCAGGCCGCCCCCTTCAGAAGCAGGCATTCGTTACCTTTCCACTTGCACTCGACGCACACCGGCATGGAAAGCTGCTCGGGGGAAGCGCCGTTGATGAGCCTCGTGAAAATCTTGAGTAACTGATCCTTGTCCACCGGGCATCCGGGCACGATGTAGTCGACCTTCACGAAGTCGCCGATGGGCCTCGCCTCCATGGGCCTGCTGGTGCCCACCTCGTCTATGTTCTTGGCGTAGACCTTGTGGAAACGCTCCTCCCATCCGCCCTGGCCCGTCTTCATCGCCTGAATGCCGCCGAAGCCGGCGCATATGCCGATGGCCACGATGGTGCTGCTTCTGGCCGCGATCTCCTTCACGTGTTTGGCCTGCTGCTCGGTGGAAATGGACCCCTCTATGAGGGCGATGTCGAGCTTTTCCTCCACGTTGTCGGACTTGGCCATCAGGAACGACGACACGTTCACGACGGTGAGGAAGTCCAGCAGTTCGTCCTCGGCGTGGATTACGGTGAGCGCGTCTCCGGCGCATCCGGTGAATTCGTAGATGCCGACTTTAAGGTTCGTCTTTCTCATGGTCTCTCCTCAGGCCGGGGCCTGCGCGTCGCAGCAGGATCTGGGCCGTGCATTCCAGCGGGCCTCGTCCCTATATCAGTTCTCTCATGTGCTGGACGTCCCAGTAGGAAAACACGGGTCCGTCAATGCAAGTGTATATGTAGTCTATCGCGCAGTGACCGCACTTGCCGGTCCCGCACTTCATTCTTCGTTCGAGCGTCATTAGTATTTTCTCTTTCGGGATGTTGTACTTGAGGAGTTCCTTTATCACGAACTTGTACATCACCGGAGGGCCGCACACTACCGCGTACGTCTTCGCCGGGTCCACGTCCTTGACCTGCTTGAACAGAGTCGTGACCAGCCCGATTTCTCCCGGCCATTTTCCGGTGTCGTCGGCGTCGACGGCCAGCAGGGTGTTCAGGTCTTCCCGCTCCCGCAGCGCCAGGAACTCGTCCCTGAACAGCATCTCCGCGGGCTTCTTCGCCCCGCAGAGGAAGTACCCCTTCCCGAACATGTCTCTGTTGTCCAGGATGTACAGAAGCAGAGAGCGCAGAGGGGCCGCGCCCATGCCGCCCACGATTATGATGAAGTCGTGGCCCACCATGTCCTTGACGGGGAAGCCGTTTCCGTAGGGGCCGCGCACGCCTATCAGCGCGTTGTCCTTCAGTTGGAACAGCGCGTCGGTCACGCTGCCCATCCTCCTGATACAGAACTCGAACAGTCCGGGTCTGGATGGGGTGGAGGAGACGCAGAACGGGGCCTCCCCGATCCCCAGCACCGACACCATCATGAACTGGCCCGGGGCGTAGTCCATAGCCTGGGCCTTCCTGACGTCGAGCGGCCGCACCTGGAAGAACCTGACGTTCTCGGCAATGTCGTAGTTGCGCACTATCCGCATCATCTCGGGATAGAAGGGGTTGTCGTCCGTGTATCGCAGGTACTCGATGCTTTTCATTTCTCCTCCTCGGGAGCGAGCCTCACGCGGGAAGCGCGGGCCGGGAGCTCACGCGCGAAGCCGTCGGCTCACGCGCGGAGCGTCAGCCAGAACGACTATCACTTCTTCTCGGCCGGCGCCTTGTCGGCGAGTCTTTTCCAGAACGCATCGACTTTCTCACCGCTCAGTGCGTTGGCGACGGTCTCGACGTTTATGTCCACCGGACAGGTGTTTATGCATCGGCCGCACCCCACGCACGCGTACTTGCCGTATGCGGAGATGAAGGCCTGGAGTTTGTGCGTGTACCAGAGTTTCAGCCGGTCGGATTTCTTCTGTCTGAAATTGTGCCCCCCGGCGCACAGCGAGTATTCACCGAGCGTGCAGGAATCCCAGTTTCTCCTCCGCTCACCCTCATCGTTGTGAATGTAGATGCGGTCGGTCACGTTGTAGCAGTTGCAGGTCGGACACACCATCGAGCACGAACCGCAAGCCAGGCAGCTCTGCGCCACATCCTCCCAGACGGGGTCGTTGTACTTGAGCTCCATCAGGTCCGGGAGGACCGTGAAGGGAAGGCTCAGCTTGAAGAGACCGTCCCGCCACTCCTTCCACTCGATGAACTTCTGTATGTCCTCCACCTTGACGGTGTCCTGGAACAGCTCGGGCCTGAGTCTGTACAGGTCGTCCCCCTTGCTGGAGCCGACCCAGACCAGGTAGAACTCCCCCAGGTCGGAGAAGAAGAGGTCGAACCCCTCCTCCACTGTCAAAGTGCCGGTCGAGGCGCAGAAGCACTTGTCGTCCGGGATGCACGAGTGGCCGATGACGTAGGTCTTGTCTCTTCGCATCTGCCAGTACGGGTCAGGGTACTGGCGCGAGAACAACTTGTCCAGGATCAGAAGGCCGTGTATGTCACAGGGATGAAGCCCGAAGAGGACCTTGGGGGTCACGGAGCTGAAATCCTCCGAGTATCCGTGCATGCTGAACTTGAACATGTTGAAATCGGGGGGATGGAAGAAGCTCTTCGGCGGGATGACGGTACGCGTAACGTCGAGCTTAAGCTCGGAGAAGTGTCTGACCCTGTCGTACACGTGGTATTCCTTCTGCGGGCCCGGCTTCTGAAGCGCGACGTCGTTTCCCTTGCTCTTGACGGGCCCCCAGACTTCTCCGTACGCCTTGATGGCCTCTACGAACTCCGGGACCTTGTTCTTGGCGATCTTGAGAACTTTCATTGTGCTTCCTCACGCGTGAGCGGTTTCACGAACGCCATACAGGGTTTGTTGTGGGGCGACAAACGTAACGGCGATTCATCCTGGCGCCTCCTCGCTGCGCCTCCGGAATGCCGCAATGAAAAGGAAAACATGTAATCGTAACGCCGGAACGAACAGATTGCAAGGGAGTTCTGGCGTGAGATGATGTACGATGAGACGAAACTGAGCGTGAAGCGCGCGCCGCGCGCCGCGTCCGAGTACGAAAGTGTGATTGAGTGTGCGATTTCGATACAGTCCGCGAAGGAGGTCACGATGAAGACGGTGAGAATTCTCGCGCTCTCTGCTCTGGCCGCCGCGCTGATTGCCTTGTCGGCTTACTGTCAGAAGGCGGAAGACCCCGGGGCGAAGGAACCGGCAAGCGCGGAAATCATCGGGGAGCGCGCCGCGCTCACGCCGGGCGAGAGGTTTCACGCGGAGACGTGTCTCACCTCGAGCGGCGCGCCGGCGGACCGGGCCGGGGCCAGACCGGCCATGCCGGACAGGTTCAAGACCTACCCCGGCGCCCGAGTCGTGAAGCTTCCCAGGCCGGACTACCGCGGACTCAGCGTGGAGGATGCCATGAACAGGCGCCATTCAACGCGCAGGTACACGGCCGGGCCCATCACACTGTCTCAGCTCTCGCAGCTCCTCTTCAGCGCGCAGGGAATCACAGGAAGCCGTGGAGAGCAGTCAACGCGGACGGCGCCGTCCGCCGGAGCACTGTATCCATACGAAGTCTACGCGGTGGCGACGCGGGTCAAAGACCTCCCGCAGGGTCTCTACCACTACGCCGTGCGGGAACACGCCCTCGAGCTGGTCAAGGGTGGAGATCTCCACGAGGAGATTTCGCGGGCCGGGTTCTCGCAGGAATCTCTCGGAGACGCGGCAGCGGTCATCGTGCTGACGGCAGTCTTCGACCGCGCGCGCAGCAAGTACGGGGAGCGCGGGTTCCGGTACGTCTACATGGAGGCCGGTCACATTGCCCAAAATCTGTGCCTCGAGGTCGTCTCGCTCGGTCTGGGCTCGGTGACCGTGGGAGCCTTCATGGACGGGGACGTGAACCGGTTGATCGGGATTGACGGCGCCGGCGAGGCCGCAATCTACTTGCATCCGGTCGGAGCGATATGATACTGATTCCGAGGTTTGCTTCCACTATTGGGGGTGCGACATGAAACCTCTGGCCAGAAACATCGTCTTGTCGTCTTTCCTGTGGGCGTTTCTCCTCGCGGCGAGCGGCTCCCCGGGAAGTCTCACGACGGGGATCCTCGCCGTCCCCGCGGCCGCTGCTGATACCGGAGGACCCGCCCCGGCGCAAATAGAGGAATTCGAGCTGGTGGAGTCCGTCCCGGTCGAAACCGACTTGGACAACGGAAACATCAGGAACACCCGCGAAGTGTGGCTGGAGATGATCGGCAAGGCCGCAAGGTCGATCGACCTGGAACAGTTCTACGTTTCCAACGCTCCGGGCCAGCCGTTGGAGGACGTGCTCGCCGCGATAGTGAGCGCGGCCGACAGGGGCGTGCGCGTGAGGTTCGTCGTAGACGCCGGAATGTACAAGACCTATCCCGAAATGCTGGATTCCCTGGCGGCGATGGAGAACGTTGACGTTAGGAAGATCGACATGAGGCGGGTGAGCGGCGGTCCGATGCACGCCAAGTACTTCGTCGTGGACAAGAAAGAGCTTTTCCTGGGCAGCCAGAACTTCGACTGGAGGGCGCTCAAGCACATCCACGAAATGGGCTGTCGCGTGCGCAGCGCCGAGCTGTGCGAGATCTTCTCTGACCTTTTCGAGCTGGACTGGCAGCTGGCCGAACGCGGCCGTCTTCAGATTGTGACGGGGGGGCAGGAGGCCGGCGCCGAGAGCGACACTTCTGACGGGTGCGGGATGGTGAGGCAGTACGCGCTGCCCCTCACGTGCGTCGCGGAAGTTCCGTTCCCGCGCGCTCTCAAGGCGGACCAGTTCGCGGCCGTGGTGAAGGAGGCAATCAGGGTCTGGCCGGTGTACAGCCCCGGGACCTGCATCCCGGATGAACGTCTCTGGGACGAGAAGAGACTAGTCTCGATGTTGGACGGCGCGCGGAGCGAGGTGTTGGTGCAGCTTCTGACTTATTCCGCGCTGGACGAGACCGGGTATTACGACGTTCTGGACAGCGCTCTGCGGCGGGCGGCCGCGCGCGGCGTGGCGGTGAAGCTGCTCGTGTCCGACTGGGCGAAGGTCACTCCCAAGATAGAATGCCTCAAGAGCCTCGAGGTGCTTCCCAACGTTGAGGTCAAGCTGAGCACGATACCCCTGTGGTCCGGCGGGTTCGTTCCGTACGCTCGCGTCGAGCACTGCAAGTACATGGTGGTAGACGGCGAAGTCTCCTGGATAGGCACCAGCAACTGGGAGCGGAACTACTTTCACGAGGCCCGGAACGCGGGACTTGTCGTAGAAGGCAAGTCAATCGGCAAGATGCTCCACGACGTGTTCTACAAGGGCTGGAGCAGTAAGTACGCCTTCCAAGTGAGGCCTGAGGTAAATTACACCGCTCCGAAGAGGAGCGACCCGACGGCGCCGCGGTAGCCCGGGACTTACCTATAAAGCGCCTTGATCCGTCCCCAGGTTGTCGAGACAACCTCCACGTCGGTAATCCAGCCCCCGCAGGGGCTCTGCAGCGTGCCTCCCAGTTCGGCGGCGCATTCCTGGATGCTGCCGGCCGGCGCGTCCGGAGTAATTCCGCGCGTACCAGACGGGCGCGCGACCCCGAGCCTGACCTCCGGGACCTCCACCCACACCCCGCCGAACACCTCGCCGGTTTCCGCGGCCAGGACCCTTACCAGATAGTCGCCGGGAGGAACGTCAGTGATGGTGGCGGCAAGGTCGAAGCAGCACAGACAATGACACGGTCCGACCTCGAACGTCTCTGACTCGCAGAGGTCGAGCGTGTCCCCTCGCGCATCCAGTTCAAACGCG
>CAZMZP010000100.1:0-31646 GCA_964570935.1 uncultured bacterium
CATCAAGGCCTAACGACGTGGTCGGGCGAGGTTGCCCTTGACAGGGGGTGTGCCGCCGAATAGAGTGCGCGTCGGCGTTCCTTCAGGCGTGCCAGGCAGTGTCCAGGACGCGGAAAGGAGTTGACGTGTCATGAAGCTCAATGCCGTTTCTATGGGTGTCGCTCTGGGTCTGGTGCTCGGGGTGGGTTCGTTCCTGATGACGCTGATGATCCTGTCTCAGGGAGGCGGGGCACACCTTCATCTGCTAAGGCGCGTGTGTCCCGGCTTCAGCGTCGGACTGGGCGGGGCCTTCGTGGGTCTCGTCTACTGGTTCGTCTACGGCTTCGTCGTCGGCGCCCTCCTGGCCCTGGTCTACAACCGCGTCAGCAAGAAGGTGTAGGCGGCGGAGCAGCCGCAATCTCGCCCGCGGCGCCGGGGTGCAGGCTGACAGCCCTGGAGCAGGACCTAGAAATCACTTCTGACAACGGGATTATTCTGCTGTAGCACAAGCAGTTACTGACGTGGAACTTACGGGCCGGCGTGGTGTATTCAGTCTCGGAGACGGGGCTGCCTGCCTTTTCCGTTGGCCGGCCTGCAATCCTCTTCCGGTTCCGTCATTCCCCCGGGTCCAGGCACCCGCGGGGACAGGTACGGGACGGTATCGGTGGACAGCTCCTTCCTCCCTTTTCCGCCAGACTGCTTTGCCTCCTTCAACATTATGTTCCTCGTCGCCACGACCAGCCCGAACAGATACCAGATGAACAGGGGATAGTTGAAGGAGCTGGAGTAATCATCCACGGTCTCGTGCAGCACGAAGATGACGAAGAATGTCTGGAACAGCACCATCAGCGCCAGAAGCGTCTTGTCCTTTCCGCCTGCGCGGATTGCCTGCGCGGATACCCTGAAAAGACTCACCATCAGCCAGACGAAGCCGCCCAGGCCCAGCAGGCCTATCGTGTAGAAGTAGAGAAGGTACTGGCAGTGAGGGTTGTTGCTCCCCAGGGCCACGAACCCCCTCGGCAGATGAATCACCGGGCCGTGACCGATGAACGGATGCTCCAGGGATTTCTCGAACACCTCCCTCATGACCTGCCCCCGGTCCACGTGGCTTCCGACCTTGTCCTGCAGCTCCGAGAATCTCTCCCAAATGTTGGGCACGATTCCGGCGGCGGACAGGAGGTTATGACCGACAAGGAAGACAGTGACGCACAGCAAGATGCCTGTCACGACCTTCCTGGTGTCGAAGATGCCCCTGCTCCTCCACACGAGGAACGCGAGCCCGGCCACTCCGGCCATGACGGCTCCCCGCATGGCGGTGCTGGAGAAGATCAGGAGATACACGGCGATTAGAACGACCAGGATACCGCGCAGAATCCGTGACTTTTCCCTGGGTATCATGAACACGAAGAGCAGCAGATAGAAGATCGAGTACTGTGACAGACCGCTGACGTTTCTGAAAGCGGAGCCGGCCCTGATCATCGGCACGTCGGACGGCATCGTCCTGGCGATGAAGAAGTAGGGCAGGAGTTCCTTGCCGGGAAGGAAGATCTCGAAAAGCCCGATGGCGGCGATTATCGCGGCGCTTACAACGCCCGCCCAGAGCAGGCGCCGGACGGCCCGCGCGTCTGGGGTGAGGTTGACGACCAGATAGTATATGGCGACCGACGTGAAGAAAACGCTGAAGCCTCTCAGGTTCACGCCCATCAGCCCTTGCGGCACGTTCAGGAACGACAGGACGTACGCCGCGGACATGACCATTATCGGGATGTCCAGGGGGGTCCTTATGGAGATCTTCTTCTTGGCGATGACCTGCTGTGCCATCCAGGTCGAAAGAAGGATCAGTATGAAGACTGTGTTGCTGGTTCCTATGGAGAGATGTGCCGGGAACAGCGAGATCACGACGAACGCGGCGATGGCGCGTGAGGGCTTGACCAGAAAGGCCGCGGCCGCGATGAAGAACCCCACCAGGATCTCCACCGTCCTGTGGTAGGGGTTCACTATCGCAGACCCCAACAGGATCCCGAGGACGACCGGCAGGATGATCCTGAGCAGGGTGTAAGCGCTCGGGACTCTGTCTTTGACTCTGGTCAGTATCTGCCAAACGTGCATTTGTTGAATCTCGATTCCCTCCGCCGCATTGTAGCAGGCGTACCGGCCGGTTTCAATGACGTCCGGGCGCGCGGCCGCGCTGCGCGGCGTGGATTCGGTGTCCCGAGAAGCTCGGTGCGGTTGACACGGCCTCCAGCTTTGGCTATACTGCGCCTTTGGCTCTGCCGAGTCTGGCCGGAATCCCCATCCTGTGGGAAGCAAGTGTCATGCCACAGGCTCGCGGTCCTTCTCACTTCGTAGTCCCGTTTCCGGATGAGAGAGAGTAAGTACGGCCGTACATTCCTGAAGTTTGGCGGGCTTCTGGCCTGCGCGTTTCTGCTCGGCCTTGTCCTGAGGCTGGGACTGGCTCTCACCGTCGAGGAGACGCTGCACTGGCCGGACAGCAGGTGGTATTTCGACACAGCCGAACAGATCTCGTCCGGGCGCGGTGTAGGCGGCTCGATCACCCGCGCTCCCCTGTATCCGTACTTCCTGTCCTTGTTGTTCCTGTTCTCTCACCGCCTGCTGTTCGTGCGTGTCTGCGAGTCCGTGCTGGCCGCGCTGGCAGTCGTGCTGGTGGGGTTGGTCGGCAGAAGACTGTTTTCCGACAGAGTCGGAATCCTCGCCGCGTTCGCCGCGGCGGTCTATCCCTATTTCGTGTACCTGCCGTCGGCGCAGGTTTCCGACAACCTGGTCACACTTCTGATGCTTGCCTCCGTGCTGGCCCTGGTCTGGGGCAGGGAGCGCCTGGTATGGAGCCATGCCGCGGTGTCGGGTGTCTTCCTGGGCCTCTGCCTGCTGGCGAGGCCGTCCGTCGTGACGGTCGTGCCAGGACTGGTGGTCTGGCCGCTGTTCTGGCGGAGGGCGGGCGGCGCGAGGGCGCTGCTCGGGAAATCCATTCTGGTGGTCGGCGTCGCGGTTCTGACTGTGCTGCCGTGGACGGCGCGGAATTACGCCGCGACGGGTCACTTCGTGTTCGTGGCCACCGGCGGCGGCAGGCAGTTCTGGTACGGGAACAGCCCGTACGCGGACGCCAGCACGACCGAGAACCCGGAGTTCCCCCCTGAGTTGAAGGCCAGGCTTTTGGCCCTGCCGGACGAGCCTTCGCGGGAAAAGCTGCTCTATGAGGAGGGCATGAGGTTCGTGAGGGAGAATCCGGGCAGGGCGCTCGGGCTTTACGTGAAGAAGCTGGGCAACCTGTTCCAGCTCTATCCGTCTGTTCACACTGGCGGTTCCGTTGGTGAAAGGCCACCGGTGCGCGCCGTCATGGGGTTAGTGTCCGTGGCGCTGTTCGGTCTTTCGCTGGCCGGCGCCGCGCTTGTGTTCGCCGCCGGGGGGCGAGCGACCGTTCTCCCTCTCGTGGTGATGAGCTACTGCCTCGGGAGCGCCGTGTTCCTGACGGTCATGCGCTACAGGCTGCCGGTGGACCCCTACTTGATAGTGCTTGCGTCGGCCGCCGCGGGCCGAATCCTCAAGTGGCCGGTGCAGGAGCCGGCAGCGAGATGAGGCGAGCTTGAAACTGTCCGTGATCATACCCGTGTACAACGAGATGAGGACGATCCGGGAGCTGCTTTCCCGTGTGACGGCGGTCGATGTCGAAAAGGAGATCATCCTCGTTGACGACTTCTCCACGGACGGCACGCGCGAATACCTGGAGTCGATAAAGAACCAGCCGGGACTGAAAGTAGTGTTTCACCCCCGCAACATGGGCAAGGGCCGCGCCATCCGCAGTGCGATTCCGCACATCACCGGAGATGTGGCAGTGATCCAGGACGCCGACCTGGAATACGACCCCCGGGACTATCCCAAGCTGATCGCTCCCATCCTGGACGGCAGGGCGAGCGTCGTGTACGGCTCGCGGTATTCGAACCCGGAAAACGACCTGCCTCTTACCAGGTTCAAGGTCGCTGTGCTCCTGCTGACGGCCATGGCGAACGTCCTGTTCGGAGCCCGCATCACGGACGAGGCCACGTGCTACAAGGCCTTCAAGTCCGAGGTGCTGAAGGGCATTCCTCTCAAGTGCGAGCGTTTCGAGTTCTGTCCGGAGGTGACCGCCAAGGTGAGGAAGAGGGGCTATCGGATCGTGGAGGTCCCCATCTCCTTCAAGTACAGAACCGCGAAGGAAGGAAAGAAGATCGGATGGAGAGACGGCCTGGAGGCCGTTCTGACTCTTATTAGGTATAGGTTCACGGACTGAGGGAACCCGTGGTCGGACCGCGCGGCCGGGCGCGCCGCGTCTGACCCGGCGGAGAAGAAATGGCTCTGAAATCAGACAAATGGATCCGCAGGATGGCCCTGGATCATGGCATGATCACCCCGTTCGAGGACGGACAGGTCTCCGACGGCGTCGTGTCGTTCGGGCTTTCCTCGTACGGCTACGACTTGAGGATAGCCGACGAATTCAAGATATTCACAAACGTGCGGTGCTCCGTCGTCGACCCGAAGGATTTCGACGTGAAGTCGTTCGTGGACTTCAAGGGTCCGGTATGCGTGGTGCCCCCCAATTCCTTCGTCCTGGGCAGGACCGTCGAATACCTGAAAATCCCCAGGAACGTGCTCACCATTTGTCTGGGCAAGTCCACGTACGCAAGGTGTGGAATAATAGTCAACGTCACACCGTTCGAACCGGAATGGGAGGGCCACGCGACTCTGGAGATCTCGAACACCACACCGCTGCCGGCCAGAGTCTATGCCAACGAGGGCATAGCGCAGGTTGTGTTTTTCGAGAGCGACGAACAGTGCGAGAGGTCTTACGCGGACAGGAAGGGAAAGTACCAGAAGCAGGTCGGCGTGACTCCGCCCAGGGTTTGATAACGGCTCGTCGAGGGCGGACCGGCCGCATGGGAACGACACTCTTATGAGGATCAAGGGAACCTCACTTCCGGACGAATACGTGGGTCTTTCCGACGAAGAGGTCGGGGAGAGAATTCACAAGAAGAGGGCGGAGCACGGCGGACGTCTCGTACTTCTCGCGCACCACTATCAAAGAAGAGAAATCGTCCAGCTCGCCGACTTCAGGGGAGACTCGTACGGACTCTCGAAGAGGGCGTCCCAGCAGAGTTCCGAGTTGATAGTCTTCTGCGGTGTGCACTTCATGGCCGAGAGCGCCGACGTGCTCACGAGGGATGACCAGAGGGTGTACCTGCCCAACATGGCCGCGCGCTGTCCGATGGCCGACATGGCGGACGCGGCGGACGTCGAAGTGGCCTGGGCGGGCATTAGGGAGGCCATCGGTCCCGGAGCGGTGCTTCCGGTCCTGTACATAAACTCCGTCGTCGAGCTCAAGGCCTTCTGCGGAAACGAGGGCGGCACGGTCTGCACGTCTTCAAACGCGAAGGCCGCCATCGAGTGGGGACTGAAGCAGGCTGAAAGGGTGATGTTCCTGCCGGACGAGCACCTGGGCCGGAACACGGGCAAACGTCTGGGTGTTCCCGCGGACCGGACGGTGGTCTGGGATCCCGACCAGCCGCTGGGCGGGCTCACGCCCGCGGAGCTCGAGAGAGCCCGCCTCATTCTCTGGAAGGGCCACTGCCACGTGCACACCTGGTTCTCGGCCGAGCACGTGAGGGCCGTTCGGGCGTCATTCCCGACCGTCAGGGTCGTGGTGCACCCCGAGTGCAGGGAGGAAGTCGTGGACCTGGCGGATGCCTCCGGCTCGACGGAATTCATAGTGAACTACGTGCAATCGTCCCCGCCGGGTTCCGTCATAGCCATAGGCACCGAGGTGAACCTGGTCAGCCGGCTCGCCGCGGAAAACCCCGACAAGCGAGTGTTCGAGCTGTCGAGGTCACTCTGTCCCAACATGTTCAGGATAAATCTGAAGAACCTCCTCTGGACTCTTGAATCCCTGGACGAGAGTACTCTCGTCAGGGTGCCGCCAGAGTTGAAGCCGGGCGCTAGGACTGCCCTGGGCAGAATGCTCACGATATCAGAAGCCAGGAAGTGAGAGACGCCACATGCCATCAAGACAGACCGCGCGTTCCCCCAGGCCCGGCCGCTGCCGGCTTGAAGTAGAGCTTCTTTCCCACACTCCCGACCCCGAACGTCTCATCGAGAGGGCGGCGAGGACGTGCTACGACACGACCCACAGGATGTCGTATTCCGACACAAGGGCGTTCCTGAAGAAGTTGTACGAGGCCGGCCATCACTCGGTGTTCGAGCACGCCGGCGCCACTTTCAGGGTCAGGGGCGTGAGCAGGGCGTGTTCGCATCAGCTGGTCAGGCACAGGCTGGCGTCGTATTCGCAGAGGAGCCAGAGATACGTCAAGGAAACGGAAGCAGTGTACGTGACGCCTCCGAGCGTACGGAAGGCGGGCAGGGAAGCGGAGGATTTCTACGGAATGACCATGCGCGCGGCGTGGGACGCGTACTTGGGGCTGATGTCCAGGGGCGTTCCCAGAGAGGATGCGCGCTACGTGCTGCCCAACGCGTGCGCGACGGAGATAGTCATGAGCGCGAACTTCCGCGAGTGGCTGCACATCCTGGAGCAGCGGCTGGCGCCCGACGCGCAGTGGGAGATAGCGGAATTGTGTCGCCTGATTCACAAGAAACTGATGGAGGTCGCGCCCGGCGTCTTCGGTCTCATCCAGGCTCGGCCCGGGAGACGCGCCGCGGGCAGGGACTCCAGGAAAGGGCAGGGTCAATGAAGAGAACCTGGGATCTGTGTTTGGCGGGGAAATGGACCAGGACAGACGACACGTTCGAGGTCAGGTCGCCGTTCGACGGTTCAGTCGTGGCCGAGGTCTGTAGGGTGTCCCCGGGACAGACCGAAGAGGCGGCGGCTCACGCGGCGAAGGCGTTCGAGACAACCAGGTCTCTCAGCGGCTTCGAGCGCTCCAGAATACTGGAGGCGGCGAGCGCGGCGATCGCGAGACGGGCCGAGGAGATCGCCAGGGTCATGAGCCTCGAGTCGGGCAAGACCATCAGAGACGCGAGGGTCGAGACGGCCAGAGCGTCGAACACGTTCAAAGTCGCCGCGGAAGAGGCCAAGAGGATCGGCGGGGAGTACCTGCCCCTGGACTGGATTCAGAACTCCGAGGGCAGGTTCGGAATAACACGACGCTTTCCGCTGGGCCCGGTGCTCGGGATTACGCCCTTCAATTTTCCGCTGAACCTGGTGGCGCATAAGGTCGCGCCGGCCCTGGCAGCGGGCAACCCCGTGGTGGTGAAGCCGGCGTCGTCGACCCCCCTGTGCGCCCTGTTGCTGGCGGAGATACTGCTCGAGGCGGGCCTCCCTCGGGAAGCCGTCTCGGTCGTCCCTTGCCCAGGTTCCATGGCGGAACCCATGGTCGCGGACGAACGATTCAAACTGTTCTCGTTCACCGGAAGCGCGGAGGTGGGCTGGCGCCTGAAGAGCCTTGCCGGGAAGAAGAGGGTCACGCTGGAGCTGGGAGGAAACGCCGCCGTCGTCGTGGACCGGGACGTACAGCTCGAGCCCGCGGCGGAGAAGTGTGTGCGCGGAGCCTTCGCGAACGCCGGCCAGATATGCATTTCGATACAGCGCGTCTTCGTTCACCGCGACGTCTACGAGCCGTTCGTGGGGTTTCTGGTGGCCCGCACGCGCAACCTGGTTTTGGGCGACCCGCTGGAGGAAGCCACGGACGTGGGACCGATGATAGACGTTGCTTCCGCGGAGAAGACGGAGTCATGGGTGAAAGAAGCTCTCGCGGGCGGCGCCAGAGCTCTGACGGGCGCGGTCAGGCGTGGCACCATGTTCGAACCGACTGTGCTGGTGGACGCAAGGCCGGACCTGAAAGTCAGTTGCTGCGAGGTCTTCGCTCCTGTCGTGGTCGTCGCCCCGTTTTCGGACATGGAGGAGGCGTTCGAGCGCGTCAACGATTCAACTTATGGTCTTCAGGCTGGAGTGTTCACGCGGAGCCTGGCGCACGCCATCCGGGCTTTCGAGCGGCTGGAGGTCGGAGGAGTCGTGCTCAACGACGTGCCGACGTACAGGGTGGACCATATGCCATACGGAGGAGTGAAGGACTCCGGCTTCGGCAGGGAAGGCCTGAAGTACGCGATAGAGGAGATGACGGAGCTGAAGCTCCTGGCCGTTAACTCAAGAGGGTAGGAAGGACCCTTCAACCGGGCTCAATGAAGATCTCAGAAACGGTGTACGACGGAAGGCTGGTCAAAGTCGTGAGGCGCTTCGAGGAGGGCAGTCCCCAGAGGTTTCTCGAAATCGTAAGACATCCTGGCGCCGCGGCGGTCGTGGCGCTGACCCGGAGCGGCAAGCTCCTGCTCGTGAGCCAGTACAGAGAGGCCACCGGCGGCGTAATGCTGGAGATCCCGGCGGGAAAGCTCGAGCCGGGTGAAAGGCCCGAAACGTGCGCGTGCCGGGAGCTGGAAGAAGAAACCGGCTACCGGGCGGGCTCTCTCGAGGAGCTGTGCTCGATGTTCATGAGCCCCGGCTATTGCGACGAGAAGATTCACATATTCGCGGCGGCGGACCTCGAACCCTCCGTCGCCAACCCGGACGACGGCGAAGAAGTGGCTCCTGTGGAAGTCGAAGTCGAGGAAGCGATACGGATGATAGACGACGGACGGATTCAGGACGCCAAGACCGTGGCGGGCATCCTGGAATTCGTGCGGAAGAAGAAATGGAGCCTGAGTCGCTGAGGGACCGGGCAGCCTCGCGGCCCCACGACGACTACTTGGAGACCGCCCCCAGCTTCTCCTCCGCCAGCCTCGCCTCAACGCTCAAAGGGTACTTCGCCACCAGCTCCTCAAGGAACGCGCGCCCCTCACGGTTCTTCCCGAGCGCGAGAGCGCAGTATCCGGTCTTAAGCAAGGCGCTCGGAATCTTGTCACCCTTGGGGTAGACGTCCAGGACTCTCTTGAAGGCGTCGTACGCGGGCTGGTACTGTTCCCTGGCGTAGTAGCATTCGCCGATCCAGTACTGCGCGTTGTCGGAGAGCTCACTGTCCGGGTAGTTCCTCAGGAACTCCTCGAATCCCATCAGCGCCAGGTCGTAGTTCCCTGACGTCATGTCCGTGTAGGCGTTGGTGTAGGCCTTCCTGGCGTCCGCAAACCCCACGGTGATCGAGTCTCCGGCGGCCACGAGGGAATCCGACGCCCCCGACGCCCCCGGTGCCGGGTACCGCACCTCGTCCACCTTCTCAGAAAGCCTCTCGAACCGATAGGCGGTGTCGTCAGTCTTGCCCTCGAGGACCTGAATCCTCTGCAGCAGCTCGTCGAACAGGGTTCCGGTGTCGGCCTTGAGCTCCCTCAGGAACGCGCCGTTTTCCTCGGTCCTGGCCTGCAGCTCGCGCACCAGCCGGTTAGTCTCTTCCTGGCTTTGCCGTAGTGCCTGTATTTCCGCCCGTGTCTGGTCCACGGTGTTTGGAACGTTGACGAGCTTCCTGCCGTAGCATCCGGTCAGCGCCAGAACGACGGCCAGAGCGGTCAATGAGAGTGTAAGGACGCGTTTCATCTCAACCTGCCAGTTTCTGTCCCCCTGCCCGGCGCCGGCGCCGGGCAGGGGATAGAGTTACTTCTGAACCACAAAGTGAGCGCGTCTGTTCTGCGCCCAGGCCTCTTCGTCGTGCCCGGCGTCGAACGGCCGCTCCTTACCGTAGCTGATTATCGAGACTCTGGAACCGTCGATGCCGTAGTTGACGAGGTAGTTCATCGCACCCAGAGCTCTCTTTTCGCCGAGAGCCAGGTTGTACTCCACGGTTCCCCTCTCGTCGCAGTGCCCCTCTATCGTGACCTTGACCGACTTGTTGTCACCGAGGAGCTTGGCGTTAGCCGCCAGGACGGTCCTCGCCTCTTCGCTCAACGAATAGTCGTCAAAAGCGAAGAAGACGTCTCGGATTCCAGACTCCACCTTCTGTCCGGCCGATTCCTCCTCGAACGACGGCGGAACGGCCTCTTCCGGCGCCCCGGGTTCTTCCGCCTGCGCCCGCGGCTGGGCGACGCTCGGGAGCTCCGTCACCGGCGGAGCCATCTTCTTCTTGGCGCAGCCGCCGCACACGACGAGCGCTGCCGCAGCAATGATGACCAGGATGACCAGTGCCTTGTTTCTGAACAATACTCTCACCTCCTTTCCTGTCTAGTTTTCACACGTCTATCAGTTCCATTCAAAGCGGGGAGACCACGACGCGCTGAAGTTCTCGCCGCTGGAAGTGAGGCGTCTCACGTTCGCGCCGTCGGCGTTCATGACGTATATCTGTCTCTTCCCGTCCCTGGAGGAACTGAACGCTATGTGCCTCCCGTCCGGAGACCAGCTGGGGTTTTCGTTGTTGCCCCTGCTGTTTGTCAACTGGGCGATACCGGTGCCGGCGACGTCAGTGATGTAGATCTGGAAGTTGTTTCCGGCTCTTGCCGCGTACACTATCCTGTCGCCCTTGGGCGACCACGCCGGCGAGTCGTTGTACGACCCGGCGAACGTGAGCCTCCGTACGTTCGAGCCGTCCGATTCCATGACGTACACCTGCGGGCTCCCGCTCCTGTCAGAAGTGAAGGCGATGTGCCTTCCGTTTGGCGACCAGGAGGGGGAGGAGTCGATGGCGGGATGCTTCGTGAGCCGCCTCAACCCCGACCCGTCCGAATTCATCAGGTAGAGCTCGGCGTTGCCGTCCTTGGTCAGGGTGAGCGCAATCCGCTTTCCGTCCGGCGACCATGCGGGGCTCGAGTTCAGGCCCCTGAAAGCCGAGAGGACGCCCGGCTTCCCGCCGTACCTGCCCACCACATGAAGGTCGGGATTCCCCCTCGAGTAGCTGGTGTAGGCGATACGCTGGCCGTCCGGGCTCCACTTGGGAGAAAGACAGAGAGACTTCTCCGCGGTCAGGCGCTTCATTCCGTTCCCGTCGCAGTCCACCACGAAGACCTCCTTCGGCCCCGCGATGTCGGAGATGAAGGCGATGCTGGTCGAGCTTATGCCCCTCTCGCCGGTCAGCTGCAGCAGGATCTCGTCGGCGAACCTGTGCGCCGCGGACCGCAGGGCTCCCTCTCCGAACTTGTAGCGCTTGCTCAGGACTTCCTTCGAGCTTCTGGCATCGAACATCCGGCCCTCGAAGATGAGTTTGTCCGCCTCCGCCAGCGTCCTTCCGTCGACCAGGTACTGCTCCGTAAGGCCGCCCTGGCCCTTCAGCGTCGCCAGCAGCGGACTGACGTCCTTGGGCTGGACGCGCCTTATGTCGAACATGCCCGAAAACGCCAGGTCCGACGAGACCACTTCCTCAAACTGCTTGGCCGAGCTCGCGGCCTGGCCTCCCGACGAGGACACGAACCCTGCAATGTACAGTCTTATGAGCCTCACCTCTGAGGTCTTTATCTCGAGCCGCACTTCCTGTTCCTGCGAGGACACCCCGTGCGCCGCCAGGAACACTATCAGGGCACACCCCACCGCCGTGGCCGCGAGTCCGCCCGCCCTTCGGCGCCGCCCGCCGTTCTTCATGTCAGACATTATGAAACCTCATCTCGCGTACTCGAACCCGAAATGCACTCCCAGCGAGCCGCCGGGGAAGGCTCCCGGCAGGGGAGGAAACGGTTCCGACCGGAGCACACCCCTCAGGGCCGACTGGTCGAACAGCACGATGCCAGACGGGCTCTCGGTCTTGGCGTCTGCGACCTTTCCGTTCCTCAGTATCCGGAAATAGACCACGGTTCTGGCCCTTGTCGTCTGCGTGCCCAGCCCCGCGGGGGGGCTCCAGTTCGAGCTCACCTTGTTTCTCACGGCCACCAGGTAATAGCTGAACTCGAAGTTCTCGATGTCCAGTTGAAGCTGGGACGAAAAACCCGGGACGCCGACTCCGTCCCCCCCGGCGGCGCCGCCGCCCTTGACGAGGGAGTGAAGCCCGGAGTCCGGCGAGCCGGGAGTCTTCTTCGCGCCGGCGCCCTTCGCGTCCGTCTTGGGGTCCTTCGCCTTGGCCTTCTCGTCCTGTTTCTTAGTCGCCTTCCTGTCGTCCTTGGCCGGCTCGGCCAGCTTAGGCCGGGTGGCCGGGGATTCGTCGACTGCCACGGTCGCGTCGGGAGGGTCGTCGCTTCCTCCGGCGCGCGCTTCAGGGGCGCCGGGCATGCCGGCCGGCAGGGACACCAGACTCACGTCGTATACGAGTCCCGCCGGGACGACCGCCGTCCTGAGGGTCACCGGAAGGAACACGGCCAACAGCAGGCCGACGTGCGTCGACAGGGAAATGATAAAGCCGTTCCTCATCGACCCTTCTCTGTGTACTCCGCGACCAGGCCCAGGTTCTCTATGCCGACCCTCTTCAGAATGGAGACTATCTCGACCACGAACCCGTACGGCACGTCCTTGTCGGCGCGAAGAAACACGGGCCGGCCCGGAAACGCTTCCTTGAATATTCCGAGTTTGTATTCCAAATCTGACAGGGCCACGATCTCCTTGTCCAGAAACACACGCTTATCCTCGTCCACGGAGAGGATCATGCCTTCCTTCAAGTCCACCTGCCTGGCCTCGGCACGGGGCAGGTCCACGTCGACCGCGCCCTGGATGAAGGGGGCGGTCAGCATGAAGATGACGAGCAGCACGAGCACGACGTCCACGAACGGCGTGACGTTTATGTCTGACAGACTCCTTCTTTCCAGATTCATGTCACAGCGCTCCTGTCCCCAGCCTGTCGCAGAACTCCGATATGAAACCGGTCATCTGGTTCTCCGCCGCTCTGACCCTCCCAAGGAAGTAGTTGTAGGCGATCACCGCGGGAATCGCGGCGGCCAGGCCCGCCACCGTGGCGATCAACGCCTCGGCAATGCCCGGCGCCACCACGGAAAGGGTGGCCGAACCTCGCACTCCCATCCCGAGGAACGAGCTCATGACGCCCCACACGGTGCCCAGCAGGCCCACGAAGGGCGTCACGCTCCCGGTGGTCGCCAGAAAGTTGAGGTACGTTTCCAAGGTTGTGACCTCGGCTCCGGCCGAACGATTCATGGCTGAGCGAACCCGGGCCAGCTCTTCCGGGCCTTGCGACTGGCTGGACCCGGCCTGCTCCCTCTGGCGCGCAGCCGGCATCTGCGACAGAGCCTGGAGCAGAATCCGCGAATACGGACCCGACTGCGTCTGCCTGGATATGGTGGACAGCTCCTCCAGTCCGGCGCCCTCGCGGAATCTCCTCAGAAACAACTCCGAATATCGTGACGCCGCCCTGAACGTTCTGAACTTGTCGATGATGACGGCCCACGACACGACCGAAAAGCCCAGCAACACAACGAGAATTATCTTCGCGAACGGGCTGGCGTCGAGTACGAGTCTGAAGATGCTGCTCTGACCGAGGCAGAGCAAGTTTGGCCACTGAGACATGCTTACTCCTGATGTGATGGACTCACCATATCCGCAAGATACACACAACGATTCTGAGCACGCTTGTCAGAGCACAGAGAATTCCGGCAGGGACAGGAGACGCGTTCGTCAGAAAAAGAGCCGCGGGCCACGTTTTCGTACGACACTATATGCGGATGTTTGTGGTGTCAAGACTAAACGGCATTTCGCGTGCCGCAACCTCGTTCCACTTGAGTGATGATGGGAATCGGCGGGACCCCGGCCCCGTCAAGGCGCACGCAGCAAAGGATTCCGGTTCCACACCCCCTGTCAGCCCAGATTTCAAGCGGGAGAACGATTGGTCTAAAATTCGAAAACTCGCAGTTTTCTCTTGACCAATTTCGGGGCCTCTGGTAGAAGGGACTTGGGCTAAGCCCAAATCAAACATGAAAGCGAGGTGATATCATGAACAAGGCAGAGCTTATTGACATGGTTGCCAAGGCATCAAAGCTGACGAAGAAGGACGCCACGACTGCCGTCGAGGCGACCCTGGACGCCATCAAGAAGAACACGAAGAAGGGTGTTCAGCTGGTGGGATTCGGCAGCTTCGCGGTGGCGAAGAGGAAGGGCAGAATCGGAAGAAACCCTCGCACGGGCGAGGAGATCAAGATTGGCCCTTCGAAGACCGTCCGTTTCAGACCGGGCGCTGCTTACAAAGAGCTCCTGTAGTTCCTGACAGTCGGTGAAGCTTGGGCTGGCCTTCCGTGGCCAGCCCTTCTGCTTTGTGGCACGGTCACTCCACGCCGCCTGCTCCGGCGTTTCCGCGCGTGCGTTGCCGTCCCCGAACAAGTGTTGCCAGATGGTTCCACCTGGGAAGGCGACTCCTCCCGCGTGGGTAGAGCGTATCCACACTAACCACTTTCACTCTAACGACATAGGCCACACCCTGTTTCCGCAGGGGACGTTGGTTTCGTTCGGGGCGACCGCCCCGGTTACCGCTCGCGGCCCGCTCCGACGGCGACCCCATAACTCTACTTTTGACAACAGATTGCACGGCCGTTTTTGTCACAAAGAGAATCGCGGTTTGGCACGGCACGTGCAATAAGGGTCTATCGCAATGGGCTCTGATGCCGCGACCTGTTCAACCAACCCCGGCAGGAGCAATCGGCCAAGAAGGCAACAGGGCAGCCACAGGCAGATTGCGGTCGCGGCTCAGAACCCCTTTGCACCAGAGAGGACAGAGCTTAGGAGTGCGAACGGGACAACGCAGCCGGAACTTCTCAAACAAAGCACGATGATACCTCCACGTGCTCGAGATTGATCGGCTAGGCTCCCTGTTACTCGCGTGGTGCTTCACAGAGTCACGACCACTAAGCGGTCGGGCTGATGCCTCCCTTGCGTCTTGATGAAGCCACGGAGTACTATGGGGAGCCCGCTCCTTTTCGGGGGTCTCATTTGAGACCCTTTCTTGTTTTGAGGCGGCCCCGGGCGGCTCACGGGCGGCTCACCGGGCCGATTTCGCTTGATTCCACGCCCATCCCCGTGCTACAAAGGAGCCGTGAAACGGCAGAATCCTCTCCTGCCTTCCCCGGGGGAGGGCACCAAACCCGACTTCCTGACCCCAGAGCGTCTCATCCCGAAAAGATATAGGGTTCTGGAACTCATTTCTTCGGGAGGACTGGCCGCGGTATTCAAGGTCCGCGACGAGGAAAACCGCCAGGTCAGGGCCCTCAAGCTCTTGTCCCTGGCCGACAGCAGCCCGACTGAGGTCGAGCTCTTCAAGCTGGAATTCGCCCGCGTCTCTTCCCTCAGGCATCCTTCCATAGTCAGGGTCCACGACTTCGGTTCCGTGCATTCCAGGTCGACGTATTTTGTGATGGACTACCTGGACGGCGAGCACTTCGACCGGGCGCTGAAGGGGCAGCCGCTGGGCCGCGTGGCCGCCGCGTGCCTCCAGGTGTGCGACGCTCTGAGCTACGTCCACACCCGCGGCATGGTGCACGGCGACATCAAGTCCTCGAACATCATAGTGGCGCGGGACCGAGACTCTCAGTCGCCGGACTCCGGAGGAGGCGTGGTCACGCTCACGGACTTCGGGCTGGCCAGGATGGCCCGTGACAGAGGGCTTGCCGGCGGCACGCTCGCCTACGTCGCGCCCGAGGTAATAAGGGGACTGCCGGTCGACGGCAGGACCGACCTGTATTCGTTAGGCGCCATGCTGTACGAGGTTCTGACTGGCGCGAGGTTGTTTCCGGGAGCCTCGGGCGATCATCTGCTGAGGGCGCATCTACTGTCCAGACCCGTCTCGCCCAGGGACGTTAACCCGTCCCTTCCCGCGCGCGTGCAGACAGTTTTACTGAGACTGCTGGAGAAGGACCCGGAGCGCAGGTTTCAGACCTCGGAGGAGCTGGCCGAGGCCCTCATGGACGCGGCCGGAATCCCGCAGACGATAACGATAACGGCGCCGGCGGCAGTGACGCCCCTCTCTCCTGAGCTCGTTGGAAGGGAGCTGGAATTGGAGGTCTTGAGGCAGGCACTAGTCTCCCTCAGGGATGAGGCCAGGGGGGGGGTCCTCCTCGTGTCGGGTGGCCACGGTGCCGGCAAGAGCCGACTGATGGAGTGGCTCCGCTTCACTGCGTCCGTGGAGGGAGTGCGGGTGGGGTACCTCAAGTGCGATGAACAGGAGCCTTACTCTTCGGTGCGAAGTCCGGAGTGGAGCGGCCGGCTGAGCGGAACGCGGCCTGCGCAGGCGAAAGACGAGGGGGTCGCGGAGGCTCGCGCGGACGACTGCCCGTCACTGATGAGAAGCATCTATCCGACTTACACTGAACAGCGGCAGCCCTGTCTGGTTGTTCTTGAAGACGCGCACCTGGCGCCGCAGAGTTTCCTCGAAGAGCTGGCAGAGTCAGTTCCCCTGACGCGCGCGTTTCCGCTGCTGATCGCGTGCACCTGTGAGCCGGCCGAGATGGACCCCAGGTCGGGCGAGCGTTCTCTCTTGGCCCGCCTCCGGGAGAGTCCGGCCACGACGAAGGTGGAGCTTACGCCCCTTTCGAGGCAGGGAGTCGCGTCACTCGTCTCATCCATGTTGGGAGTCGGCGCACCCGATGCGCTGGTGGACTGGGTGGTTTCTGCGTCCCACGGGGTTCCGGGTACTGCCGAAGAGCTGGTCAGGCAGCTGGCAGTCAGGGGGCACATCAAGAGACTTGGTCAGAGGCTTGTGTGTGAGCTTCCGGAACAGGCCCAGATCCTCTCTTCGTTGAGCGTGCCGGAGACTCTGGCTCGCCAGGTCCGTGCCCTGCCGGGGGCCGAACTCGACTTCCTCACGGCCGCCTCGGTGGCGGGGACCGTGTTTGGGCTCGACACAGTCACCAGACTTTTGGACAGACAGCCGGACCGCGTGGCGGCAACCGCGGCCGGCCTCATCGAAAAGGGCCTGATAAGGCACGCGGGGCCGGGTCGTTACGCCTTCTCGCATGCCGTGACCATGCCGCTTGTGTCCGGACTCGTTCCTGTCGAGGCCGCGAAGAAACTGCACGCCAGGATGGCCGGCCTGCTGGAGGAGGACGGGGAGACGGCGGACTCAGGCCTTCTGGCCCGGCACTACGACGAGTCAGGCCAGCATGAGAAGGCACTGACGGCCAGACTGTCCGCCGTGGAAGCCGCGTTCGACAGGGGGTTTTTCGAAGTCTCACTCTCGCACGCCGAGGCAGCGTTGCCGAGCCTCCGCGCACAGGGGCGACTCGATGTCCTGCGAAAACTCTTGGATAGGGCGCTGCGGGCGGCCGAGAGGGCCGGGAAGTTGGACAGGGCAGTCGAGCTCTCCGAAGAGCGCCTCGGACTCCTGGCCGAGAGGGGGACGGAGGAACACGTGGCCGCAGAGCTTGGAATCGGGCGGTTGCACGTCAGACTTGGACGCTACCCGGACGCGCAGGCGCGCTTCTCGGCAGCGCTGGAGGTTGCGGAACAGAAAGCGCTGGAATCGCTCAGGGCGGAAGCCATGGCCGACCTGGCGTGGACCCTCTTCATGGTCCTCAGATACGAAGAGGCCCTCAGGCTGATCGAGGTCGCCGGGTCTCTGGAAGCGGTGAGAGGTGCCCCGCGGCTCATGGCTCTCGTCCTTAATCGCAGGGGTGTCGTTCTCGCACGCATGGGACGACTGACCGAGTCCGAAACACAGCTGCGGGAGGCGGTCGAGCTGGCCGAGACTGCGGGCGACGAGGCCACGACGGCCAGCAGCCTCATCAACCTGGGCCTCACGCTTGTGAGGATGGGCAGGGTTGAAGAGGCCGAGTCCGTTCAGCGCCGCGCCTGCCTGAAGGCCGAGGAGCTGGGTGACCTCACGTTGCTGTCCTCCTGTTACCACAACCTCGGCATCGCCAGGAAGGAGCTCCTCAAGTTCGATGACGCGCTCGAGAGTTACCTGAAGGCCATGGAGCTCCGGAAGAGGTGCGGGGATTTCGCCGGCAGCGGCCGCATCGCCCTCAACGTGGCCGTGCTGTATCGCCTGAGAGGGGAAATGGGGCCCGCGCTCAGGTATAATGAGGAGAGCTACCGGCTGGCCCGGGAGTTCACGCCGGACGGGGACAGGTCCGTCATCGCATCCAACATAGGAGAGATACACGGTATGAGAGGGGACGCCGCCGAAGCTGAGAAGTATTACCTGGAGGCCCTGGCCATGAAAGAGAAGGCCGGAGACCTGGACGGAGCGGCCGCGTGCGCCACTGGCCTCGGCTACGTCTTTCTGAGGAGCGGAGACGTCGAGAAAGCTCTACGGTGGGCCGAAAAGGCGGTCACGACCTCGACGGAGGCGGCAGTAGAGAAGATCTCCGCCAGGCTTCTGCTTGCCGAGGTGCTGGCTTCGACGGGAAGACTACAGGAGGCGAATCTGGAGATCGCTGCAGTGGAGGCGGCTCAGCCGGCGCGCCTGCCTGTCCACGAGGGTCTTCTGAGGAGGGTTCGCGGCATAGTGCAGGAGAGAACCGGACAGATGACCGACGCCCTGGAGAGTTTTCGCTCTTCGTGCTCGGTCCTGGGAGGCGCCGGAGACGCTCTGGAGAGGGCACGCGGTCTGTTCTGCCTGGGCAGGGCGCTGATCGTGCGCTCCAGCGCGATGGGTTCCGCGAACACGGCCGCGGAGAAGGGGGAGGCGCTCAAAGAGGCGTGCTCCGTCCTGGAGGAGTCCTCCCGCATCTTCGAAAGGATGGAAGCCGGTCCCGAACGGCTGTCCTGCCTGTCTGCACTCGCCGAGGCCTACAGGGAGACGGTCGGCGTGCGCGTCTCGCAGGCTTCGCCTGACGACGCCGCGACCTTGTTGAGAGCCGCGGAGCTGGTCAATTCGGCTCTGCCGTGCTCGGCCGTTCTGGACAAGATAATGGACCTGGCAATAGAGAAGACGGGTGCGGAAAGGGGACTCATCGCGCTGGTCAACGAGGAGAGCGGAGAGATGGAGAAGGTGCTGAGTCGCTCGCTCGAGGACGAAGCAGAAGAGGACGCGTTTGAAATAAGCCGCACAGTGGTGAAGAGAGTGGCGCACGGCGGCGCCTCCCTGCTCACGGCCGACGCGTGCGAGGACCCCGACCTGAAGGACGTGAAGAGCGTGGCCCGGCTCGAGATTCGTTCCGTGCTGTGCGTGCCGCTGAGGGCGCGCGGCAAGGCCATAGGCGCGGTCTACCTGGACAACAGGAGCGTCCCGGGGGCGTTCGGCGCGCGCCAGGCGGGCTTCATGGAGGGTTTCGCCGACCTGGCCGGAATGGCCGTCGAAAACAGCCGGCTGAGGGAGGAGCTGGAGCGAACAAACGAGCTCCTGAGCCGCGAGAACGTCGCGTTGAGGAAACGCGCCGCCCTCACGTTCCGCGTCGAGCAGATAGTGGGCGAGAGCCGCGAGATGACGGTGGTCTTCGCGGCAATCGAGAAGGTCGCCAGGGTCAACGCCACCGTGCTCATCGTGGGCGAGAGCGGGACCGGCAAGGATCTCGTGGCCAGAGCCATCCACTTCAACAGTCCCAGGAGGGAAGGGCCCTTCGTGGCGGTCGACTGCGTGACCATCCCCAAGGACCTCATCGAGGGAGAGCTGTTCGGAATCGAGGACAGGGTGGCCACCGGAGTGTCCAAGAGGACCGGATACTTCGAGCAGGCCGACGGAGGCACCATCTTTCTGGACGAGATAGGAGACATGAGCCACGAGCTTCAGGCCAAGCTGCTGCGCGTGCTTCAGGAGAGGGAGTTCAGGCGCATCGGGGGCAGGCACAGCATCAGCGTGGACGTGCGGATCATCTGCGCCACGAACAAGAACCTGCTTGTCGAGTCTGCCAGCGGCAGGTTCAGGCCCGACCTCTATCACAGAATATCAGGCATTCCAATCGAGCTCCCTCCGCTCAGACAGAGGAAGGATGACATTCCACGCCTCGTCAGCTTTTTCCTCAGCAAATACTGCGCCCAGAACGGCGTGTACGACCCGCCCAGAATAACTCCGGCGCTGTTGAAGCTCCTGCGAGAGGCGGACTGGGAAGGGAACGTGAGGCAGCTGGAGAACTGCATCGAACGGTTCGTCGTCATGTGCCCGCCCGGGCAGGAAGTGCCCTTCGACCTGCTTCCCGACCAGCTTAAGCAGAAGGCCGTCGGGTCGGAGGCTCAGGCACGACCGTCAAAAGCGAAGCTGAAGGACGAGCTGCAGCAGATGGAGAAGCGCCTTCTTATCGAGGCCCTCATCAGGTGTAAAGGGAACAGAAGCAAGGCCGCCAGGGAGCTCGGAATATCGGAGCAGGGCGTGCGGCACAAGATACAAAAATACGGGATCAACGTTCGCCAGCTCGGTCGAGATTCACTAACCGAATAACCCCCATCACGTTCCGCCGCCTGACCGGCCCGCTATCATCCACCTCCTCGCCAGATTCCACCCACCCGTCGTCCTCGTCGTCCGACTCGTTCTGAACGCCAGTGCAATCCCCTCAGAATCAACGCGTTACAGCCTGCATTTTGATGCGCGTCTGGCACGCAACTTGTTACTCTTCTTGAAGGCACGCAGTGCAACCGAAGCTCTAGCTCACTTGCCCGGCCGTTCAAGAGGAGGTTTCACCGATGAAGTCCTGTGGTATTGCGAAGCGACTGATAGTTTCTTTGCTTGCTGTTCTGCTGGTTGTGGTCATGACCGGGGCGTTCAGCGCGGTGTACGCGGATGGACCGAGTAACGGGGACGAGCCCGTGCCGGTCACTCCACCCACGCCCAACGACCCGTCCACGGGCGACGCGTGGCTGCTCCTGGATCTGCTGCTCGGTGTTGGAAGCGCGGTTCTGCTTTAGCGAGATCATCTGTTGGCTCAGCCAGCGGTCGGGCAAGCTCGCTAGGAGAAGTACGGCGAAGGGAGGGAGCACAAAAATGCGGCTGCTTGAAAACGTGGAGCCGGCCGAGCAATCGGGCAGGCTTACGTCGGGCGTGGCGCAGACGCTGCGACGGGCCGGCGATTCCGCGGCAAACGTACTGGTGGTGGGAGGAGACAGGGTGTTCAGGGAGGGTGTCGCCCTCAGGATACACAGGGACAGGCCGTCCCAGACCGGTCTTTTCACCCGCATCGATTGTGAGGGCAGGCGCGACCTTTTGCGCACCGCCTTCGTGGGTATACTCCACACGCTCGCCGGACAGGCGTCGAACTCGCACAGGCGGGAAATGCCTCTCCTGGGCGGAGGGACAATTTTCCTCGACCCGATCGACAGCATGGAGCCCGAGGACCAGAGAGCCTGCCTCGGGCTTCTGAAGCAGCTTCAGGCAAGGCGGAACGAGTGGCCCGGCCGGCAGTCCGTCAGAGTGGTGGCCGGCGCCAGCAGTGACTTCTCCAGCGCGCTGAGGGAGGGAAGGCTTCTCCGAAGTCTGGTGGACATCCTGGACAAGGTGAGAGTCGCGGCCGGCGGTGAGGGTCACGCTGCCTAGCCGGGTGCGCTGAGTCTCTCACAGGCGCAGCTGAGTCCCACCAGGCAGAACAGTGTGGACACGACCTCGGCATCCCCGAAATTCCATTCAAACACACCCGCAAGAATGAACGCACAGAACCCGGCAGTGGAACCCAGGCACACCGCCTTCAGGAACCTGTCCCCGCCGGACACCCGCGCGTAGTTCCTGACCAGGAGACTGCACACTGAATACAGAAACCACGTGAAGGCTGCCAGGCCCAGGATGCCGGTCGCCGCGAGCACGTGGAAATAGTCGCTGTGCATGTGCCCGCTGGAAAACATGGAGTCGGCGCGCCTGTAGACCTCGTAAAGCCGTCCCAGGTCCATCAGGCCGGCGCCGAAGACGGGATGGTCTTGCGCGATGCCGGTCGCGGCGAGCCACATCGAGATCCTCCCGGCTATCGAGGTCTCACCGAACTGCGTCACGGACGCCACTCTTTGCTCCACCTGGTTGGACAGCACGTAGACGGCCGCGAGTACGGCGAAGGAGCCCCAGATGAGCCTCCTGCTCCTGGACGGAGACTTGAGCGCTATGACCGGAAGCGCAACCAGCGCGCCCAGCCACGCACCCCTGGTGAAGGTCAGGAGCAGGCACCCGAACGAGAGCAGGCCGGCCGTGGTGAAGAGCAGCCGGTCCCTCCTCCGGATCTTCGACAGGGCAAGTGAGACTGAGGTCGTGAGCAGGAACAGCATGATGCCCGCCGTCGTGACGGTGGAGCTGAGAGTCGCCCGCACCCGGAAGCCCTCTTCGAGCCGGTACTTGAGGAAGTAGGTGGCGATGCCGTAGGCAGCGACTATCGCTCCCACCGCCACCAGGATTTTCACCAGCCTCTCCAGAGTCCTCTTGTCCTCGGTCAGCCACGCAAACCCGTAGACGATGAGGAGCAGCAGGAGCTTCTTCATGTTGACGAAGCTGGCCCGAGGCTCGACCGCGAACAGGGTGGAGAGGGTCCACGACAGAACCAGCGCCAGCGCGGCCGGCTCCAGTGACAGAGCGCGCGCAGACGTAAGTCGGCCCTGCGACCACAGCGCGGTCCCGCCGAGCACCATGAGAGCAAGGCCGATCTCCTGGCCTACTATGGTCGTGCTTGTGGAGGCGGCGAACAGCGCCAACCCCAGCAGCGAAACCAGCCGGGCCGCGGGGTCCGGCGTCTTGCCGGTGTGGGGCTCCCTGACAGTCTGTACCGATGCGTTGTTCATGTCGGCAGAATAGCCCAATCCAAATCGGGCAGTCAAGCTCCGGGGCGGCAGTCTCGCGGCCCCGCTTGCCAGGTAGGCCGCTGGCCGCTTCTGCCTCATTGACAGGCGCGTTCCCCAGAATGTACAGTACGCTGGAAGACACAGCGCGCTCGGAAGGAGGCGGCATGAAGTTCACCAGCACTGAATTCGGCTACCTGGCGCGGCTCGAGCCCGGCGAGGAGATAGTCGCCACGCTGTCCAATTTCGTGAAGGCCAGGGACATCGGAACGGCGAGCATCAGCGGCATAGGTGCGGCCGGCGAGCTCAGCATCGGCTACTTCGACCGGTCCAGGAAGGAGTACGTCAAGAGGGAGCTGAGCGGGGAGTACGAGATCCTGAGCCTCACCGGCAATGTCTCGCACGTCGCCGGAGAGCCCTGGGTGCACGCCCACGTGGTGCTCTCCGGCCTCGATTTCGCCGCGGTCGGAGGGCATCTGTTTTCGGGCAAGGTCACGGTCACAGTGGAGCTGGCCCTGGTAGTCAGCTACGAGAGAATCGAACGAAAGGAAGACCCCGCCAGCGGGTTCCGGCATCTCGAGCTCGACCATTCGCTGTGAGCTGAATCGGCAAATGCGGCCGGCGTGAAGCGGGGTTTCGCCACTCGACCAGGAGGATAATCCAACGCGATGCGCAGGTACAGAACGGCAGTAGTCGGAGCCACCGGCGCGGTGGGCCGTGAGCTGATAAAGACGCTGGAGCAGCGCGGGTTTCCGGTGGAGGAACTGGTGTTGTTCGCGTCTTGCAGGATAGAGGGAAGGTTCCTGGAGTTCGACGGGAGGAAAGTCCCCGTCAGACCGCTCGAGGCGTCCGCTCTCGGCGGGATAGAAGTCGCCTTCTTCTCGGCGGGCGGCGCGGTGAGCAAGGAGTTCGCGCCGCTGTTTGCCGCGCAGGGTGCCCTCGTGGTCGACAACAGCAGCGCCTTCAGGCAGGACGGGAACATACCCCTGGTGATTCCGGAGTTGAACGGAAGGGAAGTGGTGGGCAGAACCGGCATCGTGGCCAACCCCAACTGCTCCACCGTGCAGCTGGTGCTGGCCGTGGAACCGCTCCGGCGGCTCTGGGGCCTGAGACAGCTCTTCGTGGCCACGTACCAGTCGGTTTCCGGAACGGGCGGCAGGGCGATGCAGGAGCTGGCTCAGCAGTCGCGCTCGTTCATGGACGGTGCGACTTTGGAACGGGCAGTGTATCCGCACCAGATAGCGTTCAACCTCTTCCCGCACATCGGGGATTTCGGAGAGGACGGGCTCAACGTGGAGGAAAGGAAGGTCGTGTACGAGACGCGCCGCTTCCTCGGGGACGAGTCTCTCGAGGTGAACGTCACGACAGTGCGCGTGCCGGTGTTCCGCTGTCACAGCGAGGCGGTCGTGGCGGTCACGAAGGAGAAGACGTCCGCCTCGGCGGTGAAACAGGCGCTGCGCTCGGCCCCGGGCGTGAGCCTCGTCGACGGCCAGGACGCCGCCTCCTACGTGACTCCGGTGTTCGCCGAGGGCCGCGACGAGGTGTTCGTGGGCAGAGTCAGGGACGCCTATCCCGAAGGCCACGGAATCGCCATGTGGGTGGTGTCGGACAACCTGAGAAAGGGAGCGGCGTTGAACGCGGTCCAGATCGCCGAGGTGGCGTTTGGGCTGTCGCCGGTGCACGCCGCATAGGCACGCCGGCACATTGCTCCTGGATTCTACGTCTTCGTGAGGTGTCTTGATGGACGAGATAGTGAAGTCTTACTTGTCGAACATCGTTGAACGGACTGTCTCCGCGCTCGAAGAACGCGGGTTCAGCGCCTTCGCGGCATCGAGCAAGGAAGAGGCGAAGGAGAAGGTGCTGGACCTCGTCCCGGCCGGCGCGCGCGTCGGAGCCGGCGGCTCGGTGACGCTGCGCGAGCTGGGCATAGTGGAGGCGCTTCTCGCACGCGGCCACACGGTGTACGAAGGCTGGGGGCCGCAGCAGTCACAGCCCAAGGACTTCGACTTTCGCAAGGCCCACCTGACGTGCGACGTGTTCCTTACCAGCTCCAACGCCATCACGTCTGACGGTGACCTGGTCAACGTCGACGGAGTGGGGAACAGAGTGGCGGCGATGATATTCGGGCCGGAGAAGGTGATAGTCGTCGCCGGCTGCAACAAGATCGTGCCCGACCTGGACTCGGCCATCCAGCGCATCAGGAACGTGGCCGCTCCGTTGAACGCGAAGCGGCTGGACCTGAAGACGCCGTGTGTCAAGACCGGCTACTGCGTTGACTGCACGTCGCCCGATAACATCTGTCGCGTCACGACCATAATATCCCGCAAGCCCCGGAGGACGGACATCAGCGTCGTCCTCGTGCCCGAACAGCTGGGGTACTAGGGCGCGACTCTAGCCCGCTATTGCGCCCCGCCGCCCAGGGCCGCTCTGGCCTTCTTCAGGAACGGCTCGAACAGGTCTATCGGCACCGGGAATATGGTCGTGGAGTTGTTCTCCGATGCCACTTCCCGCAGCGTCTGTAAATACCTGAGCTGAAGGGCACTCGGGAACTCGGACATTATCTTTGCTGCGTCTGTCAGTTTCTGAGCAGCCTGGTACTCGCCCTCGGCGTTGATGACTTTCGCTCTTCTTTCCCTCTCGGCCTCGGCCTGCTTCGCCATGGCCCGCTGCATCTCCTGAGGCAGATCCACGTGCTTCACCTCGACCGACGAGACTTTGATGCCCCAGGCGTCCGTGTGCCTGTCCAGAATGGTCTGGAGCTGCGCGTTTATGCGATCCCTGTCAGTGAGCAGATGGTCCAGGTCTCCCTGGCCTATCACACTTCTTAGAGTAGTCTGCGCCAGCTGGGACGTGGCGAAGAGATAGTTCTCCACCTCCACGATGGCCTTCTCCGGGTACATGACCCTGAAGTAGACGACCGCGTTGACCTTTATGGACACGTTGTCCCTGGTAATGACGTCCTGAGGCGGCACGTCCATGACCACCGTGCGGAGGCTCACCTTGACCATCCGGTCCACGATGGGTATCAGTACGAAGATACCGGGCCCCCTTGCGCCGACCAGTCTGCCCAGCCTGAACACGACGCCTCTCTCGTATTCCCTGAGAATCTTGACCGCGCTCATTATGATCAGGAGCAGGATGATGATTAGAGTACTGGTGACTGCCATGACAACCTCCTTGTGACCACGCACCCGACGAGGCATCTTCGACCGCGGGCCGGTCCTCACCGGTCCGTCGGCGATGCCCCGCCGCGCTTCGCTTACTCAGTGAACTTCTCGACTATCAACCTGAAACCTTCCACCGCCTTCACCCTGACGGCGTCACCGACGTTGAGCGTGTCGGGACCCTTTGCGTCCCAGAGCTCGCCGTGCACGAACACCTTCCAGCCGCCGTCAGACCGGGCCGTCACGCTTCCGACCTCACCCACAAGGCCTCTCTTGCCGGTCGTGGGTTTCAGCCTCTGCGCCAGGATGCCCTTTGCCACCGCGAACGTGAAGAACGCCGTCGTGGCCACGGTCGCGGCCACGATGATCTGCCATGAGATTCTGGCGTAGGGCTCGGGAGACTCCAACAGCATCACGGAACCCAGCGCCATGCAGATCACTCCCCCGACGGAGAGGAGTCCGTAGCTTGTGACCTTGATCTCCGCGATGAACAGCACTATCGCGAGCAGAATGAGCAGAAGACCGGCGTAGTTTACCGGCAGGGTCTGCAGCGCGTAGAGGGAGAGCAGGATGAAGATGCCGCCGAGCACGCCGGGCAGTATGCTGCCGGGGTTCGAGAGCTCAAAGAATATACCGTAGATCCCCAGTATGAGAAGAATGTACGCGATGTTGGGGTCCGAGATGACGTTCAGGATTCTGAATCTCAAGTTCATCCTCAGCTCTTCGACGTCCAGGTCCTTCGTGCTGAGCTTTCTCGGCCCGGAGGGAAGCTGAACTTCGCGACCGTCGAGCTTCTCGAGCAGCTCGCTCAAGCTTCCGCAGACGAGGTCCGCCACGTTGAGATCGAGTGCCTCAGCCTCGGTGACGGACACGCTCTTCCTGACCGCGTCCTCGGCCCATTCCTCGTTCCTGCCGTGCTGTCTGGCGATGGTCTTGATGTAGGCGGCCGAGTCGTTGACTATCTTGTCGGTCATTGTGCTGTCAGGCTGCTCTCCTCCCAGTCCTACCGGGTGGGCCGCGCCGATGTTAGTGCCGGGCGCCATTGCCACGACGTGGCAGGCGAGCGAGATGAAGACTCCTGCCGAGGCCGCCCGTGACCCTGACGGCGCCACGTACACGACCACCGGCACTTCTGAGGACAGGATGGTCTTGACTATTTGACGCGTGGATTCCAGCAGGCCGCCGGGGGTGTCGAGGCGGATTATGATGCATTCAGCGCGCGCTTGCCGGGCCTTGTCTATTGACTGAATGATGAACGCCGACGAGGCGGGGTTTATGACTCCGCTGACTTCCACCAGGTAGACGACGCCCGCGGAAGAGCGCGTGCTTTCATCGCGGGCCGCTTCGGTGCGGACTGCGCCGGCGTTCAAGAGGGCGGCCCCGGCTACGATCAGAATGAGCGGAAAAACGAGCTTCGCTATTCTCATTTCAGAATCCTTCCCGGGAAGACTTTCCCTGTCAGGGCACCTGTTGAAGGAGAGACTAGCACCGGGCGGCGCGGCAGTCAATCGGCGCATTTGGCGGCCCGCGCGGGTAGTTCCGGGAGGTCCCGCGCTCATTTGCGTCCGGCCCGGGGGTCGTGTAGTATTCGGGCTGGCGTTCGCGAAAAGGATGCACTGATGAATACTGCTCGACCCTCTGCCGCCGGCCACGTGTTTGACGTCGTGGGCCTCGGCTACACTGCGACGGACTACCTGGCGATAGTGCCGCACCTTCCTCAGCTCGACACCAAATTGGAGACTAGCTGCCTCTCGATACAGGGCGGCGGGCCCGTGGCCACAGCGATGGTCACCGTGCGCAGGCTCGGCCTTCGGCCTCTCTACGTCGGTAAGGTAGGGGACGACGACTTCGGCAGGTTCATGTTGAAGGAGCTGGAGAAGGAGGGAGTGGACGTCACAAAAGTGATATGCGAGAAGGGCGCCACCTCGCAGTTCGCCTTCATCATGGTCGATGCCGAGCGGGGCCACCGCACAATCGTCTGGACGAGGGGCACGGTGAGCAGGCTGAGTAGAGGCGAGGCCGACCTGAGCGCGCTAGACCACTGCCGTTGTCTCATGCTGGACGACCTGGAGACGGAAGCCGGGATTGAGGCGGCCGCGAGGGCACGCGGTTTGGGCATTCCGATCGTGTTGGACGCGGGCAGCGTCCGGGAGGGCATGGCCGAGCTCGTGCCTATGTGCGACTACGTGGTTGCGAGCAGTCATTTCGGAACACAGTACACCGGCTCGGACGACCCGCTCTCGGCGGCCAGGTTGATCCACGAAAGGACGCACAGAATCGCGGTCGTCACCGCGGGAGAGAGGGGCTCCTTCTGCGCCGGGCCCCAGGGGAGTTTCGGGAAGAAGGGCTTCAAAGTCCGCGCGGTCGACACGACGGGCGCCGGCGACGTTTTCCACGGCGCGTTCGCGGTGGGGATTCTCAAGGGCTGGGACCTGCCCACGGTTCTCGAGTTTTCCAATGCCGTCGCGGCCATGAAGTGCACGAAGCTCGGGGGAAGACCGGGGATTCCGACGCTTGACGAGGCGCTGGAGTTCCTGAAGCTCCACTCCGGCTGAGAGCCGGGCCAGGTCGGGAGCTGGCCCGGGCTCAGGCCTGGTTTCTGCCGAGGCTTCAACCTCGCGGAGGTTCCACCATGCGCGCTGCGTATTCAGACAGGTTCTTCGCCGACATAGGCGAGCACGTCTTCCCGATGGAGAAATACGGCCTGGTCAAGGAACGACTCGTGGCCGAAGGAGTACTTTCACCCGACGACCTCGTCGATCCAGAGCCCGTCACGGAGGCGGATATGCTCCTCGTCCACGAGGCCGGTTACATCAGAAAGCTGACGCACAACCTGCTCACGCCGATGGAAGTGGCCGTTTTGGAGATACCGTTCTCGCCGGCCGTGTTCAAAGCCTCAGCGCTGATGGCGGGCGGCACGCTGGCGGCCGCGCGTATCGCGCTCGAGGACGGCATGGGCGCGAGCATAGGCGGCGGATTCCATCACGCGTTTCCGGACCACGGGGAAGGATTCTGCGTTTTGAACGATGTGGGCATCGCGGTCAGGAGACTGATGGCCGGCAACCAAGTCGCAAGGGTGCTGATAGTCGACTGCGACCTCCACCAGGGCAACGGGACCGCGGCGATCTTCAATGATCGTGAGGACGTCTTCACGTTCTCCATCCACCAGGAGGACAACTATCCGTTCATCAAGCAGGAGAGCACCGTCGACATCGGGCTCCGCGACGGCGCCGACGGAGTGGAGTACAACGCTTATCTGCTCAAGACTCTCCCTCAGATCTTCTGGACGTTCAGGCCGGAGCTCGTCGTGTACCTGGCCGGCGCCGACCCGTATGAGCAAGACCAGCTGGGCGCGCTCAAGCTCACCAAGGACGATTTGCACCAGAGAGACAGAATTGTGATGTCGCTCTCACGGGATTCCGACGTCCCGGTCTGCGTCCTGCTGGCCGGAGGTTACGCTCTCGACGTACGCGACACGGTGGACATCCACTGCAGCACGATAGTCACCGCGAAGGAGCTGTCCGGCGGGAGCCGCAGATGAGTGCTCAGGCGCGCGCAACTAGATTCCTGGTGGATTCGACCGCTGCGCGGCTTGCGCGCCGGCTCAGGTTCCTGGGGTACGACGCGGCTCTGGACAGGAGCGACAGTGATGCCGCTCTGCTGGCCAGAGCCCGCAGGGAGGGCCGGGTGCTGCTTACGAGGAAGAGAGCCCTGGGGGCGAGTTCGGCGTTGGGTGCCGCCGGCCCGGTGCTCCTGCTTTCGTCCGACTTCGTGTCCGACCAGCTCAGACAGGTGGCAGCCGAATTCGCGCTGACGCACGGTTTCGCGTCCAGGTGCACTGTGTGCAACTCCGAGCTCTGTCCGGTCTCCCGGGCCGCGGCGGACGGGAGAGTGCCGGAGTTTGTGTACCAGAGCCGGAGCGAGTTCGCGTTCTGCGCGCGGTGCGACAAGTACTACTGGAAGGGAACACACTGGGAACACGCCGGTCTCGCGGCGTCCATTGCCCTGTCGCCCGGTCCTGAACGGAGTCATTCATGATCGTGGTCTCCGCCAGCCGCCGCATAGACATGGTCGGAACGGCGCCCGACACACTGTGCGGGGTCCTCAAGACGGAGCTCCCGCCGCCGTTGGTGCACACCCTGGTTGTGTGGACCAAGAACCCGGGCGCGGTGCTGGGGCACCCGGGCCTCCTACAGACGCTCCGCGGCTACGCGCAGGTCTTCTTCCACGTCACGATAACGGGCATGGGCGGGACGCGGTTGGAGCCGCTCTCGCCCGTCATGAACGAATCGCTCGCGGCGCTGGGGGCCGTAGTCGGACTGGCCGGGCTGCCCGAACGAGTGCGGGTCAGGTTCGACCCCGTGGTCCATCTGGTCCTGCCGGACGGCAGGCGCTACACAAACCTCCGGCACATCGGTGAGGTGGCTTCGGCGTGCGGACGGCTCGGGATTCCCGAGGTCGTAACCAGCTGGATGGAGATTTATCCCAAAGTGCGGAGGAGGCTGGAAGGGGTCGGCATCGCGTCCGCCGCCGTTTCCGAGGACACCGTCAGGACGGACGCCGCCTTCATGCTGGAGCGCTGCGACGCCGCGGGAGTCAGACTGACCGGCTGCTGCGCTCCTCCGCTGGAGAGCTCCAGGTGCATAGACGGAGAGCTCTTCAACAGGCTTCATCCTCTGGGTCGCAAGTGCTCCACCGCCAAAGCGCGAGGCCAGAGACCTCTCTGCACGTGCTCCACCAGCCGGGACATAGGATGGTACACGGCGTGCGCGCACGGGTGTCTCTACTGCTACGCCAACCCCGCCAAGGCGGAGGACGCCGGGGGACTCTGGCCGGAGTGAAAGCCACCGCAAGCGACTGCCGCAGGCACCGCCCGACCCGGCCTCAGGGCCGCGGCCGCTTGACTCCGGCTGACTGGTGCCCTATCCTCTGAGGTTGTGAGTCTCCTCCCCTGCGAGAAGGGCCGCCCCCATGTCGGACTGGTACAGAAAATCCTTTGACGAGCTCTATTCGGACATCTATTCACACAGAGATGACGAGGAAGCCGCGCTGGCCATAGAGCTGCTGGGACGTTTCGTCCGGCTGCCGGCGACCGCCGTGCTGGACGTCGGCTGCGGGCAGGGAAGGCATTTGAGGGCGCTGAGCAGGGCGGGAGCCAGGGGGCACGGCCTCGACCTGTCCGCGGCACTGCTCGAGACGCGCGGCAGCGCCGTGCGACCGTGTCCCGGGGCCTGCGTCAGGGGAGACATGAGGCGCCTTCCGTTCCGTGACTCGAGTTTCGACACGTGCATAAGCATGTTCACGAGCCTGGGATACTTCGGAAAGACGGAAGACGAACTCCGGGTGCTAGAGGAGATGAGCAGAGTGCTTAAGCCCCGGGGCCACTGTTTTGTGGACCACGGCAACCTGGCCTGGCTGAAGAGACACCTTGAGGAGCGCACTGTGCGGAGAGGGCGGCGGTTCACGACTCTGGAAACCCGCGCCTTCCTGGGAGACGGCAGGACCGTGGAGAAGAACATTAACGTGTATCCGGCTGACGTCCCCGCCCGCGGGCTCTCAGGAGCGCCTCCGCTGCGCGCGTACCGGGAGCGCGTCACGTTCTTCACGCTTCGCGAGCTGCGGGGTCTCATGACCCGGGCCGGGCTCGTGGTCGAGAGGGCCTTTGGGGACTACGGTGGCTCCGCCTTTGACGAACGTTCTTCGCCCAGGCTCATCTTGTTGTCGAGGAAGCTCAAATGACCGACCTGATCAAGGCAAGTCCGGCGCTGTTCAGGTTTCCGCGCTTGTTTCTGGATTACACGTCCGGCCGGCTTGCGAAAGAGCTTGACGCTCCTGCCATGTTGAGCAAGGCGGCCGTGGCGTCGGCCGGGGGCAGGGCCGCCCGCGCAGGCGCTCCCTCCGGCAGCGAGTTCTGGGCCGCCGTGCGGGAGTACGACGCGCGGCTGGGCGCCGGCGAGGCCACACTCCGGAACATAGACGCTCTTCGCGCCGGCAGGGCAGTGCCGGTCATCACCGGCCAGCAGCCGGGGCTTTTCGGAGGCCCGCTCTACACC
>CAZMZP010000101.1:0-14458 GCA_964570935.1 uncultured bacterium
CGCTCAGGCCCCCGAGGTTCAAGCGCCGGACCTCGCGCACAACCCCAGGCCGGAGATGGTAGCGCCGCAGCACGCCGCGAGCCCGGTAGTACAAGTGAAACAAGTTGTAGACTGCCAGCAGCACCAGGGCTCCAGCCACGCCCGCCGCACCCGCCACCAAAACGCCCAGCATGCCGGCAAGCGGCCTCAGCGTCGCCCAGAAAAACCTGTCCCCCGCCGCGGCCAGCGGAACCGCAAGCGCGTTCTTCATGGCCACCACGTCTTCACCCGTCGAGCGCCCGGCCGCCACTTCCTCTTCCATCCTCGCTGTGGTCCCTATCACGTACGACGCGAGAACCGGGTTGGTGTTGAACAGTGCCGTGTGCCTCTCGGCGAACTGCCCGGGCACACATCCTTCCTCCGAGAGCCTGCGGCCCACGGGGAAAAGCGCGTGGGCAAACCCCGGCGCCTGCAGCGTCTCGTAGTTCCACGCGGCCTGAAGGTAGAACGAACGCGCCAGTAACCCCAGCACGCCGGCCTTTCCGATTCTCTTCCGGCTCATCCGGTCAATCCTCAACCCCGAAAATTCCTGAGAAGGAACGCGAACACAACGCCTCCCGCGAACGCGGCGAGGCGGGACCTTGACCTGCGCACGAACGTGTTGAAAATCACCCCCGCCCCCATGCCGCCCATCAGGACCAGAGCGTGGGTGTCCGTCGGGACGCACGACGACGCGAGCCGGCCCACCGGCCCGGACACGGCCGCAAGGGCCGCGACCGCAAGGAGACACAGCACGAAACCTCGCGTGAAGGCCAGGGTCACGCCGGAGAGCTGCACGCTGCCCGGGCCCGCGGCCCGGCCGGCCCTGAGTCGGCTCAAGAAGCGCGCGAACAGCCTCCGGTTCAGCTCCCTTTCGAACATTATGGTCTCCCTTCCGACCAGTGCTACCCCAAGCGCGGCCAGGACTCCGGCCAGCTGGGCCAACGGGACGGGAAAGCAGGGATTGCCCTCCAGCAGGGCGGAGGCGAACCAAACTCCGCTCACAGAACCCACGGGAGCGTCAGGCATTGGCCGTGCGCCCACCGGTATCGAACCCGACCAGAGCATCTGGAGCAGAATACCGATGGCGGCTCCGGTCACCGGCGAGCCCGTCAGAAGCCCGGCGACGGAGGCGCTCACGAGCGGCTGGCTGAGCATTACCTGCCAGGCGGCGGTCGCGTCAAGGGCGCATATCCCGCCGGCCACGCAGACAAGGAAAATCTCTTTCACTTCGAAATCCTGGCTGTGACTCCGCTGGAACCGGGTTCAGAGCTCCGGCCTGGCGTTTCGTGCTCCAGGGAGAGCCCGATTCGCAGTGTCTTCTCCCGCAGTCCCGGCTCGAGCGACCACGCCGGCATCAGGCAGCTCGCCTGGTATATCTTCTCCAGCCCGCCCTCGGACAGCGAGACGGTTTCCACCGGGAAGTGCCACAGACGCGAAGGGACGTCCACGGACAGCGACGCGGTGAGCCGGAAAGCGCTGTCCGTCACTCTGAGGGCCCGGAACCCCACGAACTCCACCGGCCGGTCCAGCGGCAGCAGGGTCTGCCCGGACGAGCCGTCCTCGACCGTCGCGCCGGCGCTGCCCGGAGAGGAAAAATGAAGGTTGAATGCGACCGCGAACACGAGCTCCGACCGGAGCGCCTCGTCGAACCTGAGCCGGTATTCGACTGACAGCGAAGCTCCGCGCGGAGGGACCGTGAGGATCTTGTCAATGCTGACCCGCGCGCTCGCTTCGTCTGAGCGCACGGCTCCGGACGCGGACAGGACAAGCCTGCCTTGCTCGTCGCACGGCCGCTCGGAGTACGCGGCTCCGGCGAAACTCCCGAACTCCCTGAACGTGCCCGAGACCACCTCTTCCAGAGAGACGGCGGGAGAAAGAAAATGATCCAGAAGACACACGCGCGGGAACCGGTCGTACAGCAGGAACCGTTCGAGGTTTCCTTCCTTCGAGGTCACCGCGTCGTGGATGCTGGCCACTTTCCGTTCGCCAGTCTGCTGGTTCTGCGGCACGATGCGGCTGTGGTAGGCCTCCCTGCGCCGGGCCAGGTTGTTGAGGAGATTCAGCTCGCTGCCCCTGTGGTCCGCCTCCACGACGACGCCGCCCCTGGCGGGCGAGACGTAGAAGGCTGACTCCCTGTTGGACAGGACAACTTCCGTGTCGCCGTCGCCGTCCACGTCAGCGCGCAGGACTTGCGTGTCGGAGCCCGTGAGGCCCGCGAGACTTCTCACGTCCTTCTCCGCCTCCATCAGCATGTTCTCCGCCCGGATAAGGTGGCGATAGATCGCCTCTCTCAGGTGCGGCAGGTACAGGCCTCCGAAGACCCCGTGCCAGTAAGCGCAGTTGCACTGGGCTCTCCAGACCTCGTTAAGAGCCGCGGCCCGCAGCTCTTCCGTTATGGCGCGGCCGCGCGCGGACGTGACCGTGCGGCGTGCGAACAGCATACGCTTGTGCATCCAGTTGCTCTCGGGGTAGCGGCTGAAGAAGTTCCTCCAGAAACCTCCCTTGACGAAGCTCTCGTATTCGTGCTCGCCCCGCTCTCTGAGCTTCTTGAGGAAGACGTCATACTTGAGCTGCGCATCCACCGGCAGGCTCCACTCCATCATCTCGGCGTAGGAGGCCGTGGGCAGAAAGGCCCATCCGAGGGGCCTGCGCTCGGACATGTATTCCGAAAACGTGACGGTGCGGACCCAGTGGCTGTTCTGCTCAAGAGCTGTCAGAAATCTCTCCAGCCACTTCCGTTCGTAGCACAGCGAGTGAGTCCCGGGCCACACTCCGAATTTCTCTCCGTCGTCCGCGAACACGAGCAGCCTTTCGCCGTCCTCGGACGAGTTCTGCCTAAGATACGCGAGCGTCTCTTCCGGCTCCGCGTAAGGGATGAGATACCGCAGGCGCTTGCTGCCGGAGAAGACCCGGAGCACCGAGCCCTGGTCTTCAGTCAGGTAGTAACCCAGCAAGTCCTGGTCACGCAGGCCGGCGCTCTTGAAATGTGAGTCGTCCACCACGGTGTACTCCACTCCCGCGGCGGCCAGGACGCCCGGCAGAGACGGTTCCCACACCCTCTCCGCGAGCCAGAGGCCCCTAGGAGCGAAACCCAGCTTGTCTCTCACGTACTGGGTCAGTTTCCTGGTCTGGCCCGTCTTGTCGGCGTCCGGAACAGAAGACAGAACCGGCTCGTAGAACCCGCCGGTCAGAATCTCGAGTTGCCCGCGCGCGACGAGCCCGCGCACCAGGTCGAGGTACTCGGGACGGAAGCGTTCGATCCACTCCAGCAGCGAGCCGCTGTTGTGCAGCACGGCCTTTATTGAGGGGTGTTCGGACAACACCTGAAGAAACGGTAAGTAGGCCTGCCGGTAGGCGTCCTCCATGACGAACCCGAAGTTTCCGACCGGCTGGTGGTTGTGAATGCAGAACACGAAATTGATCTTGCTCAAGTGTCGACCTTGCTCCCTTGCCGCGTCAGCTCGGGGTACAGCGCGGCTTGGCCTTCCGCGGGCCCCGCGTTCCTCAGGCGGAAGCCCCGGCGCCGCGCGGCCCGGATTCCTCCAACAGCTTCACTACGTCGTACGACGGATTGCCGGGCACGTCCTGCGCCCTAAGCTCGACGTCCCTGGCTGACAGGCGTCGCAGAGCCTCCACGTCCTCCCTGCCGACGTACACGTACGGCAGCAGGCGCACCTTCCCCTCGGCGAAGTGCATGCCGCCCACGTTGACCGCCGCGACCCGCGCCCCCGCCTCCACCAGGCGGACAGCGTCGGCCGGCGTCCGCACGATGAGGACGCACTTCCTGGCGTCCGCGGCGTCCCGCTCGAGCAGCCGTGCCGATTCCTCCACGCCCGCCACGACCAGCTCCACCTCCGGCGGAAGGCTCATGCGCATCAGTGGGATTTGCCGCTGGTCCCCGGAGAGTTTGTCGTCCGCCACGACGACCACGTCCGGATTCAGCGCGTTCACCCATCCCAACGCCACCTGGGCGTGGAGCAGCCTGTCGTCTATTCGAGTCAGTACCAGTCTCATTCGGGTTTCGGGTTGAGGCCTGACGGCGAAGGGGCCGGCGCTCTATAAGACCTGGATGCCTGTCCTGCCCTTCGCGGCCACCCTCTCCACGAGCTCGCCGAAGGGCAGCCTGTCCCTGTAATGGAAGAACTCCAGCACCATCGGCAGGTTGACGCCGGAGACCACCCTGACGATGCCCGTTTCTTCCTCGGCCGTCCTGCAGGCGCAGAGACAGCTCCCCCCGGCCACGTCCACGAAGATGACGGTTTCATCGCCTCCGTACGTCGCGAGCTCGGTCTGTATGGCGTCGCTCAGGCTCTCGGAAGACAGCTCTCTGTTTGACAGCACGCATGCCCCCTTCTGGGGGCCGACTATCAGCTCCGCCGTGCTCAGGAGCTCCGCTCCCAGATTGCCGTGCGTCACCAGCAGCGCCCTTTTCACGCCGAGTCGCATGTTCTACCTTCCAGGACCGGATCCGGCCCGGTCGTTCATCTGTTCGCGTCCCTGTGCTGGACGCGCACATCGATACCCAGCGTCTGGAGACGCCCGGCCACCCGGTTCGCCGTGTACACCGAACGATGCCGGCCTCCTGTGCAACCCACTGCTATGGTCAGGTAGGACTTTCCCTCCTTCCCGAACCTGGGTATCAGGAAACGCAGAAAGTCCTCGAGACGGGCCACGAACTCACGGGTCAGCTCGCTGGATTCCAGGAAATCGACCACCTTCTTATCGTTTCCGGTGTACGCCCTGAGCTCGTGCAAGTAGTGCGGGTTGGGAAGAAAGCGCACGTCGAACACCAGGTCCGAGTCGAGGGGAATTCCGAACTTGTAGCCGAAGGACACGAGGGTCGTCAGCATCCGTTGTTTCTTGTCCTCCGGAGCGAAGATGGAGGAGAGCTCGTCGCGCAGCTCCGACGGCGCCATTGCCGACGTGTCGATGACGCGGCCGGCCAGGTCCCTCAGAAAGGCCAGCCGCCTTCGCTCTTCGCGGATGCCCTCCAGCACGCCGACCCCCTCCCCAAGGGGGTGTTTCCGCCTCGTCTCGCTGAACCTCCTCAAGAGCGACTCGTCGGCGGCGTCCAAAAAAACCACCACGTACTCGATTCCCTTGTCGCGAAGCTCGGAGAGGCTGGACATGATGTTGTCCAGGAAATCCCGTTCCCTGACGTCCACCACCAGAGCCACGTTCTGTATCCTGCCGCAGGACTGGAGGCACAGGTCGGCGAACACCGGGATCAGAGTGGCCGGCATGTTGTCCACGCAGAAGAACTCCATGTCCTCGAGGCACTTTATGGCGTAGCTCTTCCCCGCTCCGGACACGCCGGTGATTATCACGAAACGAGGCGTCCCGACGCGACCGGCGTTCGCGACATCCGCCGCCTTCGTCTCCGTCATTCCCAGTCGTCCCTTACGTGCGGGTCCGAGAGCTTCTTGCGGTGCATTTCCTGCATCAGCTTCTCGTTGAAGTCTTTGGCCGGGTGGTATCCGTAGATCTTTACGAGATGATTGAGGGCTATTACCTCTGCTATGACGGTGATGTTCTTGCCGGGCACTATGGGCACCGTCACTATCGGAATCTCCACGTCCAGCATCTTGGTGAACGTGTCTTCGAGGCCGATCCGTTCGTAGTCCTCCGCGTCACTCCAGTCCTGGAGCCGTACCTCCACTTCTATCCTCTTCTGGATCCTGACGGAGCGGACTCCGAATATGCTTCTTACGTCGATGATGCCCAGACCGCGTATCTCGATGCGGTGTCTGAGGATCTCGGACGCCGTCCCGATCAGGAAATTGCCGTGCCGTTTGGTCACGGTGACTACGTCGTCCGCCACGAGTCGATGCCCTCTCTCGACGAGGTCGAGGGCGCATTCGCTTTTCCCAATCGAGCTCCTGCCCGTGAAGAGCAGTCCTATACCGTACACGTCGACGAGAGAGCCATGTATTACCGCGCGGGGGGCAAACACTATGTCCAGGTATGCCTGGAGCTCGCGTATGAACGGCGTCGTGGACATGGGGGTCCTGAGCACCGGCACGGTGTGGCGTCTGGCCACCTCCAGCACGGCCGCCGGGACGTCAAGCCCTTTCGCCACGATAATGCATGGCAGCACGAACTGCATGACCCTTTCGGCGGCGTCTTCCAGCTCCCTGACGGGCAGGGAGTTCATGTACAGGATCTCCGTCTGCCCGAGTATCTGGACCCTCTCGTCCAGGAAGTTCTCCATGAAGCCCGCGAAAGCGAGCCCGGGCCTGTTGATGTCGCTGACGGTTATCTCCCGCTTGGACTCCAGGGAACCGGACATAAGCTCCAGCTCGAAATCCTTTTGCTTCTCTTCAAACAGCCTTGCAACCGTCATCCCTTGCATCTTACTTCACCGGTTCTATCAGAGTGAAACTGCCGTCATCGCGCTTGTGCAGCACGGTCGTTCTGGAAGTGGCGCTGTTCACGAACACGAGAACCTCCTCGTCCGCCTTCTCCAGGGCCTCCATGGCGTCGTCCACCGTCATCTGCAGCGGGACCACCTTCACGGGCTCGGGCCCGGCCGGCGTGGCCTGCGCCCCCGCCTCGAGGCCGGAGTCTCTGATGGACTCTCTCTGCCGCCTGCGGGTCACCTTGTCCTTTCTCTTATTCAGCATTCTCTCGAGTTTGTCAACAACTGTGTCGATGGAGGCGTACATGTCCGAGCTCTCGGCTCGACCGGTTATGTCTCCCCCGTTCACCCGCAGCACTATTTCAGCTATGTTGCGGTAGCGCTCGAGAGACAACATCACGTGCGCCTCAACGATCTTTCTGGAGTACTTCTCAAGCTTCTGCAGCTTCTCCTCGGCGTAGCTCCTTACCGCCGGGCTCACCGGGAAGTTCTTGCTTCGGATGGTCACGTCCATTGATTTTCCTCCAAATCTCGTGTGCCTTGTACGAGCTTCTTACCAGGGGGCCGGCAAACAAGGCGGCGAACCCCAGTTCGTTGCCAGCGTCTTCGTAGCGCTTGAACGTGTCCGGGGTCACGTACCGGGCCACTGGCTCGGACCCCACACTCGGTCTCAGGTACTGCCCGATGGTCACTGACTGGCAGCCTGCGTTTCTCAGGTCCCTGAGAACGTCCGTCACCTCCTCCTCTCTCTCTCCCAGGCCGACCATGAGTCCTGACTTGGCCAGAGGCCGCGCTTCGTGACGGGCGGCCTGCTCCACGATACGCAGCGAAGCCGAGTAGTCCGCCCCGGGCCGTATCCGGGGGTACAGCCTGGGAACGGTCTCCACATTGTGGGAGAATACATCAGGCGCCGCGCCCAGCACAAGAGAGCAAGGGGCCGCCGCGCCCCCGAAATCCGGGACGAGCACTTCGACCACGGGCCGCGGCCGCAGCTTCTTGAGCTCCGTCACGCAGCGGGCGAAATGTTCCGCCCCTCCGTCGGGGAGGTCGTCTCTCGTGACTGAAGTAACTACCACGAACCGGAGTCCCAGTTCCACGGCTGCCCGGGCCAGGCGCACCGGCTCCTCCGCGTCGGGCGGAGCAGGAGTCCCCTTGCCGACTCCGCAGAAGCGGCACTTTCTCGTGCACACGCCGCCAAGCACCATGAATGTGAGTGATGAGGCGGAGAAGCACTCCCACCTGTTGGGGCAGGCGGCGTCGCGGCAGACTGTGTTCAGGGAATGGGAATCCAGGATTCTGTGAACTTCACGGGTTCTCTGGTTCTCAGCGAATGGCTTTCTCGCCCAGTGTGGAAGCCTGGCAACCGCCATCGCAGTGGCACCCCGTGGGGATATTAAGGGGAAATCGCGACAACCCTAGTGTCTCTTCCGGTAACGTGCAGGCAGCAGCTTCAACTGCTCCCGGTACTTGGCGACCGTCCTCCTCGCGATTCTGAGCCCCCTGTCCTTCAGCATGTCCGCTATCTTCTGGTCGCTGAGAGGGTCCGACTTGTCTTCTTGGTCCACGAGCTGCCAGATGATCTCCTTGGCGCTCTTCGCGCTCATGTCTTCACCCGCGTCGGTGTGGAGCTTGCTGGAGAAGAAGTACTTCAGCTCGAACACCCCTCTCGGGGTCTGCACGTACTTGTTGTTTGTGACCCTGCTCACGGTGGACTCGTGCATGCCTATCTGATTGGCCACCTGCTGCAGCGTCAACGGCTTCAAGAAAGCAATTCCCTTGTCGAAGAACTCCTCCTGCGCTTCGACGATGCACTTCATGACCTTGATCATGGTCTTTCTTCTCTGCTCTATGGTCTGAATCAGCCACTTCGCGGAGTTGAGCTTGCCGATTATGTACTCCCTGGTCTTGTCCTTCTTGGCGCCGCTCCGGAGCATGTCCCTGTACGAGGGGTTGATACGCAGCCTCGGCACGTGCTTGTCGTTCAGGAACACAACGTACTTATCTTCCACCTTCTCGACCAGCAGGTCGGGCACGACGTACTTGGGCTCTTCGTACGACACGGTAAGGCCGGGCTTGGGATTGAGCCTGGCTATGATGTCTCCGGCGGCCTGGATCTGGCTGATGGACACGTGAGTCCTCTTCGCGATCTCCGCGAACTTCCTCTCCTTGAGGGAGTCAAAGTGCTCCCGCACGATGCGGGCCGCGAGACTGTCTCCCATGTCCTTTCTCTCGAGCTGTATGAGGAGGCATTCCCTGAGGTCTCTCGCGCCGATTCCCGGCGGGTCGAAAGACTGTACTACCCTGAGAGCCTCTTCAACCCGCTCCGCGGGCTTGCCGGTTATGCCGGCCACCTCCTCGACCGAGATGCTCAGAAACCCCCTGTCGTCTATGGAGCCTATCAGGAACTGGCCTATCTCCGTCAGCTCCGGGTCGTTCGTGGACAGTCTGAGCTGGCTCTCGAGAAGGTCACGAAGGGACGGCATCGTCACCGGCACCCTTTCCGGAAACTCGGCGGAGGTGTCGGGCCTTTCGCGGGCCGAGTCGTACGAATCCTGGTAATACTCGCTCCATTCCAGCGGGTCTTCCTTTTCCACGGGCTCGGGCTCTTCGGCCGTTCCGGGCTCGTCGTCCGCGGCCGACGCTTCGGCGTTCTCCTCCACGTCGTCCACTTCCTCGAGCAGCGGGTTCTGCAGGAGCTCCTGCTTGAGGATCATCTGGAGCTCGAGGGTCGGCACTTGGAGCAGCTTGAGCGCCTGCTGCAGCCTCTGGGTCATTATGAGTGTCGGCTTCTGAGTGAGCTGGAGCGTGTGTTTGAGTTCCATAGGTGTGCCCGGTTCCCCGTTGTGTACGTCACACGACTAGAGCCTGAATTTCTCCCCCAAATACATCTTCCTGGCGAGCGGGTCGTTGGCCAGCTCTTCGGCGCTGCCGGAAAGGAGTATCCTGCCTTCAAACATCACGTAAGCCCTGTCCGTCGCTGACAGAGTCTCGCGGACGCTGTGGTCGGTTATCAGAACCCCTATGCCCCTCTGCTTGAGCTTCGCGACGATCTCCTGTATCTCCGCCACGGCGATGGGGTCTATGCCGACGAAGGGCTCGTCCAGCAGCATGAAGCTGGGGTTACTGACGAGGGCCCTGCTGATCTCCACGCGCCTTCTTTCGCCCCCGGACAGCTGGTAGGCCTTCCTCTCCGCCAGATGGGCGATCCCCAGCTCCGCCATGAGGCCCTGCAGTCTTTCCTCTCGCTCGTCACGTCCGTAGTGCATCGTCTCGAGGATGGACATGATGTTCTCTCTCACCGTCAGCTTCCTGAATATGGAAGGCTCCTGGGAGAGGTACCCTATGCCCAGGCGCGCCCTGCGAAACACCGGCGTCTCCGTCACGTCGTCACGGTCGATCATCACGGAGCCGGCGTCGGGCCTGAGGAGTCCCACGAGCATGTAGAAGGTCGTGGTCTTGCCGGCCCCGTTCGGCCCCAGCAGGCCGACCACCTCACCCTGGGCCACGTCGAGGCTGACCTCGTTGACCACGGTCCACTTCCCGTATCGCTTGACAAGCTCTCTGCCCCTCAGGACCTTCGCTGTTCCCGACTGCGCTGACTGCGTCGTTCCCGACTGAGTTGACTCCAACACCATGCTCCCGTATTCCCGCGGCAGACCCTCGACCGGCCTAGTCCTTCGGCACGAGCTTGCCCTCTTCGTCCACGACGAACGCCTGTACCTGTGACTTGATCTCGAACTCGTTCAGACTGGCGTCGCTCACCAGGCCCACGCCCGTGAGGACGTCCCTTCCCTGTGTTATCTTGACGAAGTCCTCGGACAGGATCTTCTGCGAAGCATTTAGCCACTTCAGGGACTGAGTTTCAAGCGTTATTCCTTCCTCGGTCCTGACCACCACGTTGCCGGCAGCCTCCATGTCGTTGGTCCTCTGGTAAATGGTTCCGGAATCCGCCTTTAGCTCCGAGAACTTGTCCCCTGTCTCCTCAAAGAAATCAATTCGGACGTTTCTTGCCTGAACTTGCGCCTTTTCGTTGTATATGGCCGCCCATTCGGCCCACAGGGTCCACTTTCGTGTCCCCTGGACGCTTTCCGTCAGGGAAAAATCGCCCACTTCCTGGTCCGGGGTCTCCACGGCCGCGCCGGCCGGCCTCGAGTCGGAGTCTCTTCCACATCCGTGAGCGCATAGCGCCAGAAAAAGCACCGCGCATGCAGCCAGGAAGGCGCGCGACGCCCGGCCGCCGGGGAGCGGCGCGACACCGAGCAATCTCCGTTTACTCTGTCCGAAGCTCATCGCTGAACCTTCAACTGACGCGGCCGGTTCCGACGCCCGAAGCATCCCGGTCGGGTCCCGGGCACGCGGGCCTCGTCTTCCATCTCTCGTGCATCCACACCCACTGCGTGGGCTTGTACCGGATCAGTCTCTCCAGGGAACTGGTGCATTCCGCCGTGATCTCGAGCGCCCTGCGGTCCTTGTCGTCTCCGTCTTTCGCGGCGGCGTCCACCGGCTCCAGGATCCTGACCAGATGCGTTCCGTCGCTCTGCATCGATATGGCCATGGGCACGACAGCGGCGCCCGTGCGCATGGCGAGGTAGGCCGGACCGGCGGGTGTGAAGGCGGGCCGGCCGAAGAAGTCGCAGAAGACCCCTTTCACCGGAGTGTCCTGGTCGATCAGCACTCCAAGCATGTCGCCCCTCTTGAGGGACTCGTACACCGGCCTGGCATTCGCGATACGTGATATCGGCCTTATGCCCTTCGCCCTGCGCTGGCGGTCCAGGAGCCTCTCCAGCCTTTCGTCCCTCAGTGGCCGCGCGAGCACGCTCAGCGGATAGCCCCGCATGGAGAAATAGGCGCCCATCAGCTCCCAGTTTCCGATGTGGCCCGTGACCGCGACCACCCCGCGGCCGCGCGACAAGGCTTCCTCCAGTGTCTCGAGCCCCTCGACCCTGACGAGCTTGTCGAGCTCGTCCCAGCCGATGCGCGGGAACTTGAGAGTGTCCACGCAGTTTCTTCCGAGGTCCGACCAGACCCGTCTGGCCAGTTTCCGGGTTTCGGGCCTCGACAATCCGGGCATGGCCATGGAAAGGTTGACCTCGGTGATAACTCGAGCCTTCGGCTGAACATAGAACGCCAGAGCGCCGAGTGTCGAGAACAATCTGAGCGCGCATGCCCTCGGCAGTGCGCCGGCCGTCCACATCAGAGACTTCACGAGCGCGGACGTAAGGGCGTGCCTGAGTGACTTCCACAAGTTGGTGGTCCCTCCGACGGTAACTTATCAGAAAAGGTCAACGGCGTCAAGCATAAACCGTGCCAACGACTTGCGGCGGCACTGGGAGGACCCGGGGGTCCGGAGCGAGAAGGAAAAAGGGGCAGGACGTCAGCCCGACTCTCCGGCCCGCAGGCAGTCGTGCAGGTGAATCACTCCCTCAGGTTCACCGTCGGGACTGATCACTACGAGACTTGTGATGGGAGACGGTTTGTTCTCCTCCATCTTCTTGACTGCGGCGGCCACCAGTTCGGCTTTCCCGATCGTGCGGGGGTTGCGGGTCATCACGTCGCACACCCTGACCTGGAAGATGTCGGGCGACATTATGAGAATGCGCTTGAAGTCTCCGTCGGTGACGATGCCCGAGAGCTTTCCCCGGGAGTCGACCACGGTGGTCATCCCGAGCCGCTTGTTCATGATCTCGAGTATGGCGTCCTTCATCGAAACGCCTTCGCCGACTCTGGGCAGTCCGTCGCCCGTATGCATCACGTCCTCGACGCTCAGGTTGAGCATCCGGCCCAGCACCCCACCCGGGTGGACGAAGGCGAAGTCCTCTCTTGTGAAGCCCTTGACCTTGAGCAGCGCTATCGCCATCGCGTCGCCGATGGCCAGTGCGCAGGTCGTACTGGTCGTCGGAACCAGGTCGAACGGACAGGCCTCGGTCACGGCCCCCGTGTCCACGACACAGTCGCTGGCTCTGGCCAGAGGAGAATCCCTTCTCGCGGTGATGGCGATGAGGGTGACGTCGAGTCTCTTCAGCGCGGGCAGAAGCTGCACGAGCTCGGCGGTTTCTCCGCTCTTCGACATGAAGATGACGACGTCGCCGGTTCCGACGATCCCGATGTCCCCGTGAGCGGCGTCGCCGGGGTGAATGTAGAACGCCGGCGTGCCGGTGCTCGTCAGAGTGGAGGCCACCTTCTCGGCGATTATACCCGACTTGCCGACGCCGGTCATGATGACCCTGCCCCTGCAGTTGTGTATCCTCTCGACTGCCTCCGCGAACTCCGGGCCGAGCCTGCCGGCCATCGACAGCACGGCCTCGCCCTCAGTCTTCAGCACCTGGTGCGCCACTTCCAGCGCCGAGCCCGCAGGCCCGACGGCCGGAACAGCCTTTGCGTCTTCCCGCTTGATGTTACTCACTCCTTGCTTCCTGGTCTCGACGGTGCCGCCACACGCGGCTCACTTCGAGGTGCAGTCCAGGTACGCCCGCCTCACTCTTACCATGTCCGCCAGGAACCCTCCCAGCTCGCTCAACGGCAGCATCGTCCCGGCGTCCGACAGCGCGCTGCCGGGGTCGTGGTGAGTCTCCACGAACAGCACGTCGCAGCCCGCCGCCACGGCGGCCCGCGCGAGGGTACCGGCGAAGCCTCTGTCACCACCAGTCCGCTCTCCGCCCGGCCTCTGTAGGGAGTGCGTCACGTCGAACACCACCGGAACGCCGAGAGCGCGCATGGTGGCGATGCCCCTCATGTCGACAACGAGATTGTGATATCCGAAGCAGGTTCCTCTCTCCGTGAGCAGAACCCGCCGCGCCCCGACCGCCGCCAGCTTGTCCAGGATGAAACCGGTGTCCTCCGGGGCGAGGAACTGCCCCTTCTTCACGTTGACCGGTTTCCCGCTTCTCCCGCACGCCTCCACTAGCTCGGACTGCCTGCACAGGAAGGCCGGCACCTGAAGCACGTCCAGGACCCGAGCCGCGGGTTCGACTTCGTCCGCCGCGTGCACGTCCGATAGCACCGGCACTCCCGCGGTGCTCCTGACTTCAGCCAGCACGCGAAGCCCCTCTTCCAGTCCCGGCCCACGGAACGAGCGAGCCGAAGTCCTGTTGGCCTTCTGGTAGGAGGCCTTGAAGATGAACGGTACGCCGAGGTCACCGGCGATCCGCTTCACTTCCGCCGCTATCTTGAGGCACGCTTCAGCGGACTCTATCACGCACGGACCCGCGATGAGGGCGAGGCGGTCGCCTCCGACCTCCGCGCCGGACACCGTGAACTTGCGTTCGAGAGTCGATTCCAACGTTTTCTCCTGCGTGCTGCCACGGGCGCAGCCCATTCCGTCCGCCTGCCGCGCACCGGCCACGGTGGCCCTATCTGGAGCAGCCGCCCGCGGAGGCCGACGCCAGGGCGGCCTTCACGAATTCCCTGAACAGAGGATGCGCGGCGCGCGGCCTCGACTTCAGCTCCGGGTGGAACTGAACACCCACGAACCACGGATGCCCCGTGAGCTCGACTATCTCCACCAGATTCCTGTCCCTGTTGAGCCCGGACAGGATCATCCCGTTCTTCTCAAACACATCCCGGAAACGGTTGTTAAACTCGTACCTGTGCCTGTGGCGCTCGCCGATCTCACTGGCTCCGTAGGCGCACCACGCAAGCGAGTCCGGCTTGAGCTCACATTTGTATACGCCCAGCCTCATGGTGCCGCCCATCTTGTCCAGGTTCACCTGGTCCGGCATGAGGTCAATGACCGGGTGCGGCGTGCCGGGATTGAACTCGGAGCTGTCCGCTCCATCCAGGCCGCAGACGTTCCTCGCGAACTCTATGACCGCGCACTGCATCCCGAGGCAAAGCCCGAGATACGGCACTTTATTCTCTCTTGCGTATTTTATCGCCATTATCTTGCCTTCCACGCCGCGTATGCCGAACCCTCCGGGAACGCATATGCCGTGGACATCCCTGAATATCGGCTCAAGGTTCTCTTCTTTTTCAAGGGATTCGGAGTCTATCCATTTGATCTCCACTCCCACCTTGTTGGCGATCCCCCCGTGCTTCATCGATTCCACGACGCTCTTGTAAGCGTCGGGAAGCTCCACGTAT
>CAZMZP010000102.1:0-23879 GCA_964570935.1 uncultured bacterium
GCTGCCTGCCCAAGGACCAACAGGAACCATAGCATGCCTACCAGGAAGAAATCAGCGGTCGGGAAGACAGGCGTGCCGAAAAAGCCGGCAGCGCCGCGGAAGAAGACGACAACGATCGAGGCCCCGGCGCGCGCCGTCGCGGGGGCGAAGTCGGCGCGTGTGAAGCGGGTCGCGGCCGGGAAACCCGTCACGGCCGGTGGCGACGGGAAGCCTCTCATAGTCGTCGAATCGCCCACGAAGGCGAGGACGCTCGCGAAGTTCCTGGGCTCCGACTACGCCATCATGGCCTCCAACGGCCACATAATGGACCTGCCCAAGGCGAAGCTGGGCGTGGACACGGAAAAGAACTTCGAGCCGCAGTACGTTGTGATGAGGGGTAAGCAGAACGTCCTGAAGGGCCTCAAAGAGGCGGCCGCGCGGGCGTCACGCGTGTACCTGGCGCCGGACCCCGACAGGGAAGGCGAGGCCATCGCCTGGCACCTTCAGAACTATCTCCGCGACACGAACAGGAACACCTCGCGCCTGGTCTTCTACGAGGTGACCAAGGACGCCATGCTGGAGGCGCTCACGCATCCAGAGGGAATAGATTCGAAGAAGGTGGACGCGCAGCAAGCCCGCCGCATCCTCGACAGACTGGTGGGTTATCTGGTGAGCCCGTTTCTCTGGACCACGTTACGGTACGGTCTGAGCGCCGGGAGGGTGCAGTCGGTGGCCTTGAGGCTGATCTGCGAGCGAGAAGAGGAGATCGCCTGCTTCAAGACGCAGGAGTACTGGTCGGTCGAAGCGGAGCTCGTGGGCCGCGCGGACGAGCCGTTCACCGCGAAGCTCCTGCTCGCGGACGGAAAGAAGCTGGAGATCGGGAACGAGGCGAGGGCCACGGAGCTCGCTGACGAGATAAGGAGACAGTCGTTTTCTGTCGCCGGCATCAGGGAGCAGGAGAAGAAACGCAATCCGTTCCCGCCGTTCACGACGAGCACGCTTCAGCAGGAAGCGTCGAAGCGACTCCGCTTTTCCAGCAAGAAGACCATGACGATAGCGCAGCAGCTGTACGAGGGCATAGACCTGGGGCCCGAGGGACAGGTCGGCCTCATCAGTTACATGAGGACGGACTCCACCAGGTCATCGGCGCAATCCGTCGAGCAGGCCAGGGCGCACGTCGAGCACTCGATGGGCAGGGCGTACCTGCCCGAGTCGGCCCGTTTGTACCAGTCCAAGGGGAGGGCGCAGGGCGCGCATGAGGCCATCAGACCCACTTCGGTCGCACGCACCCCGGAGCAAGTGAAGAGATTCCTGTCGGAACCCCAGCTCGACCTGTACAGACTGATATGGAACCGCTTCGTGGCAAGCCAGATGGCGCCCGCCTCGTACCACATAACCTCCGTGGACATACAGGCCGGCAGGTTCCTGTTCAGGGCGTCGGGCACCAGGATGACGTTCGACGGGTTCACCCGCGTGTACAGAGACCCGGACCCGCAACAGGAGAAGCAGAAGGAAAAGAAACCGGAGACGCTTCCGAAACTGAGCGAGGGCGAGGCGCTGCGGCTCAGCAAACTGGACACGTTCCAACACTTCACCGAGCCGCCCGCCAGGTACACGGAAGGAACGTTGGTGAAGGCACTGGACGAGAACGACATCGGCAGGCCGAGCACGTATGCCACGATAGTGGCGACCATACTGGCCAGGAACTACGTTGCCGTGGACAGGGGCAGACTGCGCCCCACCGACCTGGGCATGACCACGAACAAGCTCTTGCTCAAGGCCTTTCCTGACATCTTCAGCGTGGAGTTCACTGCGCGCATGGAGGACAGCCTGGACTTCGTGGAGTCCGGAGAAAGGGAATGGGCCGAGGTCGTCAGGCAGTTCTACGGGCCGTTCAAGCAGGATCTGGACAAAGCGGAAAAGGCCAAGGCGCAGCTGCGCGACGAGGTGACCGAGGAAACCGGACTGGTGTGCGATCAGTGCGGGAAGAAGATGGTCAAGAAATTCGGCCGCAGGGGGCCGTTCTTCGCGTGCAGCGGATATCCGGAGTGCAAGTTCACGCGACCCATAGAAGAACCGCAGGCCGACGCTCTGGCTGACGTTATAGCGGACCAGAAGTGCGAGGCGTGCGGCGCTCCGATGAGGATCAAGGAGGGCAGGTTCGGCCGGTTTATCGCCTGCACCAAGTATCCCGAGTGCAAGTCCACGAAACCCCTCGAGATAGGCGTGGAGTGCCCCAACGAGGGCTGCGGCGGCAGCCTCGTGGAGAGGCGCGCCAGGTCCGGCAGGGTGTTCTTCGCCTGCAACAGATACCCCGAATGCAAGTTCGCCACGTCTGACCAGCCGGTCAAGCGCAAGTGCCCTGAGTGCGGTTACCCAGTCATGGTCCAGAAAGTGACGAAGAAGGCAGACACGACCATGAAATGCCTCAGATGCAAGCATGAAGAAAGCGAATGAGGTAACCGTCGTGGGCGGCGGGCTGGCGGGATGCGAGGCCGCCTTCCAGGCCGCGCGAAACGGAGCAGACGTCGTCCTCTACGAGATGAGACCTGACAGGACGACGGAGGCGCACACGACGGACTGCCTGGCCGAGCTCGTCTGCAGCAACTCGCTCAAGTCGGACGCTCCGGGCACGGCGGCCGGTCTTCTCAAGGCCGAGCTCCGGGCGATGGGCTCGGCCCTTCTGGCAGCGGCCCAGGAAACGCGTGTGGCGGCGGGCACGGCGCTGGCCGTGGACAGACTGCGCTTCTCCGAGAGAGTGGAGGAGACTCTGCGCGGCGAGGCAAGAATCCGCGTCGTGAGGCGCGAGGTCACGGACCCGGACCCGTCGGCTCTCACCGTGGTCGCCACCGGCCCTCTGACCTCCCCCGCGCTTTCAGACTGGATCAGGGGATACCTCGGGGCGGAGAGTCTGTATTTCTATGACGCCATCTCGCCCATTGTTGAGGCGCAGAGCGTGGATTCCCGGAAGGCGTTCGCGGCCTCGAGGTACGACAAAGGGGACGGCGGCTATCTGAACTGCCCGCTCGATGAGGCGGAGTTCCATGCGTTCCGTGAGGCGCTCCTGTCGTCGGACATGATTCCGTGCAGGGAGTTCGAGAAGATGCAGTTCTTCGAGGGCTGCCTCCCGGTCGAGGAAGTGGCGCGGAGAGGGACACGGGCGCTCGCCTTCGGCGCTATGAAGCCGGTCGGCCTCACGGACCCCCGCACCGGCAGGAGGCCGTACGCGGTAGTGCAGTTGAGAGCGGAAAACCGCGACGGCACGATGTACGGACTGGTGGGGTTTCAGACGCGTCTCAGGATTCCCGAGCAGAGGCGGGTCTTCAGGATGATCCCGGGTCTCGAGCGCGCGGAGTTTCTTCGCTACGGCAGCGTGCACAGGAATTCGTTCATCAACTCGCCGGCGTGTCTTCTGCCCACTCTCCAGACGCGGCTAAGCCGCACGCTGTTCGTGGGAGGCCAGTTGTCCGGAGTCGAGGGCTACGTGGAGTCGATTGCCACTGGGCTCCTGGCGGGCGTGAACGCGGCCAGGGTGGGGGCCGGTCTGGAGCCGCTGGTGCCGCCTCCGGAGACGGCGGTCGGCTCTCTCTGCCGGTACGTCACGACCCCCGGCGCCGCGGCTTTTCAGCCCATGAACTTCAACTTCGGGCTCCTCCCTCCGCTCCCCGCAGGAGCGCGGAGAAGCGGCGACAGAAAGGCGCAGTACTGCGCCAGGGCGCGCGAGAAGCTGACTGAGTGGCTGGCCTCCACGGAAGCGGCCGGCTTCGGAGCGGGTACGGAATGAGAAGACCCTTGTCGAGCTTCGTGCGATACCTGACCCACGAAAGGGCCTACTCCCCGTACACCGTCGACTCCTACAGGAGGGACCTGCTCCAGTTCGCGGCCTTCACGAAGAGGGTGCGCGGGGAAGAGCCGCAGGCCGACGTGGACGTGGGCGGCGTGAGACCCGAGGAAGTGAGGGCATTCATGGCTCAGCTGGGCGAGTTGGGGCTGAGCGACGCCTCTATAGCCAGGAAGCTGGCTTCTTTGAGGTCGTTCTTCAGATTCCTGGTGAGGCTGAGCATCGTTACAGAGAACCCGACCGCGGGCATCAAGTACCCCAGAAAGAGGAGGAAGCTCCCGGCCTTCCTGAGCGTGTCGGAGTTGGAGTCTCTGTTCCGCTTCGAGGTCGCTGATTTTGCTTCGGCGCGCGATCTTGCTATACTGGAACTGCTCTACGGCAGCGGCATTCGCGTGGGTGAGCTGGTCGGGTTGAGTCTCGCCGACGTGAAACTGTCCGAAGGCCTCCTGAGGGTGCGGGGAAAGGGGAAGAAGGAACGAGTGGTGCCGTTCGGTCAGTGTGCCGGAAGAGCGATGGCCGTGTACTTCAAGTACCGCGGCGACCAACGGGCGAAGGCGCTGGCCGGCCCGCGGCGCCGGGGCAAGGGACCACGCCTCACGCGCCGGAAACCCGGCGATTCCGAGGTCGTCTTCATAGGCAGAAACGGCACGCGACTGACGGCACGCACAGTGCAGAGGGTCGTGGCCAGGCGCCTGGGCGCGGCCGCGAGGCTGAGCTCGGTCAGCCCGCACGTGTTGAGACATTCTTTCGCGACACACTTGCTGGACGCCGGGGCGGACCTGAGAGCCGTGCAGGAGCTGCTCGGGCACGCCAGCGTTGTGACTACGCAGATCTACACGCACGTTTCGTTGAGGCGGCTCAAGGAAGCGTACGCACGCGCGCATCCGCGCGCCTGACCGCTCGAGACAGGAGATCCGAATGGACCGCGAGAAGAAGATAAGGCACACGACAATCCTGGGAGTGAGACGCGGCGGCAAGGCGGCCATCGGAGGCGACGGCCAGGTCACGGTGGGAGAGACCGTGATGAAGCAAAGCGCCAGGAAGGTAAGGAGGATTTACAGGGACGCGGTGCTGGTGGGCTTTGCGGGCGGCGCGGCCGACGCCTTGACCCTCTTCGAGAAGTTCGAGAACAAGCTGGACGGGTACAAGGGAAACGTCGAGCGGGCCGTCGTGGAGCTGGCCAAGGACTGGCGCACCGACAGGATGCTGAGAAGGCTGGAGGCGCAGCTGGCCGTCGTTAGCAGCGACCATTGTTTCATGATATCCGGCACCGGAGACGTGATAGAGCCCGACGACGGCGTGGTGGCGATCGGGACCGGCGGACCTTACGCGCTGGCCGCGTGCAGGGCGCTCATCAAGCACTCGAACCTGGAGCCGCGCGAGCTGGTCGACGAGTCGCTCAGGATTGCGGCTTCCATCTGTGTCTTCACAAACGCAAACTTGACTATAGAGGAGCTTCCGGCCGGAAACACGGCGGCAGACTCGCCTCCGCAGGCGGGGAAATGACAGGAATGGACGGAAAAAGCGCGCAGATGCCTCCGCAGGCTCTCACTCCGAAGCAGATCGTGCGGGAGCTGGACAAGTACGTCATTGGCCAGGACAGGGCCAAGAAGAGCGTGGCCATCGCCCTCAGGAACAGATGGCGGAGGCAGCTCGTTCCCAGTGAGCTCCGCGAAGAGATAATGCCCAACAACATCATAATGATCGGCTCGACCGGCGTTGGCAAGACCGAGATAGCCAGGCGCCTGGCCAGGCTGTCGCAGGCGCCGTTCGTGAAGGTCGAGGCCTCGAAGTTCACGGAAGTGGGCTACGTGGGCAGGGACGTGGACTCCATGGTGAGGGACCTCGTGGAGTTGGCCGTCAACATGGTCAAGAGCGAGAAGGCAGCGGAAGTGGAAGAGACTGCCAAGCAGCTGGCGGAGGAGAAGGTCCTGGACCTGCTGCTGCCGCGCCTGAAGAAGAGGCGGAAAGCCGACGAGGTGGAGCTGTTTCCGGATGACCCCGGGGACGGCCTCCAGGACACCAGGGCCAAGCTCAGGGACCAGTTGAGGCAAGGCAAGCTGGACAAGCGCGTGGTTGAAATGGACGTGGCCACGAAGGTTGTTCCAACAATCGAGATCTTCTCCAGCGCCGGCATGGAGGAGATGGACATAAACATGCAGGAGGCCTTCGGCGGCATGTTTCCCCAGAAGCGCAAGCGCACACAGGTCTCCGTTGCGGACGCGCGCAACATCCTGTTCCAGGAGGAGGTCCAGCGGCTGGTGGACATGGACAAGGTGGTGTCCGAGGCGCTGGACAGGGCGCAGAACTCCGGAATCGTGTTCATCGACGAGATTGACAAGATAGTGGGAAGCAAGACCACAATCGGGCCCGACGTCTCGAGGGAAGGGGTCCAGAGGGACATTCTTCCCATAGTCGAAGGCTGCGCCGTCGCCACGAAGTACGGCATGGTCAAGACGGACCACATCCTGTTCATCGCGGCGGGCGCGTTCCATTCGCACAAGCCGTCCGACCTGATACCGGAGCTCCAGGGCCGGTTCCCGATCAGAGTGGAGCTGGAAAACCTCACTAAGGACGACTTCGTCAGAATCCTGACCGAGCCCAGGAACGCCCTTCTCAAACAGTACCAGGCTCTGCTGGAGACAGAGAGTGTGGTCGTCTCCTTCAGCCAGGACGCGGTGGAAGAGATAGCCTCCATAGCCACGAGGGTGAACGAACAGACGGAGAACATCGGCGCCAGAAGGCTGCACACCGTCATGACCACCCTGCTGGAGGACCTGTTGTTCGCCGTCCCGGAGACGAGGAGGAAGAACGTCGAAATCACTGCGGCCGTGGTGCGGCAGAAGCTGGATAAAATCGTGGAGAATAGAGACCTCAGCCGGTACATACTTTAGCATCCGTGGAGGTAACACATGTCGTCTGCGTCAGCCGGAACGGGGAAACGAGCCCGCAGTCTGCTGTCCATCAGGGACTTCACCAGGGTGGAGATCCAGGAGCTCATGACCCTGGCCGCCAAGAAGAAGAGAGAGACTAAAGAGGGAAAGCTATGCTCCGACCTGGCCGGGAAGGTCCTGGGCCTCATATTTCACAAACCCAGTCTCAGGACGAAGGTGAGCTTCGAGGCGGGCATGGCCCAGCTGGGCGGCAGCTCCGTGTACCTGACTGACAAGGAAATAGGCCTGGGCCAGAGGGAGTCCGTGGGTGACGTGGCGAAGGTGCTGTCGCGCTACGTGGACTGCATCATGATCCGCACGTTCAGCCACTCCATAGCCGTGAACATGGCCAGGGAAGCCTCCGTGCCGGTAATAAACGGTCTGACGGACCTGCTGCATCCCTGCCAGGTACTGTCGGACATGTTCACCGCCTTCGAGAAGGGCAAGGATTTGGATTCCATGACCGTGCTTTTCATCGGCGACGGCAACAACGTCTGCAATTCCTGGCTCAACGCGGCAACCAGGTTCAACTTTACCCTGCGAGTGTGCGTGCCCGAGGGGCACGAGCCGCCGGCGGATGTCATGGGCCCGGTCGCTCAGGAGGCCGGCTCGCGCATACAGCTCCACCGCGAACCTCTGAGGGCCGCCCAGGGCGCGGACATCATCTACACGGACGTCTGGGCCAGCATGGGCCAGGAGAAAGAGGCCGAGGAACGGAAGAAGACGTTCGCGAGATTCAGGGTGGACGACGGCCTGGTGGCCGTGGCCAAGCCCGACTGCCTGGTGATGCACTGCCTGCCGGCCCACAGGGGTGACGAGATCACCGACAGCGTGATAGACGGTCCGCGCTCGGTGGTGTTCGACGAAGCGGAAAACAGACTGCACATGCAGAAGGCCATCATGTTGAGATTGATGTCATGACGAAGACCGGGCGCGCCCACTCCGCGCTGATCGTCTTTTTGGTGCTTGTGCTGGCTCCGTCCACGCTCTTCTGCTCGTGCGCGCGGCGCGGCATTCCTCCGGGCGGGCCGGTGGACGCTGAACCCCCACGGGTAGTCTCGACCGCCCCGGATTCCGCGCAGGTCGGTGTCGGGTCCGTGTCGGAGGTCTGCTTGACGTTCAGCGAACCGATGGACAAGAGGAGCGTGCGGGACGCAGTGGTGCTGAGGCCGGCGGTGAAGGTCGGGGACACGGACTGGCGTGGGAACTCCTTCTGTGTGACTCTGGCCGAGTCGCTCGGGCCGGCGACGACCTACGCCATGACACTGACGGCGGGCTGCAGGGACTCACACGGCAACGCCACGAAGGAGCCGTACACGTTCACGTTCTCCACCGGCGATTCGCTGGCGGCGGGCGCGATATCCGGCGTCGTCACGGCAAAGACCCTGCCGGCGCCAGGAATACCGGTGTGGGCCTTCGACTCGGTCAGGACTCCTTTGCCTGATTTCACGAAGGACGAACCGGACTACGTCTCTCAGGCGGGCTCCAAGGGAGAGTTCAGGTTTCTGGGCCTGCCTTCCGGGACGTATCTGCTTTTCGCCTTCAAGGACAAGGACGCCAACAGGGCCTACGACGACGGGAGCGATTTCACCAGCCCGGCGCCGGAGGCGGCGCGCGTGACAGCCGACGACCCGGTCGTGACGGACGTCCAGATTGCGCTGGTGGACCCGAAGGAACCCGGCGGCGTGCGGGGAGCTGTCCACCACTGTTACGCCGACAGCGTCTCAATTGCGGTGACCGCAGTCTCGGTCACCGACACCTCTGCTTCGTTCATCACGTCCGCCGGAAGGGACAGCTCGTTCTCGGTGGGCGACATGCCCTCGGGCCGGTACACAGTGACGTGCTTCCTTGACCTCAACACGAACGGCGTGAGGGGTCCGGGAGAGATCCAGTGCCGGGAGCCTCACACCATTCAGGTTACCCCCGGGGACGTTGTCTCCGGAGTGAAGCTGGAGCTTCCCTGCGCGGCGCCTCCGCCCGAGACAACGCGGGCTCCGGCAGAGGCCGGCACTACGCAGACGGGCGGCGAGACGGAGAAGGAAAACCGATGAAGTGTCGCGAGCAGTCAATTCACTTCTACAAGGTCTCTGGCGCGGGGAACCACTTCGTGCTTCTGGACGTGAGACACGCCGGCCGTAGCGGGGTCGCGCTCGGCCTTACGAGAGGCGCTATGGTCCGCGCGCTCTGCGCGGAGGGTCATTCCGTCGGTGCGGACGGAGTGTTGTTCGTCGAGACGAGCAGGAGCGCGGATTTCCGGCTGGCATACTTCAACTCGGACGGCAGGGAGGCGGCCCTGTGCGGGAACGGTACGAGGTGCGCCGCCCTGTATGCGTTCGAGCACGGGATAGTTCCCGCCCAAATGAGAATTGAGGTGGGCTCGGGGACAATCGGGGCGACCGTGGGCAGGTCGGGCGTGGAGCTCGCGCTGGGCGAGCCGCGCGGCTTCCGGGCTGACGTGGCCGTAAGGACTGCTTCGGGTGTCGTGAAGGGCGACTTCGTTAACACGGGCGTGCCGCACTTCGTGACGATGGACAGGGACTGGCGCCGTCTTGACGTGGAAGCACTGGGTCTGGAGATCAGGCGGCATCCGGTCTTCGGCCGTCGCGGCGTCAACGTTAACTTTGTGAGAGTAGTTTCAGCCCGGACAGTGGACATCAGGACGTACGAGAGGGGAGTCGAGGGCGAAACGCTGGCCTGCGGCACCGGCGCTGTGGCCGCCGCCGTGTGCCTGGCCATGAAGGGATTCGTTAGACCGCCGGTCATGCTCAGAACACGGGGTGGAGACACGCTGCGCGTGAGGTTCAAGGAGCCATCCAAGCCATGGTCACCAGCGATGTTACATGGGCCGGCTCAAGTAGTGTATGAGGGAGACATAGAATTGAGTGCGCTTCGCGCGGTTTCCGGAAGGCTGGCCGGGAGGCGGCCTCGGTGAGCCGCGGGGGCACAGGCAAGACAGGAGAGCGTATGTTCAAGGGTCTCTACGTGGCGATGGTGACGCCGTTCAAGGCCGGAAAGGTGGACTTCGAGGCACTGGCGAAGCTTACCGGCAGTCTGGTTGAGGCGGGCTGCGACGGCCTGGTGCCCGCGGGCTGCACCGGCGAGGCCGCGACTCTCAGTGCCGACGAGAGACGCGAGGTGATGAAGACCGTGATCGAGGTCGCGTCACGGAGGTGCAAGGTCGTGCCCGGCACCGGAACCAACAACACCGCGGATTCCGTGGAGTACAGCCGCATGGCCGAGGAGCTCGGGGCCGACGGCGTGATGCTCATCACCCCTTACTACAACAAGCCGGGCCCGGAGGGCCAGTACAGACACTTCAAGGCCGTGGCCGAGGCGATAGGGATTCCGGTGATTCTGTACAACGTGCCTGGCCGGACCGGTGTGAACGTGTTGCCCGAGACCATCTGGCGGCTGGCCGAGGTCAGGAACATTACGGCCATCAAGGAGGCCAGCGGGTCGCTGGACCAGGTGAGCGCCATCCTCTCCAGGTGCGGTATCACGGTGCTGTCGGGGGACGATTCGCTCACGCTGCCGATGCTGGCCCTCGGCGCCAGGGGCGTCATATCCGTGGCCGGAAACGTCGCTCCTCGCCAGATGAGGCAGATGCTGGACAAGTTCTCCGGCGGCGACGTGGACGGGGCCAGACAGGTTCACTACAAGCTGCTGCCGCTCTTCAAGGCGCTGTTTGCGGAGACGAACCCCGCGCCGGTGAAGAAGGCGTGCGAGCTCCTGGGTCTTTGCTCGGGTGAGCTGAGATTGCCGATGGTGCCGGTGAAGCAGGAGACCGAGGCGCTCCTGAAAGAGGAGCTGCAGCGGCTGGGAACGCTTTGAGACAGAGGATGCGATCAAAACAGCGACACTTGCACGAAGGGGAAGAAGAGGGACTTTGAAACCGACTCGCGAGCGAACTAGAGCGCGAGATGAGACAGCGAGAGGAAGTCGGGCGTTTTTCCCACCGCAAGGAGCTGTCAATCGACCGAGAGTACCCCCCAGATAGAGAACCCGAGCGGGACAAGCAGATGAAAGCAATCCTTCATCAACAAGTGATGTCCTACAAGCGCAAGAGAGGGTGGATATAGTTGGCGAGGGACCTGTACGCGGGGGATAATTTCCGGAGGGGAGGAAACAGAGTGTATCTTCCCGAGGTTCCTCGGCGCGGACATATGCACGTGATCGGCCGCACGGGAACAGGGAAGACCAGCTTTCTGAAGCACTGCATTCAGCAGGATATTCTAAACGGAAATGGACTTTGTCCTATCGACGTCGCAGGGAACCTCTACGATCGTCTTGTGCGGTTCTTGGCTATCTGGACCGCCCTCACTCGATCGCTGACAAGGTTATCCTAGTGTTCTGTCTCGCAAATATGTTGACAGAGTCGCTTGACCTTTTCGAGTATCGAGTCGGCGGTGGCGGTCCAGACGAAAGGCCGGGTGTGAGCATTGGAGTGTTGGACGAAGTGGTCGATTTTCCCGGCCAGTTCTTTGACGCTTCGGAATGTTCCTCGGCGGATGGCCTTTTGAGTGATGATATTGAACCATATCTCTACTTGGTTGAGCCAGGAGGCGTAGGTCGGTGTAAAATGGACCTGGAAGCGTGGATGAGTGGCCAGCCAGCGCTTGACCCGGGGATGTTTATGGGTGGCGTAGTTGTCCACCACCAGATGCACGGATAGCTTGGGAGGGACGTTAGCGTCGATATGTTTGAGAAAGCCGAGATACTCCTGATGGCGATGGCGCTTTTTGCAGCGGGTGAGGACTTTGCCGGTGGCCACATCCAGCGCGGCGAAGAGCGTGGTGGTGCCATGACGGATGTAGTCGTGCGTCACTCCCTCGACGTAACCCAGACCCATGGGCAGAACTGGCTGAGTGCGGTCCAGCGCTTGAATCTGACTCTTCTCGTCCACACACAGGACCATGGCGTTCTCGGGAGGGTTCAGATACAGACCCACAATATCGCGGACTTTCTCAACGAAAAAGGGGTCGTTGGAGATCTTGAAATGGCGCTGCCTATGGGGTTGAAGGCCGAAGGCGCTCCAGATCCTCTGGACCGTGGGCCGGGAGATCTTCGTTTCCTTGGCGATGGAGCGCGTCGACCAATGAGTCCCGGCTCTCGGCCTGGTCTTCAGAGTCTTCCGGATAAGCTCAGCGACTCTCTCATCAGAGATCGAACGGGGCCGCCCCGAACGCAGCTCGTCGTGAAGGCCGGAGAGCCCCTGTTCCCGATAGCGCTTTCGCCACAAGACCACCGACGGGCGACTGTAGCCCAGCTTGACGGCGATCGCCTTGTTCGTTACGCCCTGGGCGGACATAAGAACAATCTTCGCCCTGGCGACCAAGCCGTAGGGCAGGGATCGTGAACCGGCGATGGCCTTAAGTTCCAGCTCTTCCTCTCTGGAAAGCACGATGGGTTCTCTCGGTCTTCCTGTCTTCATGGGCATCCTCCTTCCGGACTATGCCCATGCTACCAGGACCGACATACTTAGTCAAGCTATTTATGAGACATTACACTAGTAGACCCGTCTGAAAGAGAATACAGCTCGCCATCAACTACTTGGAACAAGTGGGAGGCAACGACGCGGGCGTAATCCTTCAGACCGTGATGGAGGGCTTGGCCAGACTCTACAAGGAACAAGACCAGGTCAAGCTCCGTTGGGAAACCTGCGCCCCGCTCGCGCTTATCCCTCTCATAAGAGCGGGGCTGACTTTGCTCGAGATAGTTTACTTTGTAAGCGCCACTCACCCCCAATTCCGGCAAGACCTCTTGCAGAAACTTCGGGACCCCTACTACCTCAGAAGCTGGAATGACTTTGAAGCCTACAGCAGGGGCGAACGCGCCAACCAGGTGGAGGTCGTTAAGAACCGAGGAAGCCTCTTTTGGCAGGTCGAGACCATCAAGCGCGTGGTCGGTCAGCCGCACAACACGGTTAAATGGACCGCAAACCATGGACGAGGGAAAGATTGTTCTCTGCAATCTCGGGCAGACGGCTCACTCGAGCGAGAAAGCGAACAAGCAGTTAGCGATCATCCTTGTCCATCAGATAATTCAAGCTGCCCCGACTCGCCGGGGCGAGTTTGCAACCTTACGACCGTTCTACCTTTACGTTGACGAGTTCGGGGAGGTGGTGTGCAAAGACTTCGCGAAGGGACTGGACACCCTGCGTCAGTTTGGAGTGCCGCTTATTCTTGCCAACCAGCGATTCGGGCAACTGCGCCAGGAACTCGGAGAGGACCTGTATAGCGCGGTGATGTCCAACACTCTTTGGAAGGCCGCCTTCAACATCTGGTCCGAGGACGCGGACGCCATGGTCGAAGAGATCTTCACGAAACAGATTCACGGCCAGGACGTCAAGTACAAGGGCTACCACAGACTCCTGATACCACACACAGAGATTATTACGCTCACAGGCGAGACCTCGAGCACGTCTTACAGCCCGGGCACTGCCGGGCACATTTCTACGTTCGCGGACGACCTGACTGCTAGATCGTCAAGTGAGTCCACGAGCTGGCCTCTCGGTCCGGCACGTTCAGGCACAAGCGGCTCTCACGAACCCGCAATCACCGAGTATGAGCGTGAGTACGAGGATGACACGCCCGTCTTCTACTCGCTGGACGAGAAACGGGCTTTCTACAAGAACGTTATCATGAGCCAGGGGATAGGGGAGTGTAAGCTCAAGTTTGTTACCAGAAACCCCATCGCGTTGAAAACTGTCTTGCCTGAACCGATTTTTCCGACGGACGAGAACCTCGAGGAGTTCAAGAGAAAGAGCTACGTTGAAAACGGGATCCCGACTTCACGAGAGGCGGCCGCCCTAATAGAGCAAAGACACCGAGAGCTTCTTGGCGAGGACTATGCAACCCTCTGTTTGGAGGAGCCGCAGGAAGCCCCAATTCTGCTCGGAGAGCCACTTGATGCGTCTCAGAGGTCAAAATACCAAGAAAACACCCAAAACGCACCCGAACGATGCTCTAGGAAGCCCTACAAGCCACGATTTCGGCCGGCCGGGCCATAAGGTCCATGGCATTTCTTTGTGGGATCCGATCAACGCCCGGTTGCTCGTGACCCCCCAACAAATTGCTTGACACGGAACTATCACAGGAGTACAATTCCATACAGGAAGGGATTACGCTCAGTTCGCTTCCTCTTGCCGGCTAGGCTATAGGCTGATTTCGGGCTGCGGTGTCTCTTCCGTCTCTCGCCTTCCAATCGCAGTGATTCCGCTCTAAACCTACAGCCGGAGGGAGGCAATTATGTTGAGAATAGCAGTACTGCTCCTAATCCTAGTTTTGTTTCTGTTGGATCCAATCAGTTCCTCTTGCGACACGTGGGTAGTTCAAAAGGACGGAACAGGGGACTGTACGAGGATTCAGGGCTGCGTCAATTCCGCCGCCAATGGGGATACCATCCTAGTTGGCCCCGGTATCTACATTGAGAACATTTCCATCATGCACAAGTCAGACTTCGTTCTGAAGTCCGAGCAGGGACCAACCAAGACAACCATCAGCAACGCCCCGATCGGACTCTTCTACCCATGCCTCACTTGCGGTGACGTCACGGGTGAGAGTGTGATTGAGGGATTTACTTTCGCTCACTGCGGAGCGGCTCAAGGTGGCGGTATCAACGCCGCCGCGTCCACTCTGACCATCAGGGGCAATGTTCTCTTTGACTGTGTCGCAGCGACGTTCGAGGGGGGTCCTTCTTCCGGTGGTGCGATAGCCATCCATCAGGGGTCGGGCCATATTGTCCAAAACACTATATACGACTGCTGGGCAGGCGTGGGTGGAGCGGGTGGAGGGATATATGTGTCTGGGTCGCCCGCGCTCGTCATCGACCGGAACACAATCGTTGGATGCGTCGGTGGGGGCATTTGGGCTGACGCCATGCCAGTCATTGCGTGCAACGATGTATGGAATAACGTCCCGTCCAATTATGGTGGCGCGATTACAGACCAAACGGGGCTTAACGGCAACATAGCCCTCGGCCCCATGTTCTGTAATCCGATAGCCGAGGATTTCTCCTTGCACTGGGGCTCGCCGTGTCTCAACGCGCCCGGTTGCGGCCTGCTGGGAGCCCTTCCAATGGGGTGTGGCGAGACACCCATCCAGGAGAGTACGTGGGGCCGAATCAAGACGCTCTTTCGTTAAGTGCTGGCTCTCCGTTCGGTTGCGGCAAGAACGGGGCGGAGAATACACAGACAGGGCAAAATTCCTTTAGGGCGATGTGTGCCAGACGTCGCATCGCCCTCCTTTTATCTTACCGCTTCCGGACTTCCTTCCTTAACAAATTGCGTGACAGAAAGTCCCGACCCCACTGCGTTGACCCCGCATCAGAGGTCACACCTCGCCAGCTTGTCGAAGACCCGCATTTTCTTTCCTATAAGGGGGAGTACATGAATCGACAATATGCTTGCCGGATGGGATTTCTCGCTCTCGCGGGCATTGTTTGTGTCATAGTACACGGCTCTCCAGCATGCAGCAGTGAGATTGATTCCTTGGTGTGCGGTGCGGCGAGCGACAGCACTTTGGCAATTCTTGGAGGAGGTCGCATAGCCGCCTCAGACAGCGTTGATGTGTTGCTCATATACGTTACGTTTCCAGTCCAAGATAGCACTAGGGTCCCGTACTACTATCAGACGTTCGAGAACCGATTCGCGGATTTCTATGATAGTCTCTCCTTCGGCCGGCACATCATAACGGCCGATACCTACTTGGCGCCCGGTGATACTACGGCGGTCATGGCTGATAGTTCGTCGATGTGGTACAAACTGGGCAACGGGGGCCATGGGAGGCTTAGCTACGAAATCCTAGAGAAGGTATATGCTCAGAGTAGTCAGGCGATTGACACGAGTGATTGCATCATCGTCATTTGCTACGAGAGTCCTTTCGACACGAGCTACAACCGGAAATACGGCCAGGTATACGGTGTAGCCGACCTCGGACAGAACTATATCCCAGACTCACTGTCCTTCGATTGGTCTGGTCCGGGCGCGACAATATGGGTGGCCCCCACCGCGTGGGAGGCTAATAGGACGAAAGCCCAGAACTTTTTGGTGGCGCACGAATACGGCCACTTAGTTCTTGGGGCCACACGAGGTCACTCGCCTAATTGTCTGCCCAACGATCCCTTTGGTACCGGGGGGAACGGGTATTATAACCTCTATTCTCTGATGGGGGCGTATATGCCCTGGAACTTCGGATCTACTCCAGACGGGTTTATTCCGCTTCATGTCATGGACCTTCTGTACCTAGGATGGGTGAGTAAGACAGAAATCAAGAGTGATACGACAAACCTCAAGATTCGTGATCTGCGCGTCGCCGGCGGTCAGGTCTACCAGTTGTCGATGAAATCCGATGAGTACTACCTCATATCGAACCACCAGCAGACGGGAGCCGATAGAGCTTATCCTGGCAAGGGCCTACTTATTTGGCATATCAAGGAGAACAAGTTCTGGGACCTGGAGTGCGCGGACGGAATGTTCACGGGCGGACAGCCCGACACCCAAAGCGGGAAAGACTCATTGGATGCCCCATATTATTATGGCCGCGCACGCGCCGCGGACTTCTTTGGCGGCTCGCCTGACACGTGTTTCAACGATTCTACAAATCCAAACACCCGTGGCTACGCATCCGCATGCCACTACGAACCGCAAAATGTCATAACCAAGATCGCGGTAGAGAACATACATACTGTGAGCGACACCCTGGGCGTAGATGGTATATCCGTCGATCTCCATCCGCTCCTCTACGGTGGCACAACTGTCGCGCCCAACAATTCTCAGATATTCGGCTGTCCAGGCTGGGACGGCACCCCCCTGATTTTCACCGTAACGGTAGCAGAGTGCGACGGAACACCCATACCGGGCATCAAAGCAGACAGTATCAAGACGGTCATACCCTATTATTGCTACGGAGACACAGTCAGGGCGGACTCTTCTACCAACGCTAATGGGAAGACCACGATTTCGCTGCGCCATCTGGGCCACGGGTGTAGCGAGGACGCCGAGGCTTTCAAGGTGTGGATTAACGGATTCTGGCTGTGGTGGGCCAATCAGAACGTCACCATTCGGACCGTGGACCTATTCGGTGACGATTGCCGAGTGACCGCGGAAGACGCTGAGGAGTTTGACAACCTGGGGGAATTCAGATGTGTTGACTATAACTTCAACAACTTGCCGCCCGACGAAGAGAGCGGTTATGTGAATTGTAGCTTGCAGCCGGGAGGAAAGTGCGATTTCCAAATGTTCAATGCCCACTACTGGCACCCCATCAAGGTCACCTCGCCCGACGGTGATTCCTCCTGGGTCGTTGGAAGCCAGCAAGCCATCACATGGGTTGATAGCGATGCCAACAACTCTTATGTAACCCTCGTTCTGTCCAAGGACAGCGGCAGTACTTTTCCCGACACAATCGCTACGGCCGAACCCAACGACGGGTCATATACGTGGACGATCCCCGGATCGGTTGTCCCCGCCGGCGCGGGGAGTCTAAACACATATCGAGTGAAAGCCATTGTATACGACAATGTCGGCGGATACATAGCCCATTCTGCGGCCGATACCAGCGACGTTGATTTCGCGATTACGTGGGGGACACCAACCTGCGGGACGATTTCGAGCAACACTACTTGGTCGGGGAGCATATACGTCCCTTGCGACGTGGTTGTTTCGTCTGGAGCCCAACTGACGGTCTCGCCAGGAACCCTTGTCCGCTTTGCCCAATCTGACAGCAGCCATAGCGGCGCGGACACGACGAAATGCGAGCTCATCGTCCAGGGCACGCTAACGGCGGATGGGACTTCCCAGAGCAAACCCACTTTCAGCTCTGCGACGAGTAGCCCGGCTGCTGGCGACTGGCGAGGAATAAGGCTCAGGCCTCACAACACGAACAACCTTCTTGATAACTGTGTGATCAAGTATGCCTACACCGGAATCGAGGCTGAGTCGACTACGGCATCGGTGGATTCGTGCACGATTTCCTATTTTACGAACGATGGCATCAAGGCTATCGCCTCGGCAGTAGTCATACGCAAGAATACCATCGAGCTTGGTACTAGTGGAGTCCGAGGCATCGAGCTCACCTCTTCTACAAGCGGAGAAGTCTCGGGTAGCGCCGGCACTGGCCATCACAATAGCATCACCTGTTCCAGCAGCAATACTAACACGACCTACGGTATTCTCTCGAGCGGGAGCGCCTCGGCAGACTTGGAGTATACGTGGATAGATGGCGTCAAGTACGGCATAAAGTGCAGTGGCTCATCCGGTCCCGCTATCGCGCACAACTGGATTCAGAACACGAAGAACAACGGTATACAGACTGCGGATGATGCGGCACCCTCGATTCACTACACGACGATCCAGGGATTCCAGGGGACCGGCCTCACAGCAATTGATTACTCTAACCCGTACCTTGGCGCGGACACAGATTCCGGGTCCAACAGGGTTATTCCCAGTCAGACGTACAACTATTACGTGGCTAATCTTACCGAGTACACGATGATGGCGGAGCGCAACTGGTGGAACACGTCTACGCCCAGTTCCGGAAAGTTCTATGGTGACGTGGACTATAGCCCGGTTAATTCTACGGACCCGGGGACTTCATATGAGCTCCCTCTTGTACCAGATCCGGGCAGTCCGCCGGCAACGCCTTATGCCGTGCAGAACTACCCCAACCCGTTTAACCCCACGACAACCATCGAATACGGGGTTTCCGCCCCGAATCGGCGTGTAAGGATTGCCGTGTATGATCTTGTGGGACGAGTTGTGGCAGTGCTTGTGGACGCGCCAAAGCCCGCAGGACGATACGCGGCGACCTGGGATGGTAGGAATGCCAGGGGAGAGGCTGTCGCGTCTGGCGTCTATTTCTATGAAGTCGAGATTGATGAATTCAGACAGGCAAAGAAGCTCGTTGTGCTGAAGTAGGTTTTTCAGCGAGGAGGAGGGGATTATGAAGAAGATGGTAGTTCTCTCATTAGCTGTCCTCTGCGTTATTGGGGTGGCTGTGGCCGCCTCTGCCCGGACGCTGGAGCTCGAAGCCACCCAAGTCGCGGCAATCAAACCCGCCGCTGATTCCGATGACTTGCGGTTTCTCGTACAGTTTGACTTACCGGGGTTTCTAGAGGGGCGTTCCATTGACTTCGCTTGCATCAGCTTTGGCGCCGACTGCGCCGGCGAGGATGGAGCCGTTTCCTTCCAGGCCTTTGCAGTCACCCGAGCTTGGGGCCAGGAGACCGTGAGTTGGGAGGGTTCTTGGGAGACGCCCGGGGGTGACTGGAACGGGCACTCGTCCGCGTACTCGATTACCGAAGCAGGAAGCGGCGAAACGGTACAGTTTGACGTCACCGACTTTGTCAATGCGTGGCTTAAGAATCCTTCGAAGAACTTTGGAATCATTGTCAAGGTTTCGGGCCCGTTTTTCGGAACCTTTTCGGTCTGGAGAGAAGTTCCTCCAAGACTTGAGCTTCTCTATTGAAGTCTTACTGCGCACATATTCGCCTGGGTGGACCCCCCTCTGCCCACCCAGGGCTCAAAATACGCGGACCACGCCTCAAAGGGCCCCTAGCGACGCTCTACGAGGCCCCACAAGCCACGATTTGGACCAGCGAGGAGTCCGGATGATGAAAAAGCGTATCCTGGTATCGGGCATATGCGGTCGGATGGGCGGCAGAGTGGCTGAGCGCGTGTCTCTGGAGCCGGACCTCGTGCTCGTGGCCGGCGTTGAAAGCCCGGACCACCCCAGCGCGGGTGGGTCAGTCAGACTGCAAGGGGCGGACGTGCGTGTGTTCGCCGGATTCTCGGCGGCCGTCCCGGCGACAGACCTGGTCGTCGACTTCAGCTCTCCCCGCGGCACGAGCGAAGCGCTGACGTTCTGCATTGAAAGGGGCATCCCCCTCGTGACCGGCACGACCGGGCTCGACGATGAAGGCCTCAAGAACTTAAAATCGGCGTCGGGTTGCATACCGATCCTGGTCTCACCCAACATGAGCCGGGGGGTGAACCTGATAGACAACCTCCTGCCGCGCGTTCTGCGCATGACGGGCGACGGATGCGACGTGGAGATAGTAGAGAAGCATCACCGCGCCAAGAAGGACTCGCCCAGCGGCACCGCGATACGACTTGCCCGGACGCTGGCGGAAAGCGGCGGAGCCGGGAGCAGGAACGTTGCCATCCACTCAGTCCGGGCCGGCGACGTGGTGGGCGAGCACACCGTGATTTTCGGACTCAGGGGTGAGAGAATCGAGATAAAGCACGTCGTGGAGTCCAGGGACTGCTTCGCGTCCGGCGCCATCGCCTGCGCAAAGTTCCTGCTGGGCAAGCCGCCAGGCTGGTACACCATGAGCGACGTGCTGGGCGATTCACCCCCGCCCGATGTGGAGAAAAGACCGTAAGGGAGGCGCTTCCCCTGGACAGCACACGCCTCACTCCGAGAGTCCTGGCCGCATTCCTCAGCCTCTTGCTCGCGTGCGCGATTCCGTCAGTCTGCCCCGGCCAGGGCATGTTCGGCAAGAACAAGGTCCAGTATTCGGACCTCCGGTGGCACGAGCTCGACGGCAGGTACGTCCGCGTCTACTTCTACTCCGAGGAAAGGGACCTGGCCTGCGCCGCTCTGGCTCTGGCCGATTCGATGTCGGCCGCCCTGGCCGACACCTTCAGGCACGAACCCGAGAAGAAAATACCCCTGGTTCTCTACGGTTCGCAGAGAGATTTCCAGCATTCCAACATCGTGCCGTTTCTCCTGCCGGAGGAGGTGGCCGGCCTCACGGAGTTCGCGAAGGGCAGGGTTCTTGTGCCGTACACGGGCTCCTCGTATCGCTTCAGGTGGGTGCTCTTCCACGAGCTCACGCACGCTTTCGTGATGGACAAGATCGGCTCCACCCTGGCCAGGCGGAAGAAGCCCCTTAATTATTATCCGCCGACGTGGTTTTCGGAGGGACTGGCCGAGTACATGTCCGCGTCGCCGAACCCGGCCATGGAGGTGCTTCTCAGGGACGCCGTGCTGTCGGAACAGGTGGTGCCGCTGGACCAGATGTGGAGGATATCCGGGAGCATCATGGTTTACAGGGAAGGCCAGTCGCTTGTCACGCACATCGCCGCCAGATTCGGCTTCTCCACCTTCGTGGACGTGCTCGAGAAATGGGGCGACGAGAAGACCTTCGACGGACTGCTGGCAAGGCAGCTGGGGATATCGCTGAAAGAGCTGAACGACGGATGGGAACGGGAACTCAAGGAGAAGTACTATCCGTCCGTCCAGGAACGGGACTGGCCCTCGGCCTTCGCGCAGCAGGTCGTCACAGGCAAGAGGCTCTGTCTGGCGCCGCTGTGGGTCAAGTCGGACGGCGGGCCGGGCGCGTTGGCTTACATGACGGCGCAGGGCGAGACGGCGGAGCTCAGGCTCACGGAGCTGGACTGTCCTCCGGGAAAGACCCGGGATCGACTGCTTGCCAGGGCGGGCACGTCCAAGCAGTACGAGTCGCTGCATCTGTTCCGAAGCCGGCTGTCCGATGGCCCGACGGGGCTGCTGGCTTTCTCCGCCCAAAAGGGGGAGCGCGACGTGATACACCTGCTGGACCCCGTGACCGCGCGCCGGTCTTACACGATAGAGCTCCCGGGCCTGCTGGCCCTGTCGTCTCCCGCAGTCTCGCCTGACGGTGGAAGGGTCGCCGTGGCCGGGCAGGACGCGTCCGGACAGTGCGACCTTTACGTAGTGCGCCTCGCGGACAGGTCGCTTCTCAGACTGACGAACGACGCGTTCGACGACAGGGACCCGGATTGGACTCCGGACGGGCTGACGATCGTGTTCTCTTCGGACAGGTGTGACTCCTCCGTCGCGGGCAGGTATCAGATCTTCTCTTGCCCGGCCGCGGGCGGCGAAGTGCGTCTTCTCACTGCCGGGGAATGCTCGAACACTGAGCCCAGGATCTCGCCGTCCGGAAGGTACGTGGCGTTCATTTCGGACAGGGAAGGGGTGCCGGACCTGTACCTCAGGGACGTTCGCGATGGTTCCACGGCGCGCGTGACGCACTCGCTGGCCGGAGTGCAGATGCCGTGCTGGGGAGACACCGACAGCACGGTCTACCTTGTCTGCCTCTCATACGGCCGGTACACGATAGGCCGTGTGGCAACCAGGCTTGACTCTCTGGACTGGCAGGCGAGGGCCGAAGAGTACGCTGCCCGGACGGAGTGTCTGCGGCCGGAGGGCTCGGCGCCCACCACGAACGCACCGCTGCCGTGCGGCGGCCTGGCGCAGGCGGCCAGGCCCTACAGGGCCAGGTTCGGGCTCGACTTCGCCAGGACGACGATGGGTTATGACCCCGAATTCGTGGGGGGCGGCTCGGGGCAGCTGGCGCTCAGCGACATGCTTGGCAACCGCCACGTGCTGGTGTACGTCAGCAGCCAGAGCGAGCAGGGAGGAGACCTGCTGGGCACGCTCAGCGCGGGCGCGTCCTACCTCGACCTGACCGGAAGAATTTCGTACGGGTTCGGAGTTTTCTCTCTGGGCACGGTCTACGACGAGGAGCTGGATATTCTGCGGCAGGAGAGGCGTTCCGGGATTCTGCTGTATGCCGCCTATCCGACTTCCAGGTTCGAGAGGATTGAAGGGAACATCGTGGCCAGGTACTCGGACGAGTATCCTTACAGGAGAGGCCCGCGCGATCGAGCACTTCTGGTGTCCAACTACGTGTCTTACGTCTGGGACAACACGAACCTCGCTGGCGCCGGAGAACTGGTGGGCACGCGAGCCTACCTGACCCTGGGCTTCACGCGCGACGTCACGAGAGGAGTGGCCGATTACGTGCTCTTCCAGGCGGACCTCAGACGGAGCGCGTCACTTTCACGCAACGTCATAGTTGCCTCGAGGCTGGAGACGCGGTCGACTTTCGGCGATGAAGGACGCAGGTTCTTTCTCGGGGGGCCGTCCACGTTGCGGGGCTACGGCACTAGAACGCTCTCCGGAAAGAACGTGCTGCTCGTCAACAACGAGCTGAGGCTTCCGCTTCTTGCCAGATTGGCCTTCAGGACTCCCGGAGGCACGCTTCCCTTGCCGACGATCAAGGGGGCGCTGTTTTTCGACGCGGCCACTGCCGGGGACGCCAGATGGGACCCGTGGAGGGGTTCACTCGGAGTCGGGTTCTATCTGGGCGGAGGTTACTTCCCGGTCGTGCGCTTCAACGTCGCCTGGAGGACTGATTTTCACACAGTGGATGCGAAGCCCGTCCGGGAGTTCACTGTGGGCTGGAACTACTAGGCCGTTCCGGCGCGGCTTACCGGCCGAGCACGACGATGGAAGTGGGACACTGGCCGAACCCGACTGCGGTCTCGAGGGCGCCCTGCGCCGAGAGGACCGTCACCCTGGGTTCGGAGGCCCCCAGCACCCACACCTTTCCGTTCTCTGACGCAAAGAGCGCCACGGGTCCGCCAAGCTTGCCCACCGCAAAAAGAACTCTGCCGTCCGAGGCCACCCGCGTCACAACGTCCTTCCCGGCGTCGGCCACCCAGCACCCACCGCCTGCCCTGTCGACCTCGATCGCGCTCATGGAGCTCGAGAAGGGGATTCGCAGAAGCTCCGCGGCCTGGGAGTCCAGCTTGACCAGCTCTCCAGTCGAGGTGTCTCCCACCCAGCAAGCGGACTCGACGACGTCCGCGTCCAGGAATCGCGGCGCCGGGCAGCCCGCGAACGCGACCAGACGCGCGCCGGCAGGGGAGTATTTCGATACTAGCCCTGCGTCTCTGTCGGCCAGCCAGAGGTTGCCGTCCGCGTCGAAGGCCACACACGACGGCCTCCGGAGCCCCTCTGATATGGTGAACAGAGTGAGTCCGTCGGGCGAGAGGACTTTCACGCCGGCCTCGGCCGCGTCCACGACCGCGCACAGTCCTTCCCGGCTCACGGCCAGAAACACAGGGAACATGGAGTCGGAGTTCTTCCACACGAAGCCACCCTCATCCGTCAGGCAGTAGACCCCCGTGTACGGGTCGGCCAGCCAGACTCTGTCGCCCTCAGCAGCGACGCACAGCGGGTAGAAGAACCCACCGGCCGTCCAAACACTGGAGCGCATGTCCGCCGAGAGCTCTGAGACGAGGCCGTCGCAGCCGTCACTCACCACCGCGAAATCGGGACCCGGAGTCGCGGCCAGCA
>CAZMZP010000103.1:0-44943 GCA_964570935.1 uncultured bacterium
CGGGTTCAAATCCCGTCTTCCGCTCCATTTAATAGCCGCGTGGACGCACCGGGCCGACTCGGCCGGGCCCGGGCGCCCGTCACGCGGTTCGAGCACCCGTGAGGCGGCATAGCCAAGTGGCTAAGGCGACGGTCTGCAAAACCGTTATTCTCCGGTTCAAATCCGGATGCCGCCTCCAGCCTTTCCGACGCAGCCCGAGCGTGCTCCGTGAGACCGCAAGAAGTCAGGGCGGTCGGGGGCGCAGGAAACGCACGTAAAACGAAATCGGCGCCTCCCGTGTTCCGGAAGGCGCCGATTTTTTACGGCAAGCCGCTTAGCATTTCTTCTTGCCTTTCTTCATAACTTTCTTCTTCGTCGCCTTTTTCTTCGGCATCCTCATCCCTCCCTTCGACGTTTGGGGTATGCGGGCGTCACCCGCTTTCCAGCGCGCGGCCGGAAGCGGGTGAGTGGCGAAGCTGGTTTCGGGGCCAGTACGCCTCGCCGTGGATTCCTCCGTGGCGCATCTCTCCAACTCCATTCTCATGAACCTCTTGCCGGTTATTCGTGGTTATGTCAAGAGAATAGTGAACTTGAATGCACGTTTCCGCTGACTGGGACTGCGCGCCTGCGTGAGGAGCTCCCGATCTCCGGTAGCTCCGGCCCGGCGCCCGGACGGGTTGACATCCCGGCGCCGGCCGTGCTAGCGTGCGCACCGTGCGCCTTACAGACGGCTTTTTTCTGCCTCACAGCCGCGAGGTGAAATGCGGTGAAACTGAACAACATTGACAGACTCAGGCCTGAGGTCGCGGACGACGTCAGGCACTACGTCGAGGAGCTGCTCCGCGTGCTGGGCGAGGACACGGAAGCAGTGCTGGCTTTCGGCAGCGCCACCGGACCCGACTACGTGCCGGGAGAGTCCGACGTCAACTTGGCTCTCCTGGTCAAGACCGCGGAGTTCTCCCTGCTGGACAGATGTCTTGCGGCCGTGTCAGCGGGGTTCAAGAAACGGATAGTGGCGCCGCTGTTTCTGACACGGGAGTACATCGCGCGCTCCCAGGACGTGTTTCCGGTCGAGTTCCTGGACATGAGGGCGACGGGCGTACTCCTCTACGGAGAGGACTTCCTGGCCGGCCTGGAGCTTAAGCCCGCCTGGCTGAGGCTCGAATGCGAGCAGCAGCTCAAGTCGAACCTGCTGCGCACGAGGCAGGCGTTTCTGGAAATAGGGCGGTCCAAAGGAGGCCTGGAGAGAGTCCTCGCGCGGTCGCTCAACTCACTCGTCCCGCTGTTCAGGGCCATGCTCGCGCTCAGGAATCTGGAGCTGCCACGGACGAAGCTGGAAATCGTGACGTCGGTCTGCCGCGAGCTGTCCGTAGCCGACGCGGCGTTCAACGAGATCCTGCGGCTCCGTGCTGCCGGGGAGCGCCTCAAGTCCGGCCGCGGTCCGGGCCTGCTCGCTGACTACATCCTGGCAGTGGAAAAACTGGTCGCAGTCGTGGACACCATCGAAGTCGGGGAATCAAAGTGAATCATCGCGTCGGACCACCCAGAAGAAACGCAGTGACTTTCGGCGCGATTCTGCTGCTCGCCGCCGCGGCGTGCCTCTACGGCGGCCTGCCGGGTCAGGCCGCTCCCGCCTTCGCGGCCGCACAGACCTACCCGGCGGCTGTCGGGTACGTGAACGATTTCGCCGGTGTCATCCCGGACGAAGAGAAGGCCAGAATCTCGGCCATCGCCACCGAGCTGGAAGAGAAGACCGGCGCGGAGCTGGCCGTGGCGACGATCGCCACGACGGGTGGGGTGGACATCCACGACTACTCGGTCGGGATGTACATGCAGTGGGGAATAGGACAGAAGGAAAAGGACAACGGCGTCCTGATACTTGCGGCCATCGACGACCGGCAGCTTTGGATAAAGCCGGGCTACGGCCTCGAAGGGACGATAACCGACGCCTTCGCCCACGCCGTCTACAGCGGCATCCTGCGCCCGGCATTCAGAAAGGGCGAATACGGCAAGGGACTCCTCAGGGCCGTCGAGGTGGTGGCGACGGCGGTGGCCGACGCCGAGGGCGCCACGCTGGGCACGATCGGCACGAGGCCGAAGCTCCCCAGCAGGGATTCCGGCGACGGAACAGGCATCCCCGGTCCGGTCATATTCTTCCTGGTGGTTTTCGTCGTTCTAGTGGTGGTGATGGGAATGTCGCGGGCCTCATCGGGTCGCAGAGTCGGCGGTTCTCCCTTCTGGACCGGAGGAGGTTTTGCGGGAGGGCTCAAGGGCGGTGGTTTCGGCGGCGGGTCCGGTGGCTTTGGCGGCGGCAGCTGCGGTGGCGGGGGAGCGGGCGGCGGGTGGTAGCGTTCGCGTTGTACGCAGGTTTCGGCTTGCGAGTGAGGAGGTAGCATGAAGGCTGCGTGGATAGTCGTTGTGCTCGTTCTGGCAATAATCGTGCTGGCTTTCGTCGGATGGTACATCAGCGGGCTCAACCGCGCGGTGCGGCTGCACGAACAGACGAACGAGAAATGGGCGCAGGTCGAGACGATGCTCCAGAGAAGGTATGACCTGATACCGAACCTTGTGGAGACGGTAAGGGGCTACGCGAAACACGAGGAGACGGTTTTCACCGAAGTCGCCCGGCTCAGAAGCGAGTGGTCCGGCGCCGGCACCAGGGAGCAGAAGATCGAGAACGCCAAGGCCATGGAATCGGCACTCGGACGATTGATGGTGATCGTGGAGAGGTACCCGGAGCTGAGGGCCACCGAAAACTTCCAGACTCTCCAGGCGCAGCTGGAGGGCACCGAGAATCGGATAGCCGTGGAGCGCACGAGATACAACGAGTCTGCGCGCGCGTTCAACACTTTCATCCGGGAGGTGTTCGGCGGGTTCTTCGCGAAGCGGCGCGGTCTTGACAAGCCGGTGCCGTACTTCGAGGCGACGTCTGAGGCGGAGAAGGCGCCCGAGGTCAAGTTCTGACACGACGCAGGTTCGATTCGTTCTGGCGAGCCTCTCGCGAAGCGTGACAAGGGCCGAGGTGGCGGAATGGCAGACGCAGCGGACTTAAAATCCGCTGGAGAGTGTTCTCCGTGCCGGTTCGAGTCCGGCCCTCGGCAATTTTCCGGGTCGCGCGCGGCCCATCCCTCTGGCGGACTGGGAGTATGATTTGCCCGGGCTGGTAAGTTCAGGGGAGGATGGTGGATACGAGGAAGATTGTCCTGATTCGCCGGTAGGCGTGAGGTCAGCTTCTCGCGCTCGAGACGAGGGACCGTTCTTCGGCCGGAGGGGTCGCGTCCGCGGCGGCGGCCTCCTCGGCCGTGTGGACAGGCGCGGCTTCAGCTGCCGCTGGCAGGTAGACTCTGAAAGTCGTGCCCTTTCCCTTCTCGCTCTCTACAGTCACTTCTCCGTTGTGCATCTCCGTGAACTTCTTGACCAGATACAGGCCCAACCCGAGGCCGCTCTGCTTGCCCTGTCCGGAGCCCTGGGTGAAGAGGCCGAAGATTCTCGAGGTCTCTTCCGCGTCCATCCCCATGCCGGTGTCAGTCACGCTGAGCTCCACCCGTTCGCCGGCTGAGCGGGTGACCACCACGACCTTTCCGCCCTCGTCGGTGAACTTGATGGCGTTGCCCAGTAGATTAAGGACTATCTGCCGGAGCTTCGTGGAGTCGGCCTGAATTTGGCGCAGGCCGCGGTCCAAGTCGGTGCGGAGCTCGATGTTTTTCGCGGCGGCGGTCGACGCGTGCGTAACGTAGGCCGACCTGACCACCTCGTTCAAGTCGGTGCCTGCCACGTCGAGCTCGAGTGTGCCCTTCTGGAGTCTGGACAGGTCCATGATCTGTTCGGTCAGGTCCAGCATCTTCCTGGCCTGCTCGTTGACTATCGACACGAAATGCTGTCGTTCCGCCTCGTTCAGTTGGCTGCCCTTTTCGTCCAGGATCTCGGCGAACGACACGATGCAGGTGAGAGGCGTTCTGAGCTCGTGACTCAGGGTGGCCAGGAACACTTCCTTCATCTGGTTGAGGGAGGCGAGCTCGCGGTTGTCTTCCTCCAGCTCGGTCTTTCTGGACTTGACCTCCTCGTAGAGGTGCGCCTTCCTTATCGCGCCGGCTATGTTTCCGGCGAAGGAACGCAACAGCGCGAGGTGCTTGCGACTGAAACGTTCCTTCGACCGGATTCTGGTTACGCTGAGAACCCCGATGGTTACGTTCTTGATCTGTATGGGCACGCACATGGCGGAGGCGATGTCGACCTCGGACTTGACGAACTGGCTGAAGCGCCCCAGCTCGTGACCGTTGAGGAGGAGCGGCCTTCCGTTGGCGGCCACCCATCCGGCGATGCCCTGGCCGATTGGCGACTTGTGATGCGCCGCCAGATGGCTTCCGTAGCCCCAGGCGGCCCTGCATTCCAGTTGACCCGTCGCCTCGTCTATCATCATGAGCGAGGCCCTGTCGGCGGAGAGGCAGTTGGGCAGCCTTCTCACGACTATCTTTATTATGCCGTCGAGTTTGAGCCGCATGTTTATGGCGGTGCCCACATCGAACAGGGAGGAAAGCTCGTCCAGCTGTGCCTTCAGGGTCTCGGTCCTGACTTTCTGGCTGAGCAGCCTCTTTCGCAGCCGGGCGAACTCCATCTGCCTGTGGATCATGTAAAGGCAGAACACGACCACCAGACCCGCCAGAGCGGTGATGAGCATGCTGCTTCCCTGAACCACGGGTGCGCCGCTGTCTCTGAGGCCCTCCATCGTCGCGGTATAGAGAAGAGCCGTCGCCGTCGCGAACGCGGCCAACAGGAGCAGGACTATAAGCCAGTAGCGTATGTTTGTTTTCTCTACCGAAGCAAACACCCCCGCGTCCCCATCGTTGTGGACCGTCATGTGCACGTCCCCCTCAGGGATGTGAATTCCCCAGGATAGGTCTATTCGTCTGTTTGTGAATTTCGCAATTAGATCACGCAGATACTACGCAAAACGCTCTACATCACACATCGGCACCCGGCGTTTCCGGCTTTAGCGATTGTTGCGGCGTCGGACTGCGAACTTGTGGCGCGGCAACTCGGTGCGCCTGCTGCGGGTGCCGCCCCTGTGATGTTGACTGTGCTCCAGAGACGCGCTAAACTGCCGCAGATGCCGCCTTGCCGGCGTGCGGGGCGGAGGGGCCTCACCGAGCTGCGAAGGTCACAATCTTCGAAAAGGAGACTGCCGTAAGGCGCGATGCGTGACAGGCACTTCATACTGCTGGTCTGCCTGCTCGTGGTGCTGGCGGAGCTGCCGTTTTTGGAGTACATCACTGACGACACCTTCATTCACCTGCAGTTCGCCAAGAACCTAATATCCGGGCGCGGCTTTTCGTTCAACGCCGGCGAGCCCACGTACGGGTTCACCAGCCCGGCGTGGGTGGTCCTGATCTCAGCGGCGGGGCTCACGGGCGCCGAGCTTCTCTGGACTTCGAAGGCGCTCGGACTCCTGGCGCTCCTCGTCGGCGCGGCGTTCTTCTACGCGCTTGCGCTCCGGGTCTCGGCCGACAGGTATCTGGCCCGGGCGGCCACGGTTGTGTGGGCGCTGAACGCGTGGTCGGTGCGCTGGGGCATCTCGGGGATGGAGACGAGCCTGGTCGCGACCTGGGCGGTCTGCGCACTGTACTTGTTCCTGAAGGAGCGGGCGGCCGGGCGGTCCAGATACCATCCATGGGTGCTGGGACTGGCGTGCCTCATAAGGCCGGAGGCCGTCCTCCTGCTTCTCATCTGCGGCGTCGCCGTGGCCGTGTCTTCCAACGAACGGAGATGGAGGCAGGCCGCTCAGACGGTGCTCCCGGGTGCGGTGGCGTGTCTTGCGTGGTTCAGCTACGCGTTCGTGAGGTTCGGCGCCGTTTCGCCCAACACCGTGGCCGTGAAAGCGGGCAGGTTCATCTCGCTGGCGAACACGGGGGAGGGCGCCTACGTGGTAGCGAAGATACTGGGCCTCACCAACGCCCCCGAGCTGATTCTCGCCGCCTGCGTGATCTTGACGGCGGTGCTGTCGCGAACGGCCGCGCGCCGGCCGGGCGCGTTCCACCTGGCGGCCGTGGGTTGGCTGGTGCTCCTTCCGGCGGCCTACGTGCTCAGGGACGTGCAGGTGGTCTCCAGGTACCTGGTGCCGGTGATCCCGATCCTGGTGCTGTACGGGTTCCTGTCGATACGCCGCGTGGCCGGCATGCTGGTGCCGCTCCAGGCCCGCGTTCATCGGCTCGCCTTCGGCCTGGCGGCGGTGTGCGTCGGCCTCAACCTGTGTGTCCTGGGTTTCGTGGCCTACCCGCACACTCACAGCTTCAGCGGGGACATGAGACAGTCCCTCATCTTTCTGGGAAAGTGGTTCGCCCGCAACACTCCCGCGGACGCGACGGTGGCCCTGCCCGACATAGGTGCCTTCGCGTACTACTCCGACAGAAGGGTTGTGGACCTAGGCGGGCTTGTCACGCCCGAGATGATACCGGTGCTGCGCGGTCACGAACTGGACGAGGTGATCACCGGCTTTCTCTTCGCCGAAGTGTCGCGCCCGGATTACGTCATAGACCGCGCCCGGGTCGAGTTCAGGCTTCTGGGAGTGAGCGGGCTCAGCGGCGCGGTCACGCCCTTGGCCTCGGCCAGCGTCAGCAGCCTCGGGATCACCAGGCCCGGCAGGCACTACTACACGGCCTATCGCATAGCCTGGGACAGGCTGGAACGTTCCCCGGTCACGCCTCCCGCCGTCCCCTGACGGCCCCGGACCGCCGCCTCGTCGCCCGCCCGTCATCACGACCCTACCGCCTTTATCCTCAAGTAGTTGCACAATTAGGTTGACATAGCCCCATGCCTCTGTTATCATTATTTACGTATTGGAAGTTCCTTGGTGTGGTTTTTGCGTTGGCTCTGCTGGCGTGGTAGCAATTCCCCTCTTCCTAAGGAAGTTGGGGTTTTTCTGTTTGAGGATCACAAAGCTGGCCCAGAAGCAGCACGCGTTGGCTTGCTTCTGACCACAATCGGGCGAGTTTTCTCGAGGAAGGTGAAACAATGAGGAATGAGCTCTACTCCGCGCATCCACTGCGTTCGCGTCTCCTTTTCTTGCTGGTGCTGGCGGGCACAGTGCTGCTCGCGGCCCAGGCGGCCGGACAGCCCGCGGCATCGGTGACCGACCTGGCCGGTGTGCTGGAAGTGAGGGTCTCCTTCGACGGCAGTGTCCCCACGGTCGAGACCGTGCGGGGGGAGGCCGTCGTGAGAGCGGACGGATGCGTATGGGGTTTTGCGCCGGGATACCCCGACCTGCCGGCCTACCTGCTGCGGGTTGAGCTGCCGCCGGACATGAAGGTGGCCAAGCTGGAATGGAGCGTCGCGGCGGACGTCCTCATGGACGGGCGGTACGAGGTCTCAGCGACCCCCGTGCCTCAGTCCACGGACCCGGACGGCAAACGGCCCCAGGCGGAGAAGGCGGAGTTCGACGAGACTCAGTGGTTCCCTGTCGCGGCGGTCCAGGCTCGGGGTGAGGGGTTCATGAGAGGACACAGGATTGCGAGCTTCCTCGTCTATCCCGCGCAGTACGAGAAGGCCTCCGGGACGATCAAGTACATCAAGAAGATTATAGTCCGCCTGGAGCTGGGTCCTGACCAGACGCTGCCGCTGGAGCGGAAGCGGATAGTCGAGCGTTCCGAGCGCCAGTTTGACCAAGTTCTGCGCGATCTGGTCGTGAACCCGCGCGCCTCCGTGAGCCGGCCCGCCGTCAGCAGGACGGAAACCGGCGCCGAGGCGGGAGAGGATTCCTTCAGTCCTTCTTTCAGACCGTCGCTGGACGGGAGCCCGGTCGAGTACGTCATCATAACGGGCGACGAGATGAGCGGGGAGTTCCAGAGACTGGCCGACTGGCAGACGAAGAGCGGCGTCTCCGCCGTCGTGAGGACTGTGTCGTGGGTCCGGAACAGCTATCCGGACGGCTGCGACCTTGCGGAGACCATAAGGAAGTTCGTTCAAGACGCCTACACTCACTGGGGCACTACCTGGGTGCTGCTCGCGGGCGACAGCGATGTGATACCCGCGAGGTACGGCTATTCGACATACACAGGCGGGGAGTACATTCCCACTGACCTCTACTTCCAGTGTCTGGAAGGCAACTGGAACGGCGACGGAGACGCGTACTTCGGCGAGGGCTATCATGGCATGTACGACCCGGGAGACGAGGTGGACCTGTATCCCGACGTCTGGATCGGGCGAGCCCCCGTCAACACCGTGGCGGAGGCGACCCTGTTCATCGACAAGACGCTCGCGTATGTGAAGAGCCCTCCGAGCAACTTTGTCACGAAGTCGCTCTTCTTCGCCGAAGTCCTGTTTCCGAAGACCTACGTTCCCAGCGGAACTCAGTGCGACACCGTGGCGCTCGACGGCGCGTCGATGACGGAATCTGCCATAGCCTTGATGCCTCCCACCATGCACGTGGCGAGGCTGTACGAGAACTACCTCTGCTTCCCGGGTTCGATGCAGGAGACGAAGCAGCGCGTGATAGACTCCCTCAACGCGGGCTACGGCCTGGCCGAGCATCTGGGGCACGGCTACAGGAACACGATGTCGGTCGCGGACGGCAGCCTGGGCAATTCCGAAGTGGACCTCCTCACCAACGGGACCAGGGTCGGAGTGCTGATGGGTGAGAACTGCACCTCGGCGGCCTTCGACTTCAACTGCATCGGTGAGCGGTTCATACTGAACGAGAACGGCGGGTCCGTCTGCTACCTGGGGTCGACGAGATTCGATTATCCCACGACCGCGTGGGCTTTCCAGGACGAAAGGTTCCGCCTTCTGTTCCAGGATGGAGTCACGAGCCTGGGCCAGGCGCTGGCTCTGTCCAAGGCCGCCTTCATCTCGCTCTCCATCGCTGACGATTCCTACAGATGGACGCAGTTCGTCCAGGTGCTCCTCGGCGAGCCCCGCATGCCGATATGGACGGCCGAGCCCGCCGCCATGAACGTGACTCACGCGGCGCAGTTCGTGGCCGGGTCCGACTGGTATCAGGTGCTCGTCATGTCGGGCGGGTCGCCGGTAGACAGCGCTCTCGTGTGCCTGTGGAAGGTGGGGGAGGACTACAGGGTCGCCTACACCAACGCCAGCGGCGTCGCTCTGATCCCGTTCAATCCTGACACCCAGGGCAGCTTCAGCGTGACCGTCACCAAGCAGGACCTCATTCCCTACGAGGGGACCTCGCAGGTCGTGCTGCCCGCCGGGCCTTTCCTCTACAAGTATGCCGAGGACATAGACGACGACACCGCGGGACTGAGCTTCGGTAACGGTGACTACACGGTGGATGCCGGTGAAACGGTAGAGTTGACCATCGCACTTCGGAACAACGGAGGCACCACGGCCTCGGCCGTGACCGCCACGGTGCGCACCGAAGACCCGTTCATCACATTCATGGACAGCACCGCGAGCTTCGGCAGCATCGCGTCAAAGGGATTTGCCATCCCGGACGTGCCGTTCCTGGTGGACGTGTCGCGGGAGTGCCCGGACGCGCACGATGCCGTGTGCGCCATAGAAGCGCGTGACGGGCAGGACAGCGTCTGGACGGACGTGTTTGTCGTTAGGGTGCACGCGCCGCGGCTGTGGCACGCGTCGCACGTTTATTTCGACACCCTGGCCAGCGGCAACCGGGACGGCTACATCGGGGCCGGTGAAGAGATCGAGCTGGTGTTGACCCTCAAGAACCTGGGGGCCGGGGCAGGGAACCATGTCTGGGGTAAGCTCACGAGTCCGAGCGCGTTCGTAACGATCTACGACAGCCTCGCGGCGTTCGGGAGCGTGGAGGCGTGCTCCACTTCAACGGGCGACGAGTTCATGTTCGTGTGCAGCACGGGGGAAGAAGAGCCTGTCTTCCAGCTCACGCTGACCGACACGCTCGGCCTGAGTGAGGTAAGCACGTTCGAGCTGACGGCTCCGGCGGGGCCCGGTGGCCTGTACGCCACCGGAAGCTCGTCTTCTGTGACCCTCACCTGGAACCCCAGCCCGCATCCGGACATCTTCGGCTACAACGTCTATCGCAGCACGGCCGCCGGCGGGCCTTACGTCAGGGTGAACGAGGCGGTTGTCGAGGGGACGTCGTATTACATGGACGACGGCCTGTCGCCCTACACGCGGTACTTCTACATGGCTTCGAGCCAGGACTCCTCGTCCAACGAGAGCATGTCCGGCACTTACGTTTCTGTCACAACCAATCCGCCCCTGCACGAGAACGCGCCGTTCGAGCTCGGCTCTGAGCTTACCTCCGGCTCGCCCGCCATAGTGGACATAGACAAGGGGGGGCACATGGAGATCTTCGCCGGCTCGAGCAAGATGTACGCGTTCAGGGCCGACGGTGAAGAGTACATCAACGGCGACAACGACCTCCTGACCTGGGGAGTGTTCGCGCCGGAGGGAGAGAAGTTCGTGGCGTCCCCGGCGGTGGCCGACATAGACAACGACGACGACGTCGAGGTCGTCGCGGTCGACTGGAACCTCCGGAAGGTCTACGTCTGGAATCCTGACGGCAAGGTCCAGCCCGGCTGGCCGCAGAACGTGGGCATCAACCCGTGGTCCACGCCCGCTCTGGGCAACATCGCCGGAGACGGCAGGCTGGAAGTAGTGGTCGGCAGCGCCGACGGCAACATTTACGCCTGGAACTCCGACGGCACCGAGGTCGTGGACGGAGACGGCAACCCGAGCACCTTGGGCGTCCTCAGGACGACCGGCAGCATGTGGCTGTACGGCTCCGCGGCGCTGGCGGACCTGGACAACGACGGGCTTGACGAGGTCATAATAGGCGGGAGAGACGGCAAGCTGTATGCCTTGAACGGCGACGGTAGTGACGTTCCGCACTTCCCATACGTCACGACCGGCTACATAACTTCTTCTCCCGCGGTCGGGGACGTGGACGAAGACGGCCTGCCCGAGATAGCGTTCTGCTCTGGCAACTACAAGGTCTACGTAATAAACACCGACAGCACGTCGGTGCCCGGATGGCCGAAGTCCGGCATAAACATGAGCGGCGACATGCAGCCCTCGCCGGCGCTCGGAGACGTGGACGGGAACGGGAAGCTGGACGTCATCGTGGGAACGTCCAACGGTTACGTGGCCGTCTACACGGGCTACAACGGAGCCCTCCAGTCCGGATGGCCGGTGCTGACGACTACTCTCGGCAGCCAGTGCTCGCCGACGGTCGGCGACATAGACGGCGACGGAATGATGGAAGTGCTCTTCGGAGCCGAGAACGGCAAGCTCTACGCGTGGAACCACGACGGCACCGAGGCCTCCGGCTTCCCGATACAGATGAGCGGAGAAGTGAGGGGGCCAGCGCTGATATGGGACATCGACGACGACGGTTACACGAACGTGATCTGCCAGAATTGGGACAGGACCGTGTACATCTGGGACATGAACGGCGCCTTCAACTACAGTCGCGAGGCCTACCCGTGGCCCATGTTCAGGCACGACGTGTCCAAGTCCGGACTCTACACTAAGCCCGTGCTGGTCGCGGTCGAGCTGTCCTCGTTCGCGGCGGTGCCTTCCGACGCCGGAGTAATGTTGGAATGGCGCACTAACATGGACGACGGGGTCGGGGCGCAGTGGAACGTCTACCGCAGTGATGTCACTGATCAGCACGCCGGCGCGCAGGCGACGGGAGACGCCTCACTGGGGTCTGGCCGGCTTCCGGACGGCTACGTTAGAATCAACTCGAGTCCGGTGGAAGCCGCGGGTCCAAACTACTACATGTTCAGGGACGTGAGCGCAGAGGGCGGCCGCTGGTATTCGTACGTGCTGGGCAGGATCTTCCAGGAAGGTGAGATCCTGTTCGGACCTTACGCGGCGCTCGCGCCCGCCAGCTCCGTGCCCAGGGTCCCGGCGTTGTCGCAGAACTTCCCCAACCCGTTCCAGCCGCGCACGACCGTCGCGTTCAGCGTGCCGGTCCAGGCCGGGAGCGCCGCCGTAATGACGCCTGTGTCCGTCAGGGTGTACGACGTGGCCGGCAGGCTGGTGAGGACGCTCGTGGACGCGCCCAAGAGCCCCGGGTTCTACTCGGTGGGCTGGGACGCCACGTCGGACGCGGGTCAGAGAGTGGCCGGAGGCATCTACTTCATACGCGCGCGAATAGGAGACTACTCGGGCTCAAAGAAGACAGTGGTGCTGGACTAGGAGGGCACGACTCTTCTCCGCTGAGCGAGGCCGCCGGCTGACAGCCGGCGGCCTCGTTGCTTATGCGATTGTTCCTTGAAAAACGCGGCTCGCTGTGATAGCTTTGAAAACTAAGCGTTGGGGAGTCGTCCAGTGGTAGGACGGCAGACTCTGGATCTGCTTACTGGGGTTCGAATCCTCACTCCCCAGCCATTTCATTCAGCCAGACACGGCGCCATCGTCTAGTGGTTAGGACAGGTGGTTCTCAGCCATCAGACCGGGGTTCGACTCCCCGTGGCGCTACCATGAAGGCCGGGTGGGAACACCACCCGGCCTGGTTTTTGGGCCGTCGATTGCGCAGAGCAGCGCCCCTCAGAAGCGGCGGACGCCTGCCCTAGCGTCCCCTAGAACGGATAGTTCTGAGCCAACCAGACAGTCCGGCAGTTCGTGGAGGTGATCGCCGTGAAGCACAGATGGCCTGTGCCCGGCCTCCACGTAGGCCAGTCCTCATCGGACGTGGTGAGCCAGCCGTCCAGCGGCTCCGGCCCCGCGTCCATGAAAAGGATCCAGACGCCGCTCGTGCCGCCGTACGGCGACACGAAAGCTATCTTGCTGCCGTCGGGAGACCACTGAGGGTGAGTGCCAGGCACGTGCGAGACCTGCACGGGTGTCCCGCCGGCCGGAGGGACGGTGAATATGTACGGCTCGCCGCCCACCAGCTTCGAGAACGCGATCTGGCTGTTATCGGGCTTCCACGCCGGCCTGTCCTCCACCACGTCCTGGGCCGCGGTCACCGGCGAAAACGTCGACGCCGGCCTCACTATCAGGTCGTGCACGCTGCCGTTGCGCGCCACGAGGGCGATCTGCTGGCCGCTCCACGACCACGCCGGGAAGTTGGCCTCTGTCGGGTACACGAACTGCGGAGCGCCGCCGGTGGTCGACACGACGTACACCCTCGGGACGGCGCCGCCCCTGCTGGACGCGAACAGTATCTGATTGCCGGGTCCCCAGGAAGGCCCCCAGTCCGGCGCGTCCATCGTCTCCAAGTAATCCCCGACGTAGTCAGGCCAGGGCGGTTGGAAAAGCTCTATCTTCCGGTACTGGGCCACGTAGTTCTCCATGGCGCAGGCGAACTGGCTCCCGTCCGGCGACCAGGAGCTCTGAAACGCGCATTCGTTCTCGGAGAGCCGGGTCAGGGTCATCTCGCCACCGTTCAGTCCGAACATCGTCTTCGTCGTGTTTCCGTGCGTCACCAGGACCGAACGCGAGATGGGGTAGTAGCTGAACGAGCCCCGTTCTACTCGGATGGAATAGCTGCCTGCTGCCGCCGGGCTGATCGTGACGGGTGTGACGTACGCCGTGGGCTCGCTGTCGATGTAGACGGCGGCTCCCTGCGGGTAGCTCTCGATTATGAGAGTGCCGATGCCCACTGGCACCACGCTCATGAAGGAAGACTGGTGGGCGTCGTCGCTTGCCAGCACAGTCAACGAGCACGTAGCCGCGGAAGCCGGGGCCACCCATCTGGCCTCGCTCGACAGGGAATCCAGCATTACGCCGGAGCTCACCCGCCACAGAAAAGTGAGCGGAACGCCCTCCGGGTCGCCCGCGATCGCGACCGCAGTCACGGTGTCGCCGGGCGCGACTCTCCTGGGCTCCAGCAGGACTCCGTTTATCGCCGGCGGCTGGTTATCGGGCTTGGTCCCGCCGTCCTTGCCGCCGCATCCGCCGCACGCCAGTATGACGAACGCCAAGAGAACGGCCGCCGCCGAAGCCAACGCCCGCACGGCACGACCCAGGCCGGAGCCGCGTGAACCCTGTCCAGGAAGAACGTGCATACCGCTCATGGTTTCTCCTCTCGTCAGCGCCAGAAGCGTGTCTTGATCCGCCCCCACGTCGTGACTTCCACGTCCGAGGGCAGGTCGTCCGCGACCCATATGTCCCAGTTTCCGGTGCGGTTTGAAGCGAACACTATTCGTGTGCCGTCCGGCGACCACCTGGGCTGTCTGTCGTCGGCAAGGTCGTCGGTCACCTGCGCCAGCCCGTGATTCTCTCCGGCTGCGTCCATTATCCATATCTCGGAGTTGCCGGAACGCTCGGACGAAAAGGCGATGGTCCTTCCGTCCGGTGACCAGCTCGGGGTGTAGTCCTTCCCGGGGTCATGGGTGAGCTGAACCGCCGTGTTCTCTCCGCCTCCCGCCGGCATGACCCAAATGTCGTAGTTCCCCGACCGCGTCGACATGAAGGCGATCTTGGTGCCGTCCGGCGACCAGCAGGGCTGGTATTCCACGTAGGGCTCGGGCGTGAGACAACAGGGATTTTCTCCCCAGGCGCCCATGACCCAGAGGTCCCACGTTTCATACCTGTCGGACACGAACACGATGGCGCTGCCGTCCGGCGACCATGCAGGCTCCAGGTCGTAAGCGGGAATCTCTGTCAGGCGCGTCTCGATGCCGGTGTTCAAGTCCATGCGCCATATCTCCCTGTCCGAGGCATTGCGGTTGGAGACGTACGCGATGTCGTTTCCATCCGGGGCGAAGCAGGGGTCCCAGTTGTTGGACGGGTCGTTCGTCAGCCTGACTGCCGCCAGGGTCGACTCGCCTTCGGCCGGCATCATCCACACGTTGGAACCGCCGATCCTGGCCGACACGAAGATCACGCAGCTGCCGTCCGGACACCAGTCCGGACTCCAATCCGTGGCCGCATTGAAAGTCAGCCGCCGGACCGACTCCGCCGCGCTCAGAGACGCCGTCGGCGCGGCAAGAAGCACGACCCAAGCCACGCAGAAGGCCCACGACCAGGCAGGTGAAACCGAGAGCTTCGTGGTGTGGTTGGAGGCACGGCCCGCTGCCGCGGAGGTTGCACGGGCGGCCCGCGCGGAGGTCAGACTGGATGGTTCGAACTGATGCACCGACTGCCCTTCGAGCAATAACCCCGACATTTGGACCGACAGAAGGCAGGGAAACTGAAAGGATGATACCACAGGCGCGGTGCGCGCTCAACAGGCAGTGTGTTGTCGGACGGGCGTCTTTCTGGGCAAGGAAAGAGCCAGGGGCCGCGCCTCAGCGCAGGAGGAACGAGAACCCGGCCCTGAGAGCAGTCGTGCTCACGTCCGGGCTGGCGAATTCCCTGGTGTAGCGCAGCTCCGTACGCAGGCAGCAGGACTCGGTGAGCGGAACCCTGAGGCCCGCTCCCAGGTTGAGAAGGCCGTTGGTGTCGTCCTCGTCGTACCGGCTGCCGCCGTCATCCGCGCCCCAGTGAGACCTAGCGAACCCTAGGCCCATCAGGACGAACGGGTAAGGCGCTGACATTGTCTCAAAACTGTAGACGAAATTCGCGGCGAAGGACAACCTCGAGTACGTGACCCCGTCCGATTCCCTCAAGTACCCCACCTCCACCTCCACCTCGGACCCCGGAGCGAACACCGTGCCGAAGCGCGGTCCCAGGTAGACGTACGAGCCGTCTTCGGGAAACACCAGCTCGGCGCTTCCTCCCAGCTCGTGCGTGCCCGGGGGCATGATGTCGGCAACGGCAGGCGACCAGCAGCAGAGCAGACAGCAGATTCCGACAAAAAGGCTCGTACACGTTCGCATGGAACACCCCACTTAAGCCGGCGAGGCAGGCAGGCGGCAAGCCGCCTGCGGCGCCGCCGGTTCTTCTCGTGCAGGCCGCTCAGGCGTGGCGTCTGTTAGAACAGGTGGGCTCTGAAGCAGGCTGATACGTTGAACCCGCTGAAGTCCACGGAGAGCTTGCCTCCGTCGTTCATCAGCACGGTCTGGTCGTTGTCGTTGTAAGTCATCTCCGAGATCTTGGCATACCTGTAGAGCAGCTCGCCGCCCACGGACAGCCAGGGTCTGACGAAATACTCTGCGCCCCCCAGAAACTGTGCGCCGACGCCGCTGCCGTCAGCGGTGGCGTACTCGACTCGCGGAAAGCCGAGGTCTATGATCGGCGCCGACTCGGTCCTCAGGCGGCCAAAAGTGAGGTACGAGACGCCCGCGCCCATCGTGTAGAACAACTTGGGCTTCGTGGCGTTCCGCACCACGTACATCACCCGCACTGTCACGGGCATAGTGCTGGCGTGCAAGTCTATCTCGCGGAATTCTTCGCCCACGACCTCGAGGCCCACCTTCGAGCTCTCGAACAAGTATTCGGTCGTCACCGAAAGCGCCAGATACGGCAGGACGCGAACGCGCAGTTCCGCTCCCCCGATCGGGCCGTTGCCGAACTTCTCCAGCTCGTCGAAGCGGTTTCGAGGGTCAGACAGTATGTCGTTGACCTCGTTCACGCCCACGTTCATGTCGCTCATGACGTAGCTGCCCATGCCTCCCCTCACTCCCAACGACAGCAGGGGAATCGTGCCCTCGGCTGCTCTGGCAGTCGCGGGAGCGAAAAGGACGAGGACCAAGAGTGCCATCGCACAGCGCTTCATAGTTACCTCCTGAATATCGTCAAACCCCCGGCGGAGTCGGCCTTTCTATGCTTGTCAGGAAACGCTCTCAAAGTAAAACAATGTATAACAACCGGCCGCGCGTTGCAACAAGATTTCGAGGGCGTTGAACCCCGCCCTGCGATGTGCTAGATTGCGCGTGTCGCCGCGCCTGGCGGCGGCTGCCAAGGAGGCATGGACTGATGAGACCCGGCTTTCCAAGATGCGGACTCGCATGTGCGCTGCTCGGCTTCGGTTTCCTGCTGGCGGTGGGTGCTGCCCCCGCAGCCGCCGCCGGCGAGACGGACGGCAGGCCCTGGCGGGCCATGACTCTCCCGCACTTTTACGTGGACGCCGCGTATTTCCCGGGCCCCGGGACCGAAGGCACGCTTGAGCTTTACTACGAAATCTCCTACAGCCAGCTTCAGTTCCTGAGAAAGGGCGGCGCGTACACGGCAGACTTCGAGGTCCAGGCCATCCTTCACGACCTCAAGGGCAGGCAGGTCACCGGTGACTCATGGAGGAGGCGCGTTACTCGCTCCTCCTACGGGGAGACGGTGTCGCCCGGGCTCTCATACACCGAGACGCTGGTCCTGTCCGTCACTCCCGGCAGGTACAATCTGGTCGCGCGCACCGAGAACCTGGACTCGGGCGTGCGGTCGTCTGTGAAGGTCCGTCTCGACCTGAGAGCGATTGAGTCCCTGCCGGCCGTGAGCGCCCCGATCATCGGCGTCTGTTTGTCCGCCGTCGCGCAGCGAGACTCTGCCGCAGTCGACTCACCCCGAAGGGCGGTCGTGCCGCACCCCAGGGCCAGGTTCGGGGAGCAGTACACTTCAATGTGCGTCTACGCAGAGGTCTACGATTCCGTTGCCGCTGACGGCGCCGCCCCGCGCGACACGTCGGCGTTCCGCCTGCTCTGCAGAATACTGGACGAGCATGGCGCCACCAAACTGTCGGACACCGTGTACGTGGCCAGGTCGGGCCGCACGTCGTACCTGCTCTACTCCCCGCCCCTGGACGACCTGAGCATGGGGCGCTACACCCTCGAGCTCCAGCTGGGCAGCGGCGCGGGGGCGATGAAGACCACCGGCACCTTCGAAATAGACGAGAGCAGGTTTCCCCTGGACGTGAACATAGACGACACCATGGAGCTCCTGGGCTACATCGCCCATCGCTCGGAGCTGGAGCCTCTGAAGCAGGCCACGGGCGCCGACCGGAAGACGTTGTGGATGGAGTTCTGGGCGAGGAGGGACCCAAACCCGGAGACCCCGGAAAACGAGTTCCTCATGGAGTTCTTTGAACGAGTACGGTACGCCAACGTCAATTTCTCCTACTTCGGGCCGGGCTGGAAGACCGACAGGGGCAGGATTTACATAAGGAGAGGGCCTCCGGACAGCATCGAAGCAAGGCCGGTGTCGGCCTCGGGTCCGGCTTACGAGGTCTGGTATTACTATCAGCGCAACCTGACGTTTGTCTTCGTGGACAGAATGGGGCTGGGCGAGTACCAGCTCACGGGTCCGTCGTACGAGTGAGGTGGCCCTGAGAGGCCGCCCGTGGAGCAGATTTCCCGCGCCAAAGGCCGACCTATGTTCAGACCAATCGCACACGTCCTGGTATCTGTGCCGGTAGCGGAGCTGAGGAAGCGACCCGCGCACTCCTCGGAGCTCCTGACGCAGGCCTTGCTCGGAGAGCCGCTGGAGATAGGAGCCCGCACGGCCGACCGCAAGTGGCTCAGAGTGAGGCGATGGGACGGCTACTGCGGCTGGATGCGAAGCTGGTCCGTGACGCCGCTTTCGGCTGCGGCATCGGGGGCGTGGCAGGCGAGCCTGAACGTGCAGGTCGCCGCCCGGAGCGCCTCGGTCATGGGTGAGCCGAGGACCTCGGCGGCGCTCGTGTGCGAGCTCCCGCTCGGGACGCGTCTCCCAGTGGCCGGGGGCAGGGGCGAGTGGGCGAGGACCGTTCTACCGGGTGAGAGGCCCGGCTGGCTCAGGCGGAGCCTGCTGGCCGGGATACCGGCGAGTTCGTTGGGCACGGCGTCTGTGGTCAGCACGGCGCGTGAGTTCGCTGGTGCACCGTACCTTTGGGGTGGTGTAACCCCTTGGGGTTGTGACTGTTCAGGCCTTGTGCAGACGGTCTTCCGGTCCTGCGGTGTGGCGCTCCCTCGCGACGCCGGAGACCAGCTCAACTCCCTGCGCGCCGTGCTCCTGGACAATCGGTCGAGCCGGTTCAGGCCCGGAGACCTGCTCTTCTTCGGGACTAGCGGGAAAGCCATCTCTCACGTGGCTATTTCAGTCGGCGGTTCAAGGTTCGTGCACGCCTATAGCTATGTGAGAGAAGGGAATCTGAAGGAAGGAAGCTCCGGTTTTGTGCCCGATTTGGCGCGCATTTTTCGAGCTGCCGCCCGTCCCCTTCAGGGGCAAAAAAAAGGTTGACAAGAAAAGTACCTTCCCATAGAGTGTGCCACCAAGTGTCGTAACGCGGTTAATTGCTTCCTGTTATTTGCAGTATTTGCGTCCTTGCGTGAAGCGACATTACTTAAAGTCGACGGCTTGAGATGATTGATTACGAAAGGGGGTGCTGCAACAGGAATCTCTGACCTCTTCTCAGGTGACCGGTCGGGGTTGGGTGGGGGACGAGGTTGCTAAGCAGTAGGAAATCAGGAGAGAGTACAAAAGGAGGCTTTCTCAAATGTCTAAGAAGATCATTCTGTTCTCGGTTTTGCTTCTCATGACTCCGGCGCTTGCTCTGGCTTCCACTGCAAGACTGGAAGGCTTGGGAGTGCTGCCGGACTTCATAGAGGACTACGCCAACATATTCAGCTACCCGGTCTCCGTCTGCCGCTACCCGGCAGTGGTCATCGGCGAGCTGGGCTATGCGGACGGCGGGGGTATGGGCTTCGGCGCCACCATGGGCCTTGGGAAGGACAACGCTTACGGCGTGTTCGGCATCATGCTCAGGGAGCACGGCATGTTCTCGCCCCTGCCACAGCTGGGCAGCGGGAACGAAGGCAGCCAGTTCGACATTCTCTGGGGCATGAACTTCGAAAAGGTCTCCTTTGGCCTTCGGTTCGACAACAGCTCCAGCAAGATGGAATGGGCTGACCAGGACGGTGACGGCATGAGCTTCAGCCCGTGGTACTTCTACTACGGCGTGTCGACTGACATGATCGACCCGGCGTACTTCAACACCATGGGCATCGGCGTCAGCGGCAGCATGGAAGTCAGAGAGGCCGACAAGGTCGAGGCCACGTTCGAGTACAGGACCTTTGATTTCGCCATCGAGGAAATGGGTGGCGACTTTGCGATCGAGGACGCGGGCAATCCGTCGTTCGGGTTCTGGGGCCGCGGCTTCTTCACCATGAACGAGAACGTCACGTTGGTTCCGATGGCCGGGTACAACAAGTATGACATCGGCTGGGAAGTCACGAGCGACGTGGCTGACGATGAAGACGCCAGCGACCAGACGCTGACCAACATGAGAGCCGGCCTCGGTATGAGAGTCGACGTTGGCAGCTTCTTCATGCTGGGCGTAGGCTTCTCCCAGTGGAAGATGAATGTTGACAACACGTTCGGCGAAGCCGCTCCGGACCCGACCTTTACTGAGAGCTTCGAATTCACTGGCACCTCACTGCCGTTCTTGTTCGGCACGTTTGAGGCCAGCCCGAAAGACTGGCTGACCATCCGCTTCGGCGCCAGGAAGAACATGCTCAGCGAAAAGGCAACCATCACGTCGGTCGGCGGCGACGAGCTCACGTTCGAGACGAAGAACGCCAACCTCACCCCGGATATCCGGGACTTCCTGTACGGCGAGGGCATCAACCTGCCGTACTTCGAAGAGCCGTTCGCGTTCTCGATGGGCGTGGGTTTCAAGTTCAACGACATCGAGATCGACGCCACCATGAACGAAGACTACCCGTTCACCGGCATGTACTGGCTTAGCGGCGACAGCGAGACTCCGTTCGGCAAGATAAGCGTCACCTACTACTATTAATAGAAAGCGGTAGTGGTGGCCTCTTCTTCCGAGGGAGGCAAGACAAGGGGGAGCAGGTGACCCTGCTCCCCCTTTGACGTTTCAGCGTCCGGGTCGGGCGCCGCGAACGCAGGCAGCAGGAATGTACTACTTCTCCTATCTACCTGTTGGAACTGAGGTTAGGCTTCGGAAGACCCCCGTGGCCACCCTCTCCATAGTGGGGCTCAACCTGGTCTGTTTCGGCCTCACGTGGTTCTTCGGCAGGGACAGCGCCTTTTTCAGGCAGCTTGCTTTCGTGCCGGCGAGCTTCCAGCTCCATACCCTTGTTACGTCCACTTTTCTCCATGCCGGGTTCCTTCACGTCGGCTTGAACCTCCTCTACCTCTGGATATTCGGGTCCGTGCTGGAGGACAGGATGGGATGGGTGCGATACGTGGCGACCTACGCTGTGTGCGGGGTGCTGGCGAACATGGCGCAGGCGGTGGCAGTCGTCAGCTTCCTCCCGCAGAACGCCGGTATCCCGGTGGTCGGGGCCTCCGGGGCCATCGCCGGCCTGCTGGGCCTTTTCTTGGTGAGGTTCTACTACGTCCGGGTCAAGGTGGCCTCATTCGCCATGCTCTTTTTTCAGGGCGTGTTCAGGGCTTCGGTGTCGAGGCTGAACGCGGGGGGCGCCATGCTGCTGTGGATAATCATCCAGCTTGCGTACGGCCTGGCCACGTCTTCGAGTCCCATTTCCATGACGGCCTACTGGTCGCACGTGAGCGGTTTCTGCATGGGGCTTGCACTGGGCCTGGCCGGAGGCATGCACAGGCAGGCGGCGCTGGAGAAGAAATTCCTGAAAGCGCGCCGGTATTTTGAAGAGGGGAAATGGTTTGCCTCGATGGGCGAAGTGATCGAGTACCTCAAGACTGTGCCCCTTGACCCGGATGCCAGGGCGCTCCTGGCGCGGGCCTTCCTTCTCACGGGGCAGAGGAAACAGGCGGCGGTTGAGTACGCGCGGGCAGTTTCGATAGAGCTGGACCGGGGTGGAGTGTCCGTGGCGTTGGAGCGCTACGAGGAGCTGAAGAGGGTGGCGCCTGAGTTCGTTCTGCCTGCGGCGTCACAGTTGGCCATTGCCGGATGCCTGGAGGACCACGGGCGGCCCGACCTTGCAGCCGAAGCCTACCTGGTTTTCGGCCGGACCTACCCGTTCAAGCAGAAGGCGCCGGCTGCGCTGCTCAAGTCGGCAGAGATCTACTCCGCCAAGCTGAATGACCTCGAAAAAGCGGGGGAGACCTACCACAAGGTCAGAGCTTTGTTCCCGCAGACGCCCTGGGCGCAGCATGCCCGCAAGAAGCTCGCGGAAATAGGCAGAATCTCGGCGCGGCGGGCGCCGCTGCAGAATGACACCCTCGACCGTTTGCGGTCCTGAAGCCGCCGGCGCCCGGGCGTTTTCAGCGCCGGCCGTGTCGACGGGCCGCTCTCTCACTTCTTGGCGGCCGGCCGGCTCCCGGTCGTCACGCCCAGACAGCCGGACTGGGCCAGCTGCTTGTTCCTGGTCGCTACGTCAACCATCTGAACGTCGAACGCAAGCAGCGGTCTGACCTCGAACCTCTTTATGCACGGCGACATCAGGCGGGCTGAGATGGCCGCCTTGCTCTCCTTGAGGATGACCGCCTTGGGCACCCAGTCAGTTCCCGGCGCGACGTACCATAGCACCACGGTCTTGTCCTTGCCGATGTCGATCGGATACTTGAGGGTGTAGGAGCCGCCCGCGTCGGTGAGCACGGACGCCACCATCAGCCCGTCCACGAACAGCTTGACCTGGGCGCCGGGCAGGGGCTTCCTGTACTGGTCACTGACAACGCCGCTGATGGAGGTCTGGCCCTCTATGGGATGAATGAAGTCCTGTGACTGCTGGCGTTTCGTCAGCTCTTCGAGGGTTTCGCCGCCGGTGGGTGGGACTGCGGAGGCGACTGTTGCGCCTGCCACGACCGCTAATGAGACCAGAAGCCCTACGAGTAACGTCCTCATAAGCGCACCTCCTGGGTGATGGCCGCCTCGCAAACCGGGCGCAGGTTAGCAACCCCGGCCGGTTCTGTCAAGGAGAATGGACCGCCCGGCCGGGCCCGGCCCGCCGGCTCGACCGAGCACGGCCCGGGCGCGGGCGCCGACCCGGCGTGACGACCCGCCTCCGCGCCGGGAGTCCCTGTTCCGCCGGTGCAGAACAAAAAGAATTGATTTGAGTTAGGGGTTTTGCTAGGTTAGCTCTGATTCTGTCCGAAGCTTTGGGCCCAGGGCGCTCCGAATCCGAGAGGTCAGAGATGTTCTTCCTCAAGAAGCTGAACTTTCTGTCAAACGACATCGCCATTGACCTTGGCACGGCGAACACCCTTGTCTATCTCAAGAGCGAGGGCATAGTGCTGAACGAGCCGTCCGTCGTTGCCGTGGACAAGAACACTAACGCGGTCCTGGCAGTGGGCCACAGGGCCAAGGAGATGCTCGGCCGCACTCCTGACAGGATCGTCGCCGTGCGTCCACTCAAGGACGGAGTGATCGCGGACTTCGAGAAGACCGAAGAGCTCTTGAGAACATTCATAAGACAGGTCCTCAAGAATCTGAGAATAATCCGCCCGCGCATCACGATAAGTGTTCCGTCGGGCATAACCGAGGTCGAGCGCCGCGCGGTGGAAGATTCTGCCCTGAGGGCGGGGGCTCGCGAGGTGTTCCTGGTCAAGGAGCCGATCGCCGCGGCCATAGGCGTGGGGCTCCCGGTCGACAAGCCCTCCGGGAACATGGTGATAGACATCGGCGGCGGCACGACCGAGATAGCGGTCATGGCGCTGGACGACATCGTCAGTCACGTCTCGATCAGGATAGCGGGAGACGAGATGGACGACGCCATTGTCCAGCACGTGAAGAAGGCTCACAACCTTCTAATCGGCGAACAGACCGCGGAACAGGTGAAAATAAGGATAGGTTCCGCCTTCAGGCTGGAGAAGGAAGAGGAGATGGAAATCAAGGGGCGCGACCTGGTGGCGGGCATTCCCAAGACCGTGAAGATCACCTCCGTGGAGGTGCGCGAGGCTCTCCAGGAGCCGATCGGCCAGATTGTGGACGCTCTGAAGCTGGCCCTGGAGAAGACTCCTCCGGAGCTGGCGTCGGACATAGTCGACAAGGGCATCGTCATGACCGGCGGCGGCTCGCTGCTTCGCGGGCTCGACGCCCTTCTCAGGGAGCACACGAATCTCCACATCGAGGTCTCCGAGGAACCCCTGACATGCGTGGTGCTGGGCACGGGCAAGATACTCGACAACCCCAAGAAATACCGCAATGTCATAATGAAGAGTGAGGGGCATTGATCGTGCCATGCACAAAAGCGACGAGCTCCCCGCCCCTTCCCCACGATACGGCTCGCTGAAGGCCCTCTCAGTCTGCCTGGTGTTTTCGTTCCTGATGTTCATGTTCAAGCCCGACGACGCGAGGTGGCTTTCCACTCCGAGAGCCGGCCTGGAGTCCACCGTCGTCGAGCTCACGGGCAGGATCGGCTGGATTCCAAGACTGATACTCCTCGCCGAACAGTCGCGCTCTCTGTACTCCCGCGTGGTCACAGACCCCCTGATGCTGGAGAACCTGGAAGAGCTCAGACAGGAGAATCGCCGGCTGAGAGACCTGCTGGGTCTGGCTCAGAGGGACGACTGGAAGGCGGTCGTGGCCGAAGTGGTGGGCAAGGAGACCGGAAGGCTGGGCACCGTCATCCTCGTCAACCAGGGCTCGCTGAAAGGGGTCGTGGAAGGCTGGATCGCGTGCTCGCCGGACGGCCTCGTGGGCAAGGTGTCGAGGGTGAGGGACACGTTCTCGCAGGTCCAGCTCATCGCGAACTACAACTCTCCTGTGAGCGTGAGGGTGGAACGAAGCGGGGTCGAGGCGGTCCTGGAGTGGACTCCCGCGCTGCCGACCGGGCTCTCGATGAAGTTCGTTCAACCGGACTCTGACGTGAGGCCCGGCGACGTGCTTGTGTCTTCGGGTCTGGGAGGCGTGTACCCCGCCGGTCTCAGAGTGGGCAACGTCACGAGAGTCCGGACGGAGAGAGAGAGACAGGAGCCTCTCATCGAGGTCAGGCCGTTCGTCGACTTCTCCAGGCTGGCCGTTGTGCTTCTGGTGGCGCCGGAGAGAATAAAGGTGGAGATGCTGGAGAGCGGGCTTCTGGCCCCGGACGTGGACTAAGTAATGCTCCGGGCCGGTGACGGGCGAGGAGCTCGCTGGCCGGCGGAGGTGACGAGGAATTGAGAAAGGAAGTCGTTCTTGAGTTGCTCGCCGAGGCGGGATACCTGGTGCTTGCGTTCGTGCTGCAGGCCTCGGTAGTCGGGTATCTGTCCATCGGCGAGATCAAGGCCGACCTGATTCTGGGCGCGCTCGTCTACGTTTCGATCTCGAAGCGGCCCCTGCACAGCACCGTCGCGGGATTCCTGGTCGGAATGTTCCAGGACCTGAGTTTCGGAGGATGGATCGGAGTCAACGCGTTCTCGAAGTGCCTCGTCGCGTTTCTGGTGAGCCACGCGTCGCGGCGCACGTTCAAGGAACGGTACTGGACGCAGCTGTTGCTGCTGTTTTCGACCGTGATGTTCCACGACATCGTCTACTTCGGGTTTTTGTACAGGGGCAGCGTCTCGCACATCGGGCCCGCCTTACTCAGAGTGTCTCTCGGCTCGGCGGTCCTCACGGCCCTGGTGTCTCCCGCTTACGACTTCGTCATGCGCAGGATATTCTCACTGAAGGGACCGGTCTCACGTGAGTCAGTCGCAGTATCTCGCGAGCAGTAAGCAGTCCCGGGCGCGCGTATTCAAGTACGTGGCGCTCGCCCTGTTCGCCGTGATCGTGGGAAGGTTGTTTCTCTTTCAGATCTGGCACGGCAGGGCTTACTCGGAACAGGCCAGGCACAACCGGGTGCGGCTGGAGATACTGCCGAGGATAAGAGGCAGGATTCTCGACAGGGGCGGGCAGGTGATCGCGGAGAACGTGCTCTCCTACTGTCTTTTGTTCGACCCCTTCGAGAAGGAGCTTGTCTCGGACACGGCGAAGGTTAACGAGGTGTTGAACAACATAGCGACGCTCATGGGCGGCGAGAGACTACCGGAGTGGCAACCGCTGATCGAGAAGGGCAAGGAGCTTCCTTTCCGTCCGGTGCAGCTCGCGTGCAACCTGGACATAACGCAGATCTCTCTCATCGAAGAGCATAAGTCTCAGCTGCCCGGGGTCAGGATCGAGGCCAGGCCCAGGCGTTTCTATCCGAATGGCGAACTTGCGTGCCACCTGCTGGGATACGTGTCGGAGGCCACGAAAGAAGAGATCGAACGAAGTCCCGAGGGCGTGTACCAACCCGGGGACGCTGTCGGAAGGTCCGGCGTCGAGGACAGCCGGGAGGTGGCCCTGAGAGGCAGGAACGGCAAGGAATACGTCGAGGTGGACGCCCGCGGGAGGAGAGTCGAACCCACTCCGGACAGGCCGCCCCTGCCGGAGAGAGAGCTGCCGTTCGCGGGCAGAGACGTGATCCTGACCATCGACCTGGACCTGCAGCGCGCCGCCGAAGCTGCGCTGGGCGAGGGGAGGAGTGGCGCTGTGGTCGTGATAGACGCCAGAGACGGGGCAGTGCTGGCCATGGTCTCCAAGCCCAGCTTCGACCCCAACGTGTTCTCTCTGGGCCTCAGCCCGGCCCAGTGGCGCGCCCTCGACTCAAGTCCTCTTCACCCGCTGATGAACAGGGCCTTGCAGGCGCTGTACCCGCCGGGCTCCACGATGAAGCTCCTCACGGCCAGCGCCGCGCTGGAGGAAGGGGTGGCGAACCCGGCCACGACGCTCGACGGGTGCACGGGCGTTTACAGGTTCGGAACGCGCGGGTTCAGGTGCTGGCGGGAGGAGGGGCACGGAATCCTGACTCTGCAGGAGGCCATAGAGGCCTCGTGCGACGTGTATTTCTACCAGCTCGGCCTCCGTCTGGGCGTGGACAGGATGGCCGCATACGCGGAGAGGTTCGGCCTCCGGGCTCGCACGGGAATCGAGCTCCCCGGAGAGAGGCCGGGGTTTTATCCCACCACTCAGTGGTACGACAGGACGTACGGAAGGTCCAGGTGGGGCAAGGGCGTGAGGCTCAACCTGGCGATCGGCCAGGGCGAGATACTGGTGACCCCGATCGGGCTCGCGGTGTTCGTGGCGGCCATCGCCAACGGCGGCAGTCTCTATCAGCCTTACGTGGTGGCCTCTCAGGTGGAACGCTGGGACGGCACGCAGGCCGTCCGGGGCCCCGGCCGCGCGAGACCCAGGGCCACGCTCGGGTTGTCCGCGGTGACCGTGAACACCCTCAGGCAGGCCATGGAGGGTGCCGTCTCCGGGCCCAGGGCCACGGGCAGGCTCGCCTCGGTGCCCGGAATCAGGGTGGCGGGAAAGACGGGGACCGCGCAGAACCCTCACGGTCAGGACCACGCTCTGTTCGTCGGATTCGCGCCGGTCGAGGCGCCGGAAGTGGCGTTCGCCGTGGTGGTGGAAAACGCGGGCCACGGTGGTTCGATGGCCGCTCCGGTCGCGGGGGCGGTACTGAGAAGCTACTTCCACGTGACGCCGGACACGCTGGGCGCGCCCTCGCAGGCGGGGGAGGAACTTGATACAGCTGACTGAGATCAGAAAAAGAGCCGACGTGGGTCTCGTGGCCGCGGCCCTGTTCCTGGCCGGAGTCGGAATCTGTCTGATATACAGCACGGGCCAGGGCCCTCTGGCGGCGGCGCGCGCGACCCTGTATCTGAAGCAGCTGATGTGGCTGGGTGCCGGCATCGTGGGTCTGGTGGCGGCCGCTGCCCTGCCGATCAGGTTCTACGACGGCCTGGCCAAATTGCTGTACGCGTTCTCGCTGCTGGCGCTGGCCGCGGTCCTGGTCATAGGTGAGGTGCGGTACGGGGCCAGGCGCTGGCTGGACCTTGGAGGGTTTCTTCTGCAGCCCTCCGAGTTCGCCAAGGTGGCCGTGATCCTGCTTCTGGCCCGAATCCTGTCCGACAGACGGACCGACTGGACCAGGTTCAGGAGTCTCACGGTGCCGCTGATAGTAGCCCTCGTCCCGACCGTGCTCGTGTTCGAAGAGCCCGACCTCGGCACCGCCCTGTGCCTGGTGTTCGTCCTGTTCGGGATGCTCTACTGGGCGGGAGTGCCCGCTCTCACTCTGGCGGTCCTGGTCCTTCCGCTGGCCAGCATGCTCTGTTCTTTCTGGTGGTGGGTCTGGCTCATCTTCTTCGGGCTGCAGTGGGTCGTGCTCCACTACTCCGGTCTGCCCGTCGTGCATTACGTCTTCGTGATGGTGGGCAACGGCGTCATCGGCGCCGTCAGCAACAAGGTCTGGAATTCGCTGGAAGACTACCAGAAGCAGAGGATAATATCGTTCCTGGCGAGCGGGGTCGACCGCCTGGGAGCCGGCTACCAGGCGGTGCAGTCCAAGATAGCGATCGGTTCGGGCAGCATCGTGGGGGCCGGGTACCTGAATGGCACTCAGAAATCACTGGCGTTTCTTCCGCAGCAGCACACAGATTTCATCTTTGCGGTTCTGGGGGAGGAGTTCGGTTTCCTGGGTTGTCTGGTGGTGGTCGCGCTGTATGCGTTCCTGATCTGGAAGGGCATATCCATAGCGCAGAGGTCAAGGAGCAGGTTCGCAAGCCTGGTCTGCGCTGGAGTCGTGAGCCTCCTTCTGTACCACGTGGGGTTGAACATACTGATGACTCTGGGTCTGGCGCCTGTCACGGGGGTGCCGCTCCCGTTCCTGAGCTACGGCGGGTCCGCCCTGATCACGTGCCTGGCCCTGGTGGGAATAATGGCGGGAATCTCCGGGAGAGTGCACGAGTTCTAGCGCTCCGCCGGGGTTCGCGCCCTGCGAAAGGCGTCGGGCGATGCATCCTGAAATCACAAGTCTGGGACCGTTCCACCTGAAGTTCTACGGCCTGGCTCTCACCGCTTCGTTCCTGGTGGGCACGTATCTGTCGATGCGCCGCGCGCGAAGGGTCGGAGTCAGCGAAGACCTCATCGTGTGGCTGAGTCTGGTCGTCCTGGCGCTGGCGGTGGCGGGGTCCAGAGCTCTCTACGTGCTCACTCATCTGGAAGAGTTCGGAAACGGCCCGCTGGATTTCTTCAAGCTTTGGGAAGGCGGCCTTTCGATGTACGGCGGCGTCGTGGCGGCCGTCGCCGGCGGAATCGCTTACCTGAGGGCAAGGGGGCAGAGAGTCTGGCTGGTGTGCGACGTGGTGGCGCCGGCGGTGGCCCTGGGTGAGGCCATCACAAGATTAGGATGCTTCATGAACGGGTGTTGCTTCGGCGCGCCCACCAGCCTGCCCTGGGCCGTCAGGTTTCCGGATGACTCCTTCTCGGCGCTGGAGTTCCCCGAAGGGGCGCTCCATCCCTCGCAGCTGTACTCGTTCGCGGCCGGTCTCGTCGTGTTCCTCATCGTTCTGAGGGTGGGGAGGAGAATCAAGTACGAGGGAGGCCAGTTCTGGCTGTGCGTTCTCCTTTTGAGCTGCGCCAGGTTTCTGATCGATTTCACGAGGTTCTACGGAGGGAGCGACTACCTGGGGCGGCTGGACGGTCTCAGTTTCAACAACAACCAGCTGATAGCAGCGCTTCTGGCCGTGGTTTCGGCGATTGCCATGGGAGTTCTGAAGACTAGAAAGAAGGCGTCTGCGGCCGGCCGGAGGAGCGCGGGTTAACTCGGAGTGGTGCCGGTCTCCCCGGAACGGGGCGGCCGGGCAGCGGGCTCCGGGAGCGGCCGAGGGGTGCTGTTGTGGAGGAGGTGCGGGATGGTGACTGGAATGCTCGCCGCGGCTCAGCGCGGCGTAAGGTCGGTCGGAATCGCTTTTCTGGACTGTTTTCTGCCCCGGTTCTGCGCCGTCTGCCGTACGAGACTGTGTTCAGACGGACACCTGTGCCCGGACTGCGCCGGCCTGATGAGGCCCGCGCCGTTCGGCTACTGTCCGCTTTGCCGATTTGAGGACGAGGGCGTGCGGTCCGAGGAGTGGGAGCCGGGTGTGGAGTGCACCCTTCACGCGGGCCTGGGTGGGTTGGCGGCGTTGCGCGTCCAGGAACCAGTGCTCCAGGTGATTCACAGACTCAAGTACTCGGGGGAAAGGTGGCTGGCCCGCACCCTGGCGGACCTGATGCCGGACCCGAACGCGTGCTGCGGGAGGCGCGAACCCTACGACCTGATGTGTCCGGTCCCGCTTTTTCGCACCAGGCTGAGGGAGAGGGGTTTCAACCAGAGCGCCGAGCTGGGTGTGCGGCTGGAGCCGCGCCTCGGCGTGCCGTTCGTGGCGGACCTGCTCGTGAAGATTGAGCACACGCCCGAACAGGCCAGGCTGGGGGGGCGGGCGAGACGCAGAAACTTGCAGGGAAGTTTCGCCGTGGCCAGGTCCTCTGTAGTTCGTGGCAGGAGTGTGATACTGGTGGACGACCTGGTGACGACCGGCTCAACCGCGTCGGCCTGCATCCGGGCACTCAGCTCGGCCGGGGCGGCACGGGTGCTGGTCCTGACGGTGGCGGCCTGAGGAACGACGTCTTCCTTCGACGTGGCGCTCGCGCTTCTCGCCCGGCGCCGCAGGAGAGCCAACTGGCGACCTGAAACCAATCATGACCGACTATTCTCGTGCAATACAAGAACTGGTCCTTCCCCTGGTCAAGAAGCCCGGCCGTTACGTGGGCGACCTCTCAGTCGGATGCTCGGGACTCGCTGCGGGGAAGGGGCTCAAAGTCCTGCTGGCTTTTCCAGACACCTGCGAGATAGGGGCGTCCAACCTGGGTTTGCGCATCCTGGCCTCGGTCCTGTCCGAAGTGGAAGGGACGCTGGTCGACCTGTGCTTCGCGCCCTGGCCGGACTTCGAGGACCAACTCAGAAAGCGCGAAATGCCCCTGTGCTCCCTGTGCCGTTCTATTCCGCTCAGAGATTTCGACGTCGTCGGGTTCTCCCTTCAGTACGAGCTTCAGTACGCGAACGTCCTCAGCATGCTGGAGCTGGGCGGAGTGCCCCTGCTCGCCGCGGAGCGAGGAGAATCGCTCCCGCTGGTCGTGGCCGGCGGGAGCTGCGCGTGTAACCCGGAACCACTTGCGGATTTCATTGATTGCTTCGCCGTGGGAGACGGCGAGGAGACAGTGCGCGCGATATGCAAAGAGGCGGCGCTCTGGAGGAATGTCGCGGGCAATGCTCGGGCGCGCGGCTCAGGCGCAAGAACGAGGAGTGAAACCGACGGTGCAATCCCGAAGGCGGTTTCGGGCGCGGTCTCCAGGCCGGAGCTCCTCGAACGTCTCTCGGCACACAGGGGCCTGTACGTGCCGTCCCTGTATCCCGTGATTCAGCTCGAGGACGGCACTGATGTCAGGGACACCTCGCGGCGCGGGCCCGTCAGAAGCGCGGTGACACGGGGGATCGAGGCCGTGGAGCCGGTCCTGTTCCTGCCCAGGATCGAGGTCACTCACGACAGGATGAACGTCGAGGTGATGAGGGGTTGCACGCACGGCTGCCGGTTTTGCATGGCCGGATACGCATACAGGCCCGTGAGAGAGAAGAGCGCGGGCACGGTCCTTTCCGAGGCCGCGCGCGCCTTCTCGGTCTCGGGGCATGACGAGCTCTCGCTCGTGTCGCTGTCGACGCCGGATTACTCCGGGCTTCCGGCGCTCCTGCCCGCCCTGGAGAGGGCGCTCTCGGGCCGTGGAGTCGAAGTCACCCTGCCCTCGATGAGACCCGACACGTTCACGCCGGACCTGGTAAGGCGCCTGGACAGGTTCAAGAAGTCCGGCCTCACCCTGGCCCCCGAGGCCGGAACCAGGAGACTCAGGAACGTCATCAACAAGGGGATGGAGGACGAAGAAATAGTCCGGGCGATCGTGCTCGCCGCCGGCTTTGGATGGAACCTGATAAAGCTGTACTTCATGGTCGGCCTTCCGACGGAAACGGAAGAAGACGTCGATGCGATTCCGGCCCTGGTCGAAAGAGCGCTCAGGGCGGCCAGAAGCGTGAACCCGAGGGTCGGTTTCAACGTGAGCGTTGCGGCGTTCACCCCCAAACCGCAGACCCCGTTCCAGTGGGAGGCGCAGGTTTCGACGCAGGAGGCGGACGCGAGACTGCGGCTTGTGGCCAAGCGCATCAGACGTTTCGGAGCGAAGGTGAGATGGAGAGACCCGGGCGTCTCGCACCTTGAAGGAATCCTCTCCCGCGCTGACAGGCGCGCCGGCGCGGCAATCAGGTCGGCCTTCGAGAACGGCGCGCGGCTGGACGCGTGGTCGGATTTCTTCGACCTCCGGGTCTGGCTGGACGCGTTCGAAAGGGCGGGACTGAGGCCCGAGGCCTACACCGAAGCGCGGCCCCCGGATTCCAGGCTTCCCTGGGACCACGTGAGGGTGGTGGACCCGGAATTCCTGCGTCAGGAAAGAGAAAGAGCCTTCGAGGGCGTTCTGACTGGTGACTGCAGAACGGGGGCGTGCGGACAATGCGGAGTGCTGGACGAAACCGGCATGAGCCCCGCCGAAGTCTGTCTGAGCGTGACGGCCGGGGCAGGTGAGCGGCCCGAGGCGCACATCGCCCCGCGGCCTTCCTTCACCGGCGGCGCGGCGCGCGCCACCGGCGGGAGATACCGGCTGCAGTACGAAAAGAAAGGCGTTTCCAGGTTCTTGTCTCATCTCGACATGGTCAGGGCCTTCACGCGGGCCCTGAGAGTGAGCAGTCTCCCCGTGGCCTTCTCCGAGGGGTACACGAGAAGACCCAAGGTTTCCTTCGGCCCTCCGCTGCCGCTGGGGTTCACCGGTTCGAGCGAGTACCTGGACTTGGAGCTGGCTTCGGCGCCGGAGACGGACCCGGCGGTGGAATTGAACCGCGTGCTGCCGCCCGGAGTCAGGGTCCTGGAATGGAAGCGCCTCGAGCCCGGGACCCAGTCTTTGTCTGCCTCCTGCACGGTGGCTCGCTACACGGTGGTCTTTCCGGAGCACCTGGTCGCGCAGACGGGGCTCGCGGCTGACGCGTTCCGGGAGAGACTGGCCTCGGCCATACGGGGCTTCGACCGCGGCGCGCGTGTCACGGTGCGCAGGGAAGACAGCCCGAAGCAGAGAGAGGTGACACTGGGCGCGGCCCTCCAGGGGCTTTCGATGCTGGAAGGCGAGCCTCCAGGTCTGGACATGTTGCTGGCGTTGGGAGGACCGGACTCGTTGAGGCCGGACGACGCTGCCGTGGCGCTTCTGGGCGACGTCAAGTTTGAGAAGAAGTATCTACACGTGGAGAGGAATGCGTTATACTTGCGTGGTTCGGCCGGAATCAGGCCCCCCATGTAGGAGAAGGCAGAAGTACGGACGCAGTCAAGAATCCGGACAAATCCAGACAAGGAGACTAGTTTTGACCAGAGGTGATAAACCTGTGACCAGGGAGATTCTCATAAACAGCGACCCCCACGAGACCAGAATCGCCATCGTGGAGGACAAGGCTCTCGCGGAGCTGATGGTCGAGAGGGCGGACCGCAGGAGGAGAGTCGGCGACATATACAAGGCCAGGGTCAGCGCGGTCCTGCCCGGCATGCAGGCGGCGTTCGTGGACGTCGGGCTTCAGAAAACGGCGTTCCTCCACGTCTCGGACCTCGTGGCGCCTCCCGACACCTACGAGGAGCTGGGCGAGGACTCGTTCGAAGAAGACGAGCGAAGAGAGCGCGAGGCCAGGGTGCCGCACAAGATCGAAGAATATTTGGAGAAGGGCCAGGAGATCCTGGTCCAGATAACCAAGGAACCCATAGGCACGAAGGGGCCGCGGGTCAGCGCGCAGATATCGCTGCCGGGGCGTTACCTGGTCATGATGCCCAGCTCCGACCACGTCGGCATATCCAGGAGGATAGAGGACAGGGCCGAGAGGGCGAGGCTGAGGACGATAATATCCGAGCTGAAGCCGGCCGGCGCCGGGATCATCGTCAGGACGGCCGGGGAGGGCAAGAGCAAGAAACACTTCGCGTCCGACGTGAGGTTTTTGACGCAGCTCTGGAAGAAGATAGAGTCAAAGGCCGAGAGGGTGAGGGCCCCGGCGCTGCTGCACAGGGACATGGAATTGGTGGCCGGGTTGATACGAGACATCTTCACCGACGACGTTCAGAGACTCGTGATCGACTCGAAGAAGGAGCACAAGCAGATACTGCAATACGTGAGGTCCTTCGCGCCCGAACTGGGACACAGGGTGAGGCTGTACACCGGAAAGACCCCGATCTTCGACCACTACGGCCTCGAATCGGAGATCGAGAAGGCGATAGACAGGAAGATCTGGCTCAAGAAGGGCGGCTACATCACCATCGACCAGACCGAAGCCCTGGTGGCCATAGACGTTAACACCGGCCGCTACGTGGGCAGAAAGGACCAGGAAGAGACCGCGTTCAAGACCAATCTCGAGGCGGCAAGGGAGGTCGCGCGCCAGCTTCGGCTGAGAGACATGGGCGGCATCATCGTGATCGACTTCATCGACATGGAGCAGGAAAAGAACAAGAAGGGGGTTCTGGACGAGCTGAGGAATTGTCTGAGGAAGGACAGGGCCCGGACGAAGACCTACCAGGTGAGCGACCTGGGGCTGGTCGAGATGACCAGGCAGAGGGAGAGGCCCAGCCTGCTCCACTACTTCAGCGAGGAATGCCCGGACTGCGGCGGAGTCGGACGGGTGCTTTCGCTGGAATCCATGTCGATGAAGATAGAGCGCATGCTGAAGCGCGCCGCGACCGAGCTGGGGGAGAAGGAGCTGCAGCTCAGAGTCTCTCCGGACGTGGCCGTGTATCTCCTCGAGGAAAGAGGCAGCCGCCTGGAGCGGTTGGAGCGGCGGCTTGCCATCCAACTTGATATAGTGGACGATCCCTCCCTCAGGCGCGAGGACTTCCGCATCATCACGAAGCGCGGCAAGAAAGACGTGACCGCACAGTTCGAGAGCTAGGGGGCGTGGGCCGCGCGGACGTACGCCTCGGTCACGCTTCTGTGCGAGGGGAGGGTCTCTTGGGTGGCATGCGCGAAGTCCTGAAGAAATCCGATGCGCTCGTCGGAGTCGTGCGCGACCTCAGGAAGACGCGGATGATCGCGAGACGGAGGGGCGGCTCACGCCGTATCCGGGCATACTTGCGCTCCAGCCGAGTGGGAAAACTCCAGCTCGGCGCAGGCCCCACATCACTACCGGGTTGGTTATGCACTGACCTTACGCCCTCTTCTGATGACGTGGTGTACCTCGACGTCAGGAAGCCCTTCCCCTTTGACGACGCGCTTTTCGACTACGTCTTCAGCGAACATCTGATCGAGCATCTTTCCTGGAGCGACGGCGGGAGGATGCTCCTGGAATGCCGCCGCGTCCTGAAGCCGGGGGGGATCATCAGAACTGCGACTCCCGACCTTGCGGTTCTGTTGAGCCTCGGGGAGCCCGCCGGAGCCCCGCTCAGCCGGAAGTACGTCAGGTGGATAACGGATACTTTCATGGCGGGTGTGGACGTCTACAAGCCGCAGTTCGTAATCAACAACGCTTTTCGTGACTGGGGGCATCAGTTTCTGTACGACGGTGACATTCTTGAACTGGCCCTGCGGAGAGCCGGATTCGAGAACGTGACGCGCTGCAGGTACGGCGAGTCCACCCATGAACATCTGAGGGGGATTGAGTCCCATGGGGTGAACGCCGGCTCGGAAGAAATGGCCGTCTTCGAGACGCTGGTGTATGAAGCGACGCGTCCTGAGTGAGGAGCTGGTGGCCGGCCGCAGGACCGAAACGGCCTGCCGATTGACTCGGCAGGCCGCTCGCGTCCGTGGGGTTCCGTCGGTAGCGCGGTAACACGGAATCGCTGCCCTGAGCCGACTCCGCGGACCGCGCCCCGCCATCACGCCTTTTGCTACGGAAAGATCCCACGCCTCTTGTACGCCGTCTCGAGTCGCGTCAGGGCAACGATGTACGCCGCAGTGCGCGTATCCACGTTGTAGGTTTTAGCCGCGTTCATGACCTTCGCGAAGGCGTTGACCAAGCGCTTGTGAAGTTTGGCGTCCACCTCTTCCAGTTCCCAGGATTCGCTGCGCTTGTTCTGGAGCCACTCGAAGTAGCTGACGACGACCCCGCCCGAGTTGCAGAGGATGTCCGGCAGGACCTCGATGTCCATCTCCTGCAGGATTGCGTCGCCGTTCAGGTCGGTGGGCCCGTTGGCCCCTTCCGCCACGAGCTTCACCTTGAGCCACCTCGCGGTCTGAGCATTGATCTGATTCTCCAACGCCGCCGGTATGAAGATGTCCGCGTTTGTCTTGAAGAACGTCTCCCTGTCGACGGGCTGAGCTCCGGGATATCCTCCGATCAGACCCTTGTTGCCCGACACGTACTTGGCCAGCTCATCCGGGTCGATGCCCTTCGGGTTCGCCATCGCGCCGGACACGTCCTCCACCGCCACCAGCTTCGCGCCTTGCTGCTTCATCAAGCGGGCGGCCCACGACCCGACGTTTCCGAACCCCTGCACCATGTAGGTGGCGCTCGACAGGTCGAACCTCCGCTCCCTCGCCCACTCCTGGATCAGGAACACGATGCCCTGCCCGGTGGCCTTCTCGCGGCCGGCGCTTCCACCCGCCTCGAGCGGCTTTCCGGTGACCACGTGCGTGCAGCGATGTCTGTCCTGCGGCGGAACCGCGGAAAGATACGTGTCGAGTATCCAGGCCATTATCTGGGCGTTTGTGTTCACGTCCGGGGCCGGTATGTCGTACTCGGGCCCGATGTTGTTGCCCAGGGCGTAGGTGAAGCGTCTGGTGATCCGCTCCAGCTCGCTAGTGGAGTACTTGGACGGGTCCATCTGAATCCCGCCCTTCGCGCCGCCGAACGGGATGTCCACTATGGCCGACTTCCACGTCATCCACGTGGCGAGAGCGCGCACCTCGTCGATGTCGACGGCCGGGTGGTACCGGAGCCCGCCCTTGAACGGACCCAGCAGGTTGCAGTGCTGCACCCTGTACCCAGTGAACATCTCGACCCTGTTGTCGTCCATCTTGACCGGGAAGTTGATGACGGTCTCGTTCGTCGTCCTGGCCAGTATCTTGCGGAGGTTGGAGTCGAGGCCCATGGTGTCCGCGGCTCTGTTGAACTGCGCCAGCACGTTGTCGTGCACTGACGCTTTCCTGGGTTTCGTCTCGATGGTGGCGGTTCGCTGCTCGAACTGCTCGCATCTCCAGACCCCGCCTTCCGGTCTCGGCAGAACGCAGGACTCCTCCTTCCTGCAGTTCAGGCACAGATCCTTGTAGGTTTCGACTTCGACGCCGGCCATGCTCTCAACCGCATGGCCGGAAGTCATCTTCATGCTGTCGTCGAAGGGGTACGGCACGTACAGGAGCTTCCACTCCTTGCTCCTGTTGATGAGTCTGGGTTCGCCCGTTTCCCGCTCCGTCCTGACGACCGCCGCCTTGCGGACTGTAGCGGCCGCCTGCGCGCCGGGCCTGCTCTCCCTGCGCGTCCTGGCAACTCTCGATGTGGTCCTGGCGGCCGTGCGCGACCTGCCGCCCGACTTCTTCTTTCTGCTGTCTAACACTGTGCTCATTTTAGCGACCCCCTTTCTAGTGTCTTGAGCCTTCCTGCCTCACACTAAGGCCAGATTCGTGCCAGACAACGGGAAGTCCGGTACAACAGCAATCATAATTCTGTAATTGATTGAATATAATAATGTTACGCGCCGCAGTTGAGGGACGAGTTTCACGGAGAGGAGGCTCGGAGAGCTGCATGGTGGGGGATTGAGGCGGGGAGATTTGAACCGCCGGGGAGAATCTCCCCGGCCCGCTAGGGGTAGACGGCGGCAGCAGAAGGGAACTGTTCGAACGGGTTCAGCCCGCCCGATTCTCAGAGGACTTCATCTTGTCGCGGAGAGTCTTCCGGTCTATTCCGAGTATGCTGGCCGCCTTCGTCTTGTTCCCGTCGACGCTGCTAAGCACGTTCCTGATGTGCTCCGCCTCCACCTCGGCCAGCGTGCGGTTCAACCCCGCGCCGCTGAGGGCGGAGAATCGCATCAGAGTCGGGAGGTCGGGCGCCTCGATGACTTCGGTCTCGCTCATGATTATGAGTCTCTGGATGACGTTCTCGAGCTCTCTTACGTTCCCGGGCCACTGGTAGCCGCGGAGGATTTGGAGCGCCCTCTCCGAGAACCTGGGAGTGGGCTTGCTCAGTTCTCTGGTGTATTTCTTCGTTATGTGGCTTATCAGGAGCAGGATGTCGTCTCCGCGCTCCCTCAGGGGAGGCACGGAGATCGTGATCACGTTCAGACGATAGAACAAGTCCTCACGGAACTGACCCTTGTGCACGAGGGCTAGCAGGTCCTTGTTGGTGGCGGCTATCACTCTGACGTCCACCTTTCTGGGCTGGCTCGAGCCCACCATGCACACTTCCTTGTCCTGTAGCACACGCAGGAGCTTCACCTGCATGGACAGGCTGGTCTCGCTGATCTCGTCCAGGAATATCGTCCCGCCGTCCGCGGTCTGAAAGAAACCGGCTCTGGTCTCGATGGCGCCGGTGAAGGCGCCCCTGACGTGTCCGAAAAGCTCGCTCTCGAGCAGACCCTCGGGAATTCCGCCGCAGTTCACCGGCACGAAGGCCGCGGACGCGCGAGTGCCCCTGTAATGGACGGCCCGCGCCACAAGCTCCTTGCCGGTGCCGCTCTCGCCGGTGATGAGCACCGTCGCGCTGGCCGAGCCGGCCTTGTCTATCGCGCCGAAGACCCGCAGCATGGGCGCCGATTCACCGATCAGGCCGTACGGAGCCGGCGCCGGCCTGGGAGCCTCCGTCTGACCAGCTTTCCGGAGCCGCAGCCTGTCCAGGGACCTTTTCACTGCGGACAGAAGCTCCTCGTCCGTGAAGGGCTTCGGCAAGTATTCGTCCGCGCCGCTCTTCACGGCTTCCACCGCTCCCTCGATGGTGGCGTAGCCAGTGATCATCATGACCTCGGTGCTCTTGTAGTTTTCCCGTACGTGCCTGATGAGGTCCAGTCCGCTGGCTTGGGGCATCTTGAGGTCTGTTATGACGAGGTCCACCGCCGCGGCCTGGAGCACTGCGATCGCCTCCACCGGCCCCGGCGCAGTGTAGACCGTGTAGCCCTCCGCGCTCAGGTTTCTCTGCAGCACTTCCAGCGTGTCCTTGGAATCGTCCACTACCAGTATGCGTTCCTTGTCGACCGTGGACGTCATGTCAGCTGACCTCCTCCTTGTCCGCAGGGCTCGAGACCGGCAGGATGACCTCGAAACGAGATCCCTCACCGGGCTTGCTCTGGACCTTGATGGATCCCCTGTGTCCGCTCACTATGCCGTGCACCACGGCCAGCCCCAAACCCAGGCCCTGTCCCACCTCCTTGGTCGTGAAGAACGGCATGAAGATCCTCTTCAGCACTTTCTCGTCCATGCCGGTGCCGGTGTCCTCGACCACGAGAGATATGCGGTCCTCCGACCTGGCAGTCCGGAGTGTGAGTTTTCCGCCCCTGGGCATGGCCTGCACGGCGTTCACCGCCAGGTTCACCAACACCTGGTGGAGTTGGGCGGAGTCGGCCGTTATCTCCGGCAGGTCCGAATCCAGAATCCGAACCACTTCCACGCCCTGCCTCGCGCATCTCGCCTCGAGGAAATAGAGCCCCTCCTGCACCAACTGGTTCAGGTTGACCAGCATTTTCTTCGGCGGAGTCTGGCGGGCGAACATCATCAGCTTCTGTATGACCTCGCGAGCGTGCAGACAAGCGGCGATTATCTTTTCGATGTCCTGGCGCGCCTGGTCGGGCAGGGCGGTCGACTTTCGGGCAAGCTGCGCAAACCCCAGGATGTTCCCGAGGGGTTCGTTCAGCTCGTGCGCCACACCCGCCGCCAACTGGCCGATCGTGGCCAGTCTGTCCGCGTGCCTGAGCTGCTCCTGGAGCCGCGTCCTCTCGTCCTCCGCCCGCCTGCGTTCCACCACGAGCGATACCTGGCTCGCCACCGCGTCCAGAAGACCTCTCTCTTCCTTCATGAAAGGTCCTTCGTCCAGCTCCGGCTTCTCCTGCGTGTAGATTACCTCCACCACGCCCCTCGCCTCGCCGCGCACCACGATATCCGCAGACTGGCTGTGCTTGGCTGCGCCGTAGCGCGGAGCCTGGTACGTCTTGCCGTCGAGAGTGATCCTGGCCGAGGCCGCGTCCGGATACTGCCAGGACGGCGGCAGCAGCTCGACTATTCTCGACAGAATCTCGTCCAGTTGGAGCTCCGGGTCGTCGGACACCTGCGTTATGCCGTAGAGACACGTAAGCTCCTTTATCCTCTCGGCCAGGGCCGCTTGAGTCTTCTGATGCACCAGCGCCAGCGTGAGGTTCATTGCCATCTGTTCGTGAGTGTGTATTGCCGACTCGTTGAAGAAATCCACGCTCCTGCTCTTGAGCTGCATGAGTCCCTCTGTGCCCTCCGCGCGCTCGAGCGGGATTATGGCGAGGGAGCGATAATCGCCCCCGATCAACACGTTCTGGAGGCCAGTCGTCTGTCCGTCCTTACGCCAGAACGAGACGGCCCGGGCGGTGTCGGGGATCCAGAAAGTCCCCCGGGCAGCCGTCGGAACCGACGCCGGCACGAGCTCCCCCTTGAGGATTGCCGCGCACAGCCTCTCCGTGGGGGTGGCGGACCGGGGGAGCGCCACAACACCGTCCGCGTCCGCCTCGAGGTGGGGGAGTGTCTCGAACTTGAAAAGTGGAGGCGTGGGCCCGGATGCCGGGCCGAGCGAGCCGGCGCACCGGAAGCATCCGTCGTTCTCCCTGAGCCAGAGCTCTATGCAATCACAACTCGAGAACTCAAGTATCAGCCGCGCGACTTCATGCAGAAACTCGAGGCGCGTGGCCCCCGTGCCCGCCTGGAGGAGAATCTGCTGGGAAAGCGCGGTGAAGGCCTTCGGACCCCTCTGCCGGGGTTTCTGGACGCCTGGGTCTGTTCTGTCAGCCTTCTTCGCCATGGGTCTCTCCGGGATTCCTCGCGCGGCTCCGGCCGGGCTCCACGCGCGCTGCCCGCCCGGCACTTGAACCGCGCCGCAAGTCTTACAGTCTAGTCTCGACCTCCCGGGACAGTCAAGCCCCCGGTGCGCGCCGGGCCCTGCCCCCAGGGACCTTATCAGCTTGACAAGCGGCCGGCCGGATGGTAGTTTTTGTAGGTTGTATTTTGACCCCTAACAGAAATCAACAGTGAGGTCGTATGTACGCGATAGTCGAGGTAGGTGGATTCCAGTATCGGGTTGAGCCTGAAAGCGTTATCAGGGTGCCCAAGCTCGAGACCAAGGTTGGGGAGGAAGTCCTTCTTTCCAACGTCATGCTTCTTTCGGACGGAAAGGACGTCAAGGTGGGCAAGCCCCTTGTTGAGGGCGCCCGAGTGTCCGCAGTGGTCCTGTCGCACGGCCGAGCCGACAAAGTGGTCGTGTTCAGGCACAAGAGGAAGAAGGGATACAGCAAGAAGACGGGTCACAGGCAGGACTACACAGAGGTCAAGGTTTCGGCGATAAACGGTTGAGCAACGGCGCCATCCGGGTTGACGCCGACATCAGAGAGGTGAAACGAAGTGGCACACAAGAAAGGTGTTGGGAGTTCCAGGAACGGAAGAGACAGCCACGGCCAGAGGCTGGGCGTTAAGCTCTACGGCGGCCAGTTGGTGAACGCCGGTTCCATCATAGTGAGGCAGAGGGGAACCAAGATACATCCGGGCACCAACGTCGGCCTCGGCAGGGACGACACTCTGTTCGCGCTCGTCAGCGGCAAGGTGGTGTTCACGAGGCTGGGACGAGACAGGAAGAAAGTGAGCGTGCTCGCGGTCTAGGCCGTCGCAGTCCAGGTGTCTCAGCCACCATCTTCGGCTTGCGCTGACAGTCCACCCCTAACCAGTGCGAGAACAGACATGGCCAAGAGAACAGTAAACACGAACCTGATCACCGAGAAGCTCGCTGAGCTGAGCGGCGCCGCGAGCTGCGAGCTGGACGACGACCTGATAGGCGCGCTCAAAGAGGGACTCCGCGTCGAAGTTTCGCCCGTCGGCAAGCAGATTCTGGAGCAAATACTCGAAAACGCCAGGATCTCACGCGAGACCAGGCTGCCGAGCTGCCAGGACACGGGCTTCGCCGTCGTTTTCCTGGAGATAGGGCAGGACGTTTGCCTGGAGGGCCCAGTCCTCTCGGACGCGGTGAACGAAGGCGTGCGCCGGGGGTACGAGAAGAACTACCTCAGGAAGTCCATCGTGGACGACCCGGCAATCACCAGGAAAAACACCCGCGACAACACCCCTTCCATAATCCACACAGACATAGTCCCCGGCGACCGAGTGAAAATAGTCCTGGCGGCCAAGGGCGGCGGCAGCGAGAACATGAGCGCCGTGGCAATGCTGAAGCCCGCCGACGGAATACAGGGCGTGCGGAAGTTCGTCGTGGATACGGTGAAGAAGGCCGGCGGCAACCCGTGCCCTCCGATAATAGTGGGCGTGGGGATAGGCGGGACGTTCGAGAAGTGCGCCCTGCTGGCCAAGAAGGCTCTGCTCAGACCGCTGGGCTCGCACCATCCGGACGAAAGATACGCTGACCTAGAAAACGAACTGCTGGCCGACATAAACGCGACGGGCATCGGTCCCCAGGGCCTGGGGGGAAGCGTGACGGCGCTGGGCGTGATGGTGGAGACGTTCCCCTGCCACATTGCCAGCATGCCGGCGGCGGTCAACATAAACTGCCACGCCAGTCGTCACAAGGAAGCCATAATCTGACCCGGCGCCAGGCCGGCCGCGAGAGGGTAACGCTGTGAAAAAGATCTCGGCCCCGCTCACCGATAGTGTAGTTGAAGACTTGAGGGCAGGTGACGAAGTTCTGATAACCGGCACCATATACACCGGCAGAGACGCCGCTCACAAGAGAATGGTCGAGCTGCTGTCCAAGGGAGAGCAGCTCCCTGTTGACCTGAAAGGACAGATCATCTACTACGCCGGCCCCACACCCACGCGGCCCGGAGAGGTCGTGGGCTCGGTGGGCCCAACGACCAGCGTCAGGATGGACCCGTACGCCCCCATTCTCATACAGCACGGGCTGAAGGGCATGATCGGCAAGGGTCAGCGCACGCAGCCGGTGGTGGACGCCATGAAGAAACACAAGGCCGTCTACTTCGCCGCGGTCGGCGGCGCCGGCGCGCTCATCGCGCGGTCGGTGAAGTCGAACAAGATCGTGGCGTACGAGGAACTGGGCCCCGAGGCAGTGCGAGTGCTCGAGGTCGTGGATTTTCCGGTAATCGTGGCCCAGGACTGTTACGGCGGAGACCTCTACGTCGACGGAATAAAGAAGTTCAGCCGTAGCGCGCTCTAGGCCGGGCTCACCGTTTCATCATTTTTATTTCTCCTTGAACCTTCGCGTGTTCTGAGGGGGAGAAGCTGTTTCCTGTTTCAGGCCGACCCGCGACCGCGGGCGTCAGGCCGCCGCGGAACGGCTTCCGCGTGACAGCGCTTTGAACCCGGAGCGTCCGGTGAAGAGACTCAGTCGGCCCAGAATCGTCGGCGTGATACCGGTGAGGTACGGTTCCACCCGGTTCGCCGGCAAGGCTCTCGCCAGGATATCGGGAAAGTCTCTGATACGGCACGTGTACGAAAGGGCGCTGACGTCGCGCTCAGTCGGAGAGCTCGTGGTCGCGACCGACGATTCGCGCATAGCCGATGAGGCGGGCGGGTTCGGCGCCCGGGTGATCATGACCTCACCGGAGCACAAGTGCGGGACCGAGCGCGTCGCGGAGGCCGCCTCCGGCCTCGAAGCGGACATAATAGTCAACGTCCAGGGTGACGAGATTGTCTCGGACGGCCGCATGCTCGACGAATGCGTAGAGCCCCTCCTGCGTGCGGACCCGGCGGAGGTCTCCACTCTGGCCTCCGAGATCTCGGACGAGGCGGACGTGGCCGATCCCAACGTTGTGAAGGTAGTCACGGACCTCCACGGCAACGCCCTTCTGTTCTCACGGTCCCCGATTCCCAGCACTGCGTGCTCCTCTCCCAGCCGCGCGGACGGTCCCCGTGCCGGACGGACGTTCAGCTTCCTCAGGCACGTGGGCATCTACGCCTACGGCCGCCGGTTCCTGCTCGAGTTCGTCGGGCTTCCGCAGACGCCTCTGGAGCTGGCCGAGTCGTTGGAGCAGCTCAGAGTCCTGGAGCACGGCAGGAGGATGAGCGTCGTAGTGACGAGTCACAGGTCAATCGGAGTGGACGCGCCCTCGGACGTGGAGAGGGCGGAGAGATTTCTTGCGTCACTGGATGCGCCCGTCCGGGCCGGCGGTCCCGGCGGCGCCCCGGCGGTGGAGTAGCCTCATGGCCAAGTATGTGTTCGTGACCGGCGGCGTGATTTCGTCTTTGGGAAAGGGAATCGCGGCCTCGTCCCTGGGCCTCCTCCTCAAGAGCAGGGGCCTCAAGGTCACGCTCCAGAAATGTGACCCGTACCTGAACGTGGACCCCGGCACAATGAGTCCGTTCCAGCACGGCGAGGTGTACGTGACGGAGGACGGAGCCGAGACGGACCTCGACCTCGGGCACTACGAGAGGTTCACCGGCATAGACATGGGGAAGCGGAACAACCTCACTGCCGGCCAGGTGTACGACGCGGTCATAACGAAAGAACGCAGGGGTGACTACCTCGGCGGCACCGTGCAGGTCATCCCTCACGTCACGGACGAGATAAAGGGCCGCCTCCTCCGGGTGGGTTCCGAGGACGGTGTGGACGTGGCCATAGTCGAGATCGGCGGTACCGTCGGCGACATCGAAAGTCTGCCGTTCCTCGAGGCCATTAGGCAGATGAGACTGGACCTCAAGCGTCAGAACACGGTGTTCATACACGTGACGCTCGTCCCGTTCATCAAGGCGGTCAGGGAGACCAAGACGAAGCCCACGCAGCACAGCGTGAAGGAGCTCAGGGAGATCGGCATCCAGCCCGACATCCTTATCTGCAGAAGCCAGGTGGGGTTGTCCGCGGATTCCAGAAGGAAGATCGCCCTCTTCTGCAACGTGTCCGAGGACTCGGTCATCGAGGGCCTAGACGTCGACTCGGTGTACGAGGTGCCCCTGATGTTCCACGACGGAGGCCTCGACCGGCTGGTAGTGGAGCTCCTGTCGCTGCAGTGCGGGCAGCCTGACATGCGGCCGTGGCGCGAGATGGTGGACGTCATAAAGCACGCGTCACGCGAGGTCAAAATTGCGGTCTGCGGGAAATACGTTCATCTGAGGGACGCCTACAAGAGCATCTCCGAGGCGATGGTGCACGCCGGCGTCGCGAACAACGCCAGAGTGCGCATCGAGTGGGTGGACTCGGAACAAGTGGAAAAAGAGGGACCGGAGAAGCTGCTCGAGGGGGTCTCCGGACTTCTGGTGCCAGGCGGGTTCGGCCAGCGGGGGATAGAGGGGATGGTGAATGCCATCTCGCACGCGCGGACCATGAAGATGCCGTTCTTCGGAATCTGCCT
>CAZMZP010000104.1:0-25446 GCA_964570935.1 uncultured bacterium
GGCTTTCTCTGACCCCTGCCTGGACAGCTGAGAGTAACCAGGCGGAGGCCGATTTCGGTTATTCCGTGGGGACAGCAGGGGATGTGAACGGGGATGGTTATTCAGACGTGATTGTGGGTGCCCCTTACTACGACAACGGCCAGACCGACGAGGGGCGTGCGTACGTGTACCAGGGTTCAGCTAGTGGGCTTTCTCTGACCGCTGCCTGGACAGCTGAGAGTAACCAGGCGGAGGCCGATTTCGGTTATTCCGTGGGGACAGCTGGGGATGTTAACGGTGATGGTTATAGTGATGTGATTGTGGGCGCAGACGCTTATGACAACGGCCAGACCGACGAGGGTCGTGCGTACGTGTACCATGGTTCAGCTAGTGGGCTTTCTCTGACCCCTGCCTGGACAGCGGAGAGCGACCAGGCGGACGCCCGTTTCGGTTGTTCCGTGGGGACAGCAGGGGATGTGAACGGGGATGGTTATTCAGACGTGATTGTGGGCGCCTACTACTATGACAACGGCTATATCAACGAGGGACGAGCCTATGTGTATCATGGGAACGAAGGAGATGGACTACATCGCATCGCCCGGCAGGCGCAGTACGACGACTCAGCACCAATAGGGATTCTAGGTGTGTCGGCCCTAAGTGACCGTTTCCTTTTGGGAGTCGTGGGTCGCACTCCATTAGGCCGAGGGAATGTGCGGCTTCAGTACGAGGTGAAGCCGCTCGGGACTGCGTTTGATGGTAGCGGGCTCGTGACGGGGTCGGCGTACAACACTGCAGTTCCTGGGGGTGACGGGAGCGTGGTGGGTCTCTCCCAAGTGGTGACTGGCCTTACGTCAAACACGCTTTATCACTGGAGGGTTCGCACGTTGACGGATTCGCCGTTTTTCCCGCGTTCGCCGTGGTTTTCGCTGCCGTACAACTGTGTGACTGAGGCAGACGTGCGGACGAGTAATGTGGTTGGTGTTGAGAGCGAGCAGCGCGTTCCTGGGGCCCTACTGCTCGGTAGTGGCGCACCCAACCCGTTTGAGGCACTGACGCATCTGAGGTACACGCTGCCAGAGCGTGGGCATGTGCGGTTAGTTGTTTACGATGTAGCGGGTAGGCAGGTGGCGGTTCTCAGGGATGGCGAGGAGGATGCTGGCCAGCACGTGGTGAACTGGGAAGGAAAGAGTGCGCGCGGGACCCAGCTTCCTGCGGGAGTGTATTTTGTTCAGCTCAACTTCGGGGGTCATAGGGAAGCGCGGAAGATTGTGTTGACGCACTGATAGACATAATACTGGGGCCAAACGTATCTTTGAGTGAAGAGGATAGAGACTCTTCTTGGCTGAGTGAGAGGCTAAGCACAGTTGAGGGGCTGGCCAAGCGCCGGCCCCTCTTGCCTTGCGTGAGCGTGTGCCGGCCGCAGAAGGGGGAAGAGCATCGGTCATCGCCGCACTGAGCCGCAGTCGTGGCCCCGCAGGGAGGCCCCGGGCTAGTAAAGAAGAGCTGCCCATCCTGGACGACGTTAGAACTGCGTGCGTGGCGGCAAGCCCGGGCGTCTCCAGCTGAGACAGAGCAGGAGGCGGCAATGTGTGACGTTGTTCCCGCTTGCTCTTGCTATAAATTCGTGATATGATGTTCTTTTGCATCAATTCCAGTAGCTGGATGAGCTTGCTCTTTGGCCCAGACAACGTAAGAGACGCGGATGCAACCTAGGCTCTGGACGCTTAGTGTGTCCTCATAGAAAACCCTGAGCCTCATCGGTTCGTGATGAGGTTCTTTTGTAGTTTATAGGACACGTTTCCTTCAGCGGTTCGAGGAGGTCTCCATGAAGAATTGCGTCATGATTGCACTCGTCGTCCTCTTCGCTCTGCTCCCTGCCGCAGCATGGGGCCAGTTGCCGCCTGCCTTTTGCACCCAGTGGGGCAGCGGTGGCACGGGGCAGGGGCAGTTCCAATTTCCCTGCGGTGTCGCGGCGGATGCCAGCGGTAACGTCTACGTCGCTGACAACGAAAACAATCGCATCCAGAAATTCACAGGTAGCGGCGGGTACATCACCCAGTGGGGCAGCTATGGCACGGGGCCGGGGCAGTTCGAGTACCCTTTCGGTGTCGCGGTTGATGCCAGCGGCAATGTCTACGTCGCGGACACCCAGAACCATCGCATCCAGAAGTTCACGAGCGGAGGCGCATACATCACCCAGTGGGGCAGCTTGGGCTCGGAGCCAGGGCAGTTTGACTACCCCTGCGGTGTCGCGGTTGATGCCAGTGGCAACGTCTACGTCGCGGACAGCGGAAACCATCGCATCCAGAAGTTCACGAGCGGAGGCGTATGCATCACCCAGTGGGGCAGCTATGGCATGGAACCGGAGCAGTTTAACTGTCCCGAGGGTGTCGCGGTTGATGCCAGCGGCAATGTCTACGTCGCGGAAACCTGCACCTGGCGTATCCAGAAGTTCACAAGCAACGGCGCGTACATCACCCAGTGGGGCAGCTTTGGTTCGGGGCCGGGGCAGCTGGACATGCCCTGCGGCGTCGCGGTTGATGCCAGTGGCAACATCTACGTCGCGGACAGCTGGAACAGTCGCATCCAGAAGTTCACGAGCAACGGAGAGTACATTACCCAGTGGGGTGGCGAGGGCAGCGAGCCCGGACAGTTCAAGAATCCTTTGGGTGTCGCGGTCGATGCCAGTGGCAACGTCTACGCCTCGGACCAGTTCAATCATCGCATCCAGAAGTTCTGCTACGGGCCAACAGCTGTTCAGAGCACTACCTGGGGCAGGGTGAAGAGCATGTTCAGATAAGTGCTTGTCTGAGATAAGGGATATAACGGGGGGGGGCCGAGCGCTAGCCCCTCTTGCGTTACAGGCACGAGGCGAGATTGATGGGGCAACTCCCTGAGCGGAGCGCCGAAAAAGAAGCTGCCCTCGCTGGACGATGTTCGAGCTTTTTGCGTGGGAGCAAGCTGGAGCTATTGGCGGACGCCATTACGTGCAGTTCGCGCAAGACTTGCGCCTTGACATCGGCCTAATTAGTTGATATTATATATAGTTGCGATGCCTCTGAGCAGCGCGCTACTTGTCAGGTCTTTGGCATCTTGCCAGGGAGCAGATGGTGTCTGTCGGTTTCTGGTTAGATGAGCGGGTTTGATTGACCGGCATTGCCAGGCCTCATCGCTTTGGCGGCTGAGCCTTTCTTGACTATCACGGCACCAAGGGTCGGTCTACGCACAAAGGAGAATGCATCATGAGATTTCTCTTCTCGATCCTGGCTGGACTTCTCTTGATTTGCTTGCCGGCGGGCTATCTGCTAGCGGAGGTCGTGGTGCTGGTTCCGTTCGGTTCCCCCAACATTCGCTACGCCATGTTTGAAGGCACGAGTGAGTCGGTGCTGGCTGATCATCCCGAGTTTGTTTCGCTTGACTATGACGATTCTGGCTGGGCCTTGGGTACAGCGCCATTTGGTGCGGGCGGTATGACTTGGTCGTACGATTGCTGTCCTTACTGCCCGGTGGATGCCTCAACGAATTGGGGAGATCCCTACTTGACTATGATCGCCCGCGTTCATGTGAATGCACCGCCGGAGTATACCTATGCGACCATTGACACACGTTTTGCCTGGGCGGGCGCTCTGTTTATCAATGGCGAGGGTCAGGCTACATATCAGCACGGGTATTGGGCCGGGTGTCAGCCCGCCGAGGATGGTGATCCTCCTGTTTGGAGCAAGTATTTCGCGGCCGGTCCCAACAATGTGGCTACTTTCGTGGGAACGGCAAATGCCGCGGGTTGGATGCACTATTTGGATTTTGAGATATCTGTGGAGATTCCAGGTGCCGTGCCCGTTGATGACAGTACTTGGGGAAAGATCAAGACGCTTTATCGTTAACGATGTCGTCAGTGCCTTGATTCTCTGACAACGGGGTGAGGGCACCGCCCACCCCATGTAGTAAGGAAACTGAATGACAGGGGGGCTGGCCTTTGGCCAGCCCCCCTTGCCTTGCTTATAGAAGCACGCACCATAGTACGAATGAGCACAAATTCGGAGTATCAACCCCACAACCAAGTGTGGCTGCCCAAGTAGGACTCGAACTCGTGCCCGCCGCTTGGCAATGCCCCTGCTGCGCTGAACAACACGCGCCGCGCACCAGAGCCCTTCACCCGCAGTCTGAGCCCACGCTCGGGCAAATCCCCGGAGCCCCCACACCCCCTCCCTCCGCCCTTGACTGGGGCGCGGCCGGGGGTTAAAGTGAGACGTAAGGCAGACGGCTTTTTGCGTTAGACAACAAGGGGTAATGAATGCACACACTCCTCATGGGCATCATCGTTCTGGGGGTTCTGGTATTCGTTCACGAGTTGGGGCACTTCGTCGGCGCGAAGGCCCTGGGCGTGAGGGTGCTCAAGTTTTCCCTGGGGTTCGGGCCGCGGCTGGTCGGGTTCAAGCGCAGGGAAACGGACTACGTCATTTCCGCTTTTCCGATGGGCGGCTTCGTGAAGATGGCGGGCGAGAGCCCAGAGTCGGGGGAAAGCACAGGTGCGCCAGACGAGTTCCTTTCCAAGCCCTGGTGGGCCAGGATGATAATAGCGGCCGCGGGGCCGACCATGAACCTCATCTTCGCGTTCGTGGCCTGCTCCATGATGTACGTGGTGGGCCTAAGATACGTTGATTTCGAGAGCGTCGTGGGCAGGGTCCAGCCCTCGTCGCTGGCCGCACAGTACGGGTTCTCGGATGGGGACAGGGTGGTGGAGGTGGACGGGTCGAAGGTCAAGAGCTGGACCGGCTTCATGGACAAGCTGATGGCCAGCAAGGCCGATTCTGCTGCGAGCGTGCTGGTGGAGAGGGCCGCCGGTCGGGTGGGCATACCAGTGAAGCTGGCGGACAGGGACTCCGTACTGAAGAGTCTCACTCCGGTGTCGAGCCCTCCGGTGATAGGGTCCGTGACCGTGGGCCTGCCGGGCTACGAGAGGGGTCTCAAGCCCGGGGACCGCATAATCTCGGTGGACGGAGTGGAAGTGAAGACGTGGGAGCAGCTGGCCGAGATGATACACAAGCGTCCGGAAAAAGAGGTCGTGCTGGTCATTCAGCGAGCAGACGCCCGGTTCGAGCAGACAATCACACCGGTGAAGCAGGAAATAGAGGGGCTGGGCGAGACCGGCTTCATCGGAATATCCCCCAAGGCGAGCGCATACGGCACCGTGAGGGCGAGCGGAGCCAGGATAGTGTCGCTGGGCGCGGCGAGCACGGTGGAGATGGTGGGGCAGGCGTACGCGGGCCTCTTCAAGCTGGTGCTGAGGCCAAGCCAGATAAGGCGCAGCATAGCCGGGCCTGTGACCATAGTGCAGATGTCGGGCGACCAGGCGCGGAGAGGGCTGGGGAATCTCCTCTATTTCATAGCGTTCGTTAGCGTCGCGCTCCTCGTCGTGAACCTGCTGCCCATACCGATCATGGACGGCGGGCACGTGATGTTTTGTCTGGTAGAGGGGTTGAGGGGAAAGGCCCTGAGCATGTCAAAGCAGATCGTGCTCCAACGAATCGGCCTCGCGATCGTGGGCACTCTGATTCTGTTTTCCTTCTGGGTCGACTTCGCCAGAATCGTCCAGAGAGGAAGGGCGACACTGGGCAAATCGGTCGAAGTGAAAGGTGGAAGCCCTGGTGAACCCGACACAGCAGGGACGGTCAAAACTGAGTAGTAGACTTGCCGCGTTCATACTCTTCTGTGTTGTCCTGGCGCTACCGGCGTCGTCGCTCTGCCAGGACGCCTTCAAGCCTCCGTCCGTCTCCTCCATCAAGATAGACGGGAACCGGGTCTTCTCTGACGGAACGCTCAAGAAAGCGATGAAAACGAAGGAGCGCTCGTATCTTCGACCGTTCAGAAAGAGCGTCTATCGAAAGGACTTCCTCAGCGCGGACATCGAATCCATCCTTGGTCTTTACAGGCGTCACGGCTACCTCAAGGCGAAGCTAGTGTCCGAACAGGTCGAGAAGTCGGCAAAGGGCAACTCGGTCAGCATCCATCTGGAGTTCTCAGAGGGTCCGATGGCGATGGTCAGGTCCGTCAGTATAGACGGAGAGGCGGCCATGGACGAAGCGCGGCTGGCCAAGGGCCTTAAGCTCAAACCCGGCGGTCCGTTCAGCCCCGGCGCGGTTGAGGAGGACAGGCAGTCAATCTTGGAGAAGTACGCCGAGGAGGGGTACTTCTACGCAACCGTGGCCGACAACGCAGTGTTCGACGGCGACCTTGCGGACGCGCACTACGTGGTGCGCGAGGGAATACAGGCCAGGGCGGGAACGATCTCGATCGAGGGCAACAAGACCGTGGCGCGGCGCCTCGTCAGGAGGGAGGTCACTGTCAAGCAGGGCGACATCCTGAGACGTTCCCAGCTCGTGAAGACGCAGCAGCGCATTTTCGACAGCGGGCTCTTCTCGGACGTGGAGCTCTCGCCCGCGGGAGCGGACAGCGTCGTGTCTGTCGTGGACCTGGTCGTGCGCGTGAAGGAGCGGAAGATGGCGTGGGTGGGCACGGGCATCGGTTACGGCTCGAGCGACCAGCTCAAGGTGTTCGGCGAGTGGGGCCACAGGAACGTGGGAGGCATGGGCAGGCGGCTTGTCAGTTCCGCCAGCGTCGCGTTCGGCAGGCGGTGGTTGGCCGAGGGCAAGGCGGTGCTCGACCAGTCCCGGTTGGACGTGGGGTTCGTGGAACCCTGGCTTTTCAGCACCCGTACTGCCGGGCAGCTGGTGGCCTACCACGAGTACAAGAAAGAGGCCGCGTTCACTCAGGATTTCAACGGAGTCACCTTCACGGCCAGGAGAGACCTTTCGACCTTCTCGAAAGTCTACCTGAGCTACGACAACAGGTGGGTGAACACCACGGACCCGACGGCGATAAGGGACAAGTACGTCACGAGAAGTCTGTACCTCTCGGGAACGCGCGACCTCAGGGACGACATCTTCGACCCGGCCAGGGGCTCGTACCAGGAGTCTTCGTGGAAGGTGGCTGGCGGGGCGCTGGGAGGGAACTACAGTTTCCAGAAACTGTCCTTCTCGTCCAGCTGGTACACTCCGGTGGGAACGACCATCATCGCCACCCGGTTCAAGGTCGGATTTGAGGAGCCGTTCGGTGAGACGTACGGCGTGAGCCCTCTCGATAGGATCCCGTTTGAAGAGCGGTTCCGCACGGGGGGCGCTATGAGCGTGCGCGGGTACCTGGAGGACGAGGAAATAGGCCCGAGAGACGTCTCCGGGAACGTCACGGGAGGGAGGTTTCTTCTCCTGAGCAACGTGGAGGTGAGGTTCCCGATCGTCTGGCGACTTTCCGGCGCGGTGTTCCTTGACGGAGGCAACGTGTGGACGAACCCTTCGGACATAAAGACCAGTCAGTTCTCCCTGCGGGGCGGCATTGTGGGAGACGCGGACTACAGGTACTCCTACGGAGGGGGCTTGAGACTGAGGACTCCCGTCGGGCCCATCAGGGTGGACTACGGCCGGAAGCTGAGACTCTCCGGGTACGACGAGGGCGACAGGGGACAGTTCCATTTCAGCCTTGGTCAGGCTTTCTGAGGTCTCGCAGAAGACATGATTCGCAGAGGTATCAGGATAGCGGTCATCGCTCTCGCGCTTCTGGTGGTGCTGGCGCTGGCGGCCGCCGTGGTCGTCTGGCAGACGCGAAGGCCTGCGCTGGCGGCGAGGCTCGAGGAGCTTGCCCAGAACGCTATCATAGACAACGACTCCACCAGGATAGACATAGGAAACGTATCGGGAAACCCGCTGGGGTCTCTCAAGCTGCACGACGTGAGCATCCTCGTCAGGGACGGACAGGTGTGGAGGACTTTCATGACCGCCCGGTCAGTGAAGGTGGACTTCAGCGTGTCCAAGGTGTCAAGACGCGGGGTGGAGCTGGACGCGGTGGACGTGGAGCGTCCGGTGCTGTCTCTGGAACGAGGGCAGTCGGGCAGGCACCTGTGGCCGCACTTCAAGAAGAAGGGCGCCCGCGGCGGGCCCGGTTTCACGGTCGCCATAAAGCACTTGAGCCTGAGGAAGGGACTCTTCAAGGTCGACAGGCGCAAGGACGACCTCCTGTTCTCGGACATCGACCTGGTGACTTCCCTGAAGCGGGACACGAGCGGAGTCATCGCGCTGAACGGCATGACAGCGAGCTTCGGCACCCTGCCGTGGGAGTACACAGTCGAGAAGATGCAGGGGGGCCTGTCTTTCAGGGGCAGCAGCGTGGGGTCTGACAGTCTGTGGGTGGGCACTCCATCTTCGTCCTATTCCGTGCGCGGCCGGTACGCGTTCGGCAAAGAAAAGAAGATAGACCTGGAGGTCTTCGTAGACAGGCTGTCGCTCGAAGAGATGAGGCGATTCGAAACGCTGTCCTTCCTCCCCGATGAAGGGGAGCTGGCGGGCAGGGTGAGCGTCGCGCGCACGGGCAAGGGGCCGACGACTGTTGACTGCGGTCTCTCCGGCGCGTACGGCAAGCATCCGATGGAGTCCCTGGAGGTGTCCGCCGAACTGGGTCACAACAGGTGGCACAGCGGGTTCAGGCTCCTGTCGGGCGGCGCCGTGCTCGAGGGCTCGTTCAAGGCAGAGCCGGAATCGCTGCAGGAGTGCGCCGTGGATTTCAAGGGGTTCGACCCGGGCGACTGGCCGGAACTGTTCGGCCAGGAGAAGATTCCGCACGGTTCGCTGGACGGGGCTTTCAGGTTTGCCGGAAAGTCTCTCACCTCGCCGCGGCGACGGGGAGAGTTCGATGTCATTCTGGACGGCGGCAACTACGCCGGTTTTTCCTTCTTGCACGCCGGCGTGACTGGTGAGTTTGACGGCCAGGGCGGACTCGCGTTCCCAGGCATGGAGTTCCAGGGCGCCGGCTACAGCGCCACGGTGACGGGCTCGGTGGCCGCGAGCGGCGCGATGGAGTTCGATTTCGACGGCCTGGTGAAGAACCTTGCGGAGTTCTCGTGGGTCAGGAACCGGTTCGACCTCTCCGGGAACCTGAGAGTGAACGGGCGGCTCGAGGGCGACCGGGAGAAGCTCCTGCTGGACGCCGCGCTGTACGGACCGCTGGTTGGCACAACACCCGGGATAGTGAACGGACTGATGACGGCCGGCGCGGTCAAGGGCCAGCTTTGGCCTGTGCTTGTCCTGGGCACGAGCGCCACATTCACTCCGGGATCCCTGTTCGGTTTCTCAGTCGACTCGCTGGAAGCCAGAGCCGTGCTGCTGCAGGGAGGAGGGAAGGCGGGCGGGCCGCAGCTGCCCGGCCTGGAGGCGCTCAACGCGCAGGCCGGCAGGCCGGACGACATGCTTATCATGGCCAACATCCATGCGCTGAGAGGGGATACTTCTCTGGCGGCGGAAGCGTCGCTGCGCGTGAGTGAGGGTGCGACTCAGGCGGACGTGACTGAGCTAGCGGTCTCGGCCGGCGGCACGCGCTGGACAAGCCCGGGGCCCTTCCGGCTGGACTGGGAACAGGGCAGGCTGCGCGTGTCCGGCCTGAGACTGGCGTCGGAGCAAGGCTCTCTTTCGTTCGAAGGCTCGCTCGAGCCCGGAGCGAGAAAGGCGGCTGGAAGGCTGGAGGCCGACCTTGCCGAAGTGTCCACGGTGACCGGCAGGTTCGCGCCGGTGAGGGGAAAACTGGTGGGGCGCCTGGAGGCGGAACGGGAGGCGGGCTCGACGCGCCTTGCGGCGGAGCTCGACTGGAAGGATGCGTCGTTGTCCGGCAGAAAATTCGACAGTATTTCGCTTTCTGCCGTTGCAGATGATAAAGAGGTCTACATAAAGGCCCTGAAGCTCACGAAGGGTGAGGGAAAGGTGGACGTCTCGGGCAAGTTCGTGCTGCCGTCGGGGCTGGCGGGTTTGGCGGACACGCTGTCCGCAAGACACTCGCTGCCGGCCGGGACTTCGGCCGCCCTCGAGCTCGGCATAGAGGACCTTGAGTTGGGCGAGTTGGCCGATTGGCATCCCTCCCTGGATTCACTCGGGGGCAAGTTCAACGGCTCGGTCCGCGTGGAAGGCGCGCTGGAGGAGCCGCGAATCAGCGTGGTCGCGGCCGGGACGGACGTTAGGATAAAGGAGTACGAAGTCTCCGGAATCGAGGCCGAGGCTTCACTGGCCGGCGGCGTCTGCACTGTCTCGCGGCTGGAGCTGGCGGAGAGAAACGCCAAGGGAAGCGTGCAGGGTTCGTTCCCTCTTCATGTCGACCTTTGCAGGGGAAGGGTGAGCATGCCCGACGGTGCTCTGGACCTCGACGTGCGGCTTTCCGAGAGCGATTTCGCGGTTGCGTCTCTTTTCATAAAGCAGATCGCGTCTTCGTCGGGGCTGATACAGGGCTCGGTCAAAATGGCCGGGACCGTCAAGGATCCCATCATGGACGGGGCCTTCCGGATAACGAACGCCACTCTCAGACTGGCAGGCCGGGAGGAAGTCTTCGAACACTTGGACGCCGAAGTCAGGCTGGACGAGAAGGCAGTGGAGCTGGTCAGGTTCTCCGCGACTCAGGGCGAGGAAGGGCGCCTGGACGGGAGCGGGCGCATACACATCGGGCAGCCCCGGAGGGGAGAGTACAGCTTTGTGGTCAGGGGGAAGAAGATCACTTTCGGCGACCCCGAAGACATGGCCATGAAATTCGACTGTGACCTGGTGATTTCTTCGGTAGAAGCCGCCGACGGCGGAACGTTACCCATAATTACGGGTAGAATCGATGTGAGGCAGGGCATCATTGCCCGCGAGTTCACGAGCGGCGTGAGCGCCGGCGGAGAGTCGAGGTGGCTGTGCGACGTCGAGCTGGAGGTGCCAAACAACCTCTGGCTGAAGAACATAGACGCGGAGATCGAGCTGGCCGGTTCGCTGACCGCCAGGAAGGACACCGGCGGGATGATCCTGCTGGGAACTCTGAGGATTCTGAGGGGCAAGTACTACGTGTTCGACAACGAGTTCAGAATTGTGTCGGGCAGTCTCGAGTTCAAGGACGTCGGCCGGATAGACCCCGAGCTCAGCATCGAGGCCCGGACCAGCGCGTCGGGACGCGAGATACTGCTTTCGCTGACCGGGAAGCTGAGTGAGCCGAACATCAAGTTTACGTGTGAGGACGAGAACCTCACGCAGGCCGAGGTGCTTCGTCTGCTCACCCTGGGCAAGTACGTGGAGGCGTCGGGCCAAACGACGGAAACCGGCCTCGTGCCAGGAGTCACGGGCTCGGTCGGCAACTACTTCCTGCGGCAGATCGAGAGACGGCTTGCCAGGGAGCTGAAGTGGGTTGACTCGATTGAACTTGGTGGTAGTCTGGAAGGCGGAGGTTCGCTCAATGAGCTGAGATGGGGTCTGGGCAAATACGTGACGCCGGGGATCTATCTGCGGTACTCCCAGGGGCTGGTCAAGACCTCCGAGAGGGACGTATCGATAGAATACAGACTGAGTGAACTGTTGTTTCTGAGGGGTGGAGTCATCAGCAAGGACAGACTGACGGGGAAGGACAGGGACGAGTACACGCTGGACTTGCGGCTCAAGTACGAATACTAGCCGCGGCGTCCGTACTCGCGCCGTTGTCCCGACGCGTCCGTTATCCGAACCGCGAATGCCCTAAGGAGGAGCGACTTGTTCAGAAGAATACATCGGGTGGGCCTGGCGCTGTTGCTGGCCGCGCTGGTTCTGGGTCTCTTCGCTGGCCGGCAGGTCGAGGCGCAAACGTTTGGCAAGAACAAGGTCCAGTACACGCAATTCAACTGGCGAGTGGCGTCGTCCCAGAACTTCGACGTGTACTTCTATGCGGGTGGGGACAGTCTTGCGGAGGTGGTGCTCGAGCTGGCGGAAGAGGCCGCCGTCAAGCTGACCGCCGACCTCGGCCACAGGCTCCAGAAGAAGATCCCCATAATCGTGTACGGCTCTCAGTACGATTTCCAGCAGACGAACGTAATCACGGAGCTGCTCGAGGAAGGGGTGGGCGGGTTCACCGAACTGTTCAAGAACCGCGTGGTGATTCCGTTCACAGGATCTTACGAGGACCTGAGGCACGTCGTGGTGCACGAGCTGGTGCACGCTTACATGTTCGACATGATGTACGGCGGCGTGTTTGACTCGATTCTGAGCGCGCAGTACCTGTACCAGATACCGCTGTGGTTCACGGAGGGGCTGGCCGAGTTTGAGTCGCTTGGGTGGGACAGGACGGTGGAGATGGTCGTGAGGGACGCCGCGGTGTCCGGCTACGCCGTGAGCCTGGAGCGGCTGGGGGGAAGCTACCTGACGTACAAGATGGGACAGTCGGCCATCGGGTTCCTCGTCCAGCGTCACGGCCCCGAGAAGCTTAGGGAGATCCTCAAGAGTCTGAGGGTGAACAAGAACATCAACCACGCCTTCGAAAGGACCCTCGGGCTGAACATGGAGAAGTTCAGCGAGGCCTGGATGGAGGCGGTCCGGAAAGAATACTGGCCTGAAGTCGGTGTCCGGGAGGCGCCCGAGAAGTTCGGCCGCCGCATCACAGACCACGAGGTGGACCGCTCGTTCATGAACGTCAGTCCGGCCGTGTCGCCGAAGGGAGACAAGGTCGCGTACCTCTCGGACAGGTACGGATACATGGACGTGGTTCTGGCCTCGGCCATCGACGGAAAGATCCTTCGCCGGCTCGTGAGGGGCGAGAAGTCGATGCAGTTCGAGGTGATTCCGCTGTTCAGGTCGTCGGTGACCTGGTCGCCCGACGAGCGGAGACTCGCGTTTGTGGCCAAGAGCGGCAAGGGAGACGTGCTTTATCTGATCGACGCCGGCTCAGGTCGGGTGACCAAGAAGTTCAGGCCTAACCTCAACTCGATGTCATTTCCATGCTGGTCCCCGGACGGAAAGCGGATCGCACTGACGGGCCTCAAGGACGGCATGTCGGACCTGTACGTGCTTGAGCTGGACAGCGGCCAGCTCGAAAGGCTGACCAACGACCGCTTCGACGACGTCGAGGCCTCCTGGTCGAGGGACGGGCGATTGATTGCATTCGCCTCCGACAGGCGGGAGCCCTTCTCGCTGGGCGTGGACAGGTCCCAGACCGGTGTCGGCCTTTACTCAATACATACGATCGACCCGGCGACCCGGGAAATCCGGAAGATCATCGACACGGGCGGAAGCGACAGAAGCCCGTCGTGGTCGCCGGACGGCAAAAGCGTCATCTTCTCGTCCAGCCCGGACCGCACAAGCAACCTGTATGTGTTCGCCTTGGGCGATTCCACTGTGATGCAGCTGACAGACGTGCTCGGAGGAGTGTTCTCCCCGCATTGGTCCGCGGGGGACAGGCTGGCCTTCTTCGTGTTCTCCGAGGCGGGATACGACGTCTACGTGGCGAAGGAACCGCTGGGGCTCAAGGCCGTCATGGACGACCTGAAGCGGGAAGGACGCGTCAAACCGTACGTGCCACAGCCGGAGAGTCTGCGCGTGGCGGAGACGTTCGGCGGCCCCGACCTGGAACAGCCGGGCCTGGCCGAGACGAGCCCTGCCGCGGACCGGGACAGCTCGGCAGCCCGATTGGGGTTCCTGCCGGCGGAGGGGCTGGTCCTGCTGCCGCCGGGAACGGACAGCGTGACCGCGCCGGACACGACGGCGCCGGGAGTCCCCTGGAGCGGCGCGTCGGCACTGGCCAGCGCGAAGCAGTACAGGATCAAGTTCTCTCCCGACTGGGTGACCGGGGGTTTCGAGTACAGCTCCGCGTACGGGTTCGGCGGGAGCACGCAGCTATCGCTGAGTGACTTCCTGGGCAACCACAGAATATACGTCGCGACGGACTTCTTCTCCTCGCTGGAGGAGACGGACTTCGTCGGAATATACTACTATCTCCCGAGGCGGCTGGACGTCGGAGTCGGCGCGTTTCACTACAAGAGCTACTATTACTCCAGGACCACGACGCTGGGCGAGGAGTTTTCCGAGGAGAAGTACTTCTCGGACAGAAACTACGGCTTCATGCTCCTGGCCAGCTACCCGTTCGGGAAGTTCAACAGGGTCGACTTCGACCTGACTCATCTTTCCGTGGACAGAGAGTTCTTCGACTACGACACCACCTCCGGGGGCTACGTCGTGCTGGAGTCGACCTCGACCACGACCAGGCGGATGTTCTCGCCCGGCATCACGTTCGTGGGCGACACGGTGCAGTGGGGTATGTTCGGCCCGGTCTCGGGCTCGAGGTGGGCGCTGTCGTACTCGACGGCCCTCAAGGCGTCGAGAGAGAGCATGAGATTCCAGACTGTCTGGGGCGACTTCAGGAAGTACTTCCGCGTCGCGCCGGGCTACTCGTTTGCCTTCCGGCTGGTGGGCGCGGCGAGCGAAGGCAGGGACGCGCAGAACTTCTTCGCGGGCGGCGCCTACACTCTGCGCGGATACGACGACTTCGAGTTCGTCGGCACCAGGGTGGTGTTCCTGAACTCCGAGTTCAGGTTCCCGTTCATCGACCGCCTGGGCCTGGTGTGGCCTCTCCCGATCGGGGTACGCAACGTGGGAGGCGTGCTGTTCGCGGACGTCGGGGCGGCGTGGAGCGATGACGAGACGTTCAGGCCCATGTCCAGGGTCGACGGCCTCCACCTCGACAGGCAGTACGGTGGCGCCTCGTTCGGGACGGGCATCAGGACCGGCATCTACTTCATACTGGTGAAGCTGGACTTTGCCTGGCGGACCGACTTCCAGGAGGTGTCCGGGTATCGCGCGCACGTCTCCTTCGGCGGAGAATTCTGATAGATGCAGGGTGAGCTCAATCCGCAGCAGCAGGAGGCCGTTTCGCACGTTTCGGGCCCGCTGCTGGTGCTGGCGGGCGCAGGCAGCGGGAAGACGCGGGTCATAGCCCATCGCATAGCCTTCCTGGTCCACGAGTGCGGCGTGGCGCCCTACCAGATACTTGCCATCACGTTCACGCGCAAGGCCGCCGGAGAGATGCGGCGCAGGATCGAGTCGCTGGTCGGCTCGGGCGTGGCCGGCATGTGGGTCGGCACGTTCCACTCCGTCTGCGCCAGGATGCTGAGACAGCGCGGCGACCCGCAGGGCCGGGGCCGCGACTTCGTCATTTACGACGAGGACGACCAGAGAAGCCTGGTGAAGCGAGTGATGAGGGAACTAGAGGTCTCCGACCGCGAGTTCCCGCCCGCGCGCGTGCTGGAGCGCATAAGCCGCCTGAAGTCAGAGCTGGTTGACGTGGAGGAGATGAACCGGCTGTCAATGACTCACTACGACAAGAACGTGGCCAGAGTGTACGAGGCCTACCAGGCGGCGCTGCTCAAGAACAACGCCATGGACTTCGACGACCTCCTGGTCAACACGGTTCTCCTGCTGTCCGGCTCCGAAGACGCGCGGAGACACTACTCCGAGCGCTTCAAGCACGTCCTGGTGGACGAGTACCAGGACACCAACCACACTCAGTACAGAATCCTGGCGGAGCTGTGCCGCGACCGGAGAAACCTCTGCGTGGTGGGAGACGACGACCAGTCGATATACGGCTGGAGGGGCGCCGACTTGAGAAACATACTGGAGTTCGAATCCAGCTTCCCGGAAACCAAGGTCATCAGGCTGGAGCAGAACTACAGGTCGACGGGACTTATACTGGAGGCGGCAAACAGCGTCATCAAGCACAACAAGGGTCGAAAGGGGAAAACCCTGAGAACCGAGAACGAATACGGGGAGAGGCTGTCGCTCATCCTTCTCCCGGGCGAGGAAGAGGAGGCGGAGAGCGTCGCGGAGGAGATCGCGGCCGAGCAGGTGCACAGGCGCACGCCGCTTTCGCAGGTGGCGGTCCTGTACAGGACCAACGCCCAGTCCAGGTCTCTCGAAATCGCCCTGCGGCACGCCGGCATAAACTACCAGATAGTGGGCGCCATCTCGTTCTACGAGAGAAGAGAGATCAAAGACATACTGGCCTACCTCCGCCTGTGCGTGAACCCGAACGACGAAATCAGCCTGAGGCGGGTGCTGAACGTCCCTCCGAGAAGGATCGGCCAGACGGCTCTGGAGAGGCTGGAGACGTTGGCCCGCGAGCGGGGCCTGACCCTGTTCGAGGCACTCAGGCACTCCAGCGAAGCGCAGGGCTTGCCGGCTGGCACGCGCGCCCTCATCGCGGACTTCGTCGCGCTGATTGACAGGCTGAACGCCGTGAAGGGTGGCAAGGTCGAGCAGCTTGTGGAGGCCGTGCTCAAGGGTGTGGGGTACAGGGAGTACTTGGAAAAAGAGACGATGAACCTGGAGGACAGGCTGGAGAACGTGTCGGAGCTCGTGGCCTCCGCCAGGCAGTTCGACGAGGAGCTGGCCGACAGAATGCGTGATGAGGCGGCGCCGGACAGAGAGGAAGAGCCGGACGCGTCGCCTCTGTCAACTTTCCTGAGCGACATCTCGCTGGTCTCCCAGATTGACGCCTGGCACCCGGACGAGGACAGGGTGACTCTGATGACGGCTCACAACGCGAAGGGACTCGAATTCGACTGTGTATTCATCACGGGTCTGGAAGAGGGTCTTTTCCCGCACTGCGCATCCATGGACAGCGAGGAGGAGATCGAGGAAGAAAGACGGCTGTTCTACGTCGCCCTGACGCGGGCTCGAAAGAGAGTCGTTCTGACCGCGGCCGCCAGGCGCAGGAGGTTCGACAGCTTCGGTGAAACGGGGGTGTCCAGGTTCGTCGCGGAGATCCCGGGCGGGCTCCTGTCGGCCAAACAACTGTGGGAGGCGGGCGACGGCGGCAGGTTCGTGGGCAGGGAGGTGTTGCATCAGGAATTCGGTTACGGCAGAGTGGTGGAGCAGGAGGGGAGCGGCCAGAAGGCAAAGCTGACGGTCCAGTTTCCGGGACACGTGGTAAGGAAGATAGTGGCGCGGTACGTCCAGCTGAAGGGAACGTAGAATGGCCATATCCAGGTCTGACGTGGAGCACGTGGCGAAGCTGTGCAGGCTCGCACTGAGCCGGCAGGAGCTCGAGACGATGAGCGGCGAGCTGGCCCGTATGCTCGAATACATGGAGAAGCTGAAGGAGCTTGACGTCGGCGGCGTGGAGCCGACCATGTACGGACTGGACGGGAACACGCCCCTGAGGGAGGACGTGCCCGGTGCCGAGTCTCTTCCCAGGGCAGACGTGCTGAAGGCGGCCCCGGAAGAAAAGGACGGGCACTTCAAGGTGCCTGGAGCCCTGTGATGGAAATCTGCGAACTGAGTCTGCGTGAGCTGAGCTCCGCGCTCGCGGAACGGAAGCTGAGCGCCGCGGAGGTGCTGGAAGCGCACCTGTCCCGCATCCGGGCGTGCGACGCCACACTGCGTTCATACATCACTCTGAACGAAGCTGAGTGCGAGAGACTCGTGCAGGAAAGGGCGCACCGGCCCGGCGTGACGGACGGGAACGCCGGCCCCCTGCGCAACATTCCAGTGGCGGTCAAGGACAACATCTGCACGAAGGGACTTCGCACCACGTGCGCCTCCCGAATGCTCCGCAACTACGTCCCCCCTTACGACGCCCACGCAGTGAGCATGCTCAAAGACGCCGGGTGTCTCGTCATCGGAAAGACCAACCTGGACGAGTTCGGGATGGGCTCTTCGACTGAGAACTCCTTCTTCGGGCCCACCAGGAATCCCTGGGACCTGAGCCGCGTTCCCGGCGGTTCCAGCGGAGGGTCCGCAGCCGCGGTGGCCTCCGGCCTGGCGGCCGCGGCTCTGGGCACCGACACCGGAGGCTCGGTCAGGCAGCCTTCCGCTTTGTGCGGAGTGGTCGGCTACAAGCCGACGTACGGCGTGGTCTCCAGGCGGGGACTCGTGGCGTTCGCTTCCTCGCTCGACCAGATAGGCGTAATAGCCAGGAGCGTCGGGGACGCGGCAGCGGTCCTGGAGGCGGTCTCGGGGTGGGACGGCGGCGATTCGACCTCCGCAAATCGCGGACCGGTCAAGGTGAACCTCGGAGGCGGGCGCGGGCACGGGTCGCCCGCGTGGAAAGTCGGAGTGCCCTGGGGATTCTTCTCTGCGGGGTTGGACCAGGACGTGGCGGACGTCACGAAGAACGCCGTCCGCAAGTTGGAGAAAGAGGGCTGGGCGTTCGAGGAGATCGACCTTCCGCACGCCGAGTACTCCATCGCCGCGTACTATCTGGTGGCGGACGCCGAGGCGTCGTCAAACCTGGCCAGGTACGACGGAGTGAGGTACGGAGAGCGGGAGGGGAGCTCGGAAGCCCTCCTGGACATGTACGTGAGGACCAGAAGCGCCGGGCTGGGCGCCGAGGTGAAGAGGCGGATAATGCTGGGCACCTACGCGCTCAGCGCCGGATACTACGACGCGTACTACCTCCGGGCGCAGAAGGCGCGGACTCTCATCAGGAGAGACTACGAGGATGCCCTGCGGAAAGTGGATTTCGTACTGACCCCGACTTCTCCCACGGCCGCGTTCCGGCTGGGAGAGAAGCTGGACGACCCGCTCGCGATGTACCTGTCGGACGTGTTCACGGTGGGCGTCAACCTGGCCCGACTGCCGGCCGTGTCCATTCCTTCGGGATTCTCACGAGACGGCTTGCCGGTGGGGCTCCAGCTCATAGGTGGGGCGTTCGAGGACGGGAAACTGCTGGAGGCCGCGCACCTGTTCGAGGAGGTATTGGAAGTGGGAGCGCGCACCCCGGCCGGCTTGAGAGGCCTGCTGGGGGCCGGGGGAGACCGGCCATGACGGGGTTCGAGACTGTAATAGGCCTGGAGATACACGCCCAGCTGCTGACGCGGACCAAGTTGTTCTGCGGATGCGGCACGAAGTTCGGAGCCGAGCCCAACACGCAGGTCTGTCCTGTCTGCCTGGGACTGCCGGGCGCCCTGCCGGTGCTGAACAGGAGGGCGGTGGAGCTCGCCCTGCTGGTGGGCGAGGCCCTGCACGCTCGGACGAACCAGACCAGCGTGTTCGCCAGAAAGAACTACTTCTATCCCGACCTCCCCAAGAACTTTCAGATCTCACAGTTCGACCACCCCCTCTGCAGCGGCGGTCACGTGGAGATACGAGCAGGCGGAGAGCGGCGCCGCGTGGGCGTCACCCGGGTGCATCTGGAGGAGGACGCGGGCAAGAGCGTCCATCTGGAGGAGGACGGGAGACGGAGCACCCTCGTCGACTTCAACCGCTGCGGCGTGCCGCTGATAGAGATTGTCACGGAGCCGGAACTGAGTTCGCCGCCGGAGGCGCACGCCCTCCTGGTCGCGCTGAAGCGGATACTGGAATACACGGGCGCCAGCAGCGGGAACATGGAGGAGGGCAGCCTGCGCTGCGACGTCAACGTGTCGCTCAGGCGGCCGGGGGAGCCGGGCCTGGGGACAAAGACGGAGATCAAGAACCTCAACTCGTTCAAGAACGTCGAGCGGGCCCTGGAATACGAAATGGAAAGGCAGGCCGGGCTCCTGGCCGGAGGTGCCGCGGTCGTCAACGAGACGCTTCTCTGGGACACGGGCCGCGAGCAGGCGCTGCCCATGCGCTCGAAGGAAGAGGCCCACGACTACCGGTATTTCCCCGAGCCGGACCTTCTGCGACTCGAGCTCAGCGCCGACTGGACGGCCCGGTTGGGGGCGCAGCTTCCGGAAATGCCGGAGGCCAGGGAGAGTCGTTTCGTGGACTCGTTCGGACTGCCGGCCTACGACGCCGCCGTGCTTTGCAGCAGGCGGGCGCTGGCCGACTGCTTCGAGGACGTGGCGCGTCTGAGCGGGGAGCCGAAGTTCGCGTCCAACTGGATAATGACGGAAGTGCTCCGAGTCGTGAAGGACGGCGGGTCATGGGAGCTGAGCGTGAGCGCTGCCGACCTGGCGGGGCTGCTGCGTCTCATTCTGACCGGTGTGATCAGCGGCAAGATGGGCAAGGCGGTGTTCGCGGAGATGGCCGGCACGGGCAAGACGGCCGAGCAGGTCGTTTCCGGAATGGGCCTCAAGCAGGTGACTGACGCCGAAGAAATGCGTAGAATAGTGGACGAAGTGCTGCGTGAGAATCCTAAGTCGCTGGCGGACTACGGCCGCGGGAAGCAGAAGTCGTTCGGGTTCCTGATGGGCCGGATCATGGCAAAGACCTGCGGCCAGGCCAACCCTGGGCTGGCAGACGGAGTTTTGAGGGAGCGTTTGGAGAGAGTGAAAGAAGGAGAGACCGAGAAGTGAGCAAGGTTGTTCAACTGGGACTGGGTGAGAAAACAGTGAGCGTCCGGCTTCCCGACCGCATGAAGGCGCAGGTGTTTTCGCCCGACTACTCGCCCGCGCTGGTCGACGTCGCGGCCGCAGTCCGCAAGGCTCTGACCGAGCCGCACGGCCGGCCGCTGGAGCAGCTCGTGAGCGGACTCAAACGGGTGCTCGTGATCGTTCCGGACAGGACGCGGGTGGCCGGCTTGAAGAGCTACCTTCCCGTCCTGACGAGATTCCTGCTGGACTGCGGGCTGGCTCCGCAGGCAGTGGAGATTCTCGTGGCCAACGGTATGCACGAGCTGGCCGGTCGCGACGGTCTGGCCGAGTTCATGCCGCAGAGCGTGCTCGACGGTTTCCCCGTGAGCGAGCACGACTGCCACGACAAGGCGGGTCATTTTCTGGCGGGCAAGTCGAGCGGCGGGAATCACGTATACCTGAACAAGAAGGTGGCGGACGCCGGACTCGTCATACTGACCGGTTCGATCGGACTTCACTACTTCGCGGGGTTCAGGGGAGGGCGCAAGGCCGTTCTGCCCGGGGTGGCGGCGTTCGACACTATATGCGCCAACCACCGGCTGACGCTGAGGGCCGGCGAAGGGTTCCATCCGATGTGCCGGAATGCCTCACTGAACGGTAATCCCGTGAATGAAGAGATGATGGAGACCCTCGGAATGATTCCCCCGGCGTTTGTACTCAACACCATCACGGACGCAGCCGGAAACATACTGCGCGTGTTCTCCGGCGACGCGGTGAAGGCGCACCTGGCGGGCTGCGAGGCCCTGAAGCGTGACGTCACGGTCAAGGTGCCCGCCAAAGCCGACTGCGTGATAGTGAGCTGCGGAGGGTATCCCAGGGACTCGACGATGGTTCAGTCGCACAAGGCCATAGACAACATGGCTCCGATACTCAAGGACGGCGGTCCGATGGTCTTGCTGGCCGAGAACAGGCACGGGATGGGCTCGAAGGACTTCCTGGGATGGTTCGGACACGGAGGCGCGGTTGAGATCCGGCAGAAGCTTGCGTCGCGTTACACGTTTCACGGACACACGGCGCTGTCGTTGCTGGAGAAAGTGGCGCGTTTCAGGATATTCATGGTCTCCAACTTCGACGACGACGTGGTGCGGCGGATGGGGCTCGTACCGGTGAGAACCGCGGACGAGGCCGTGGCGCACGTTCTTTCGGCCGGGGACGGCGACCTCAGCACGTATGTGTTCCCGGAGGGCTCGGAGACTCTGCCGGTGCTTGGATAACTGACGGGGGTAGCCACTCCATGAAGGTGATGGTCGTCGGGGGCGGCGGCAGAGAGCACGCGATAGTGTGGAAGCTCCTGCAGGACGACTCGGTCAGCCGCGTCGTGTGCTGTCCGGGAAACGCGGGCATCGCCAGGCTCGCGAAGTGCCTGCCGGTTAGCGACGGGGACGTCGCCGGGCTGCTGTCGGTCGCGTCCGACGAGCGGTGCGACCTTGTGGTTTTTGGACCGGAGGAGCCGCTGGTCAAGGGCGCCGCGGACGAGCTCCGGGCGGCGGGGTTGACCGTGTTCGGCCCTTCGGAGGGGGCCAGCCGGCTCGAAGGCAGCAAGGTTTTCGCGAAGTTGTTCATGCAAAGGCACCGGATCCCCTCGGGTGCCTTCGAGGTGTTCGAGGAGTACGAGAAGGCCCGGGCGTGCCTGATTGGAAGGCAGGGCCCGGTGGTCATAAAGGCGGACGGACTGGCCAGGGGAAAGGGTGTGGTCGTCTGCGACAGCCGGGAAGCCGGGGAGGCCGCGCTCAGGGAGATGATGGTCGGCGGGCAGTTCGGGGAGTCGGGCGCCCGCGTGGTGCTGGAAGAGCGCCTGGAGGGCTCCGAGGTGTCGGTGATGGCCGTGTGTGACGGAAGCCGCCACCTGCTCCTGCCGCTTTCTCAGGACCACAAGAGGGCTCTGGACGGCGACTGCGGGCCGAACACGGGAGGCATGGGGGCATATTGTCCCGTGCCGTTTGTGGGACAGGATTTGCTGGAGGAGATAGAGGGCGTTGTTGTGAGGCCTGCTCTGGACGGCATGGCCGAAGAGGGGACGCCGTACAGTGGCGTTCTCTACGCCGGGATCATGCTGACGGCCGCGGGTCCCATGGTTCTGGAGTTCAACTGCCGCTTCGGGGACCCAGAGGCGCAGGTCGTGCTTCCTTCCGCGGACGTGCGCCTGGGTGAGACCCTGCTGGCCGCGGCAAGGGGCGAGCTCTCGGGCGCCGGAAGAGCGGAAATCAGATGCCACTCGGCCTGCGTCGTGCTGGCCTCGGGCGGGTATCCGGGCGCCTACGACACGGGCCTGGACATCACGGGTCTGGACACGCTGGCGGGCGAGATGGACGTGCTGGTGTTTCACGCCGGGACCCGGGACGAGGCAGGCCGCACGGTCACGGCGGGCGGCCGCGTTCTGGGTGTCACCGGCACCGGGCCGACTTTGGAGACGGCGCTGGGAAAAGCCTACGACGCGGTGCGCTCGGTTGATTTCAAAGGCATGCACTTTAGAAGGGACATCGGGGCCAAAGCGCTCCGGGTATCGGGATGAGTACCACTTCTGTGATAAGAGATCCTGCGAGGTGAGACCATGGGACGTCCGGTTGTGCTGTTAGTCGTGGGAAGCCGTTCCGACCTGGAGGTCATGGCCGAGGGCCGGCGCACTCTGGACTGGTTCGGAGTTCCCGCGGAGCTCGTGGTGGCGTCGGCGCACAGAGAGCCGGACAAGGTGGGCGCTCTGGGCAAGAGAGCCCGGGAGAGGGGGGTCCGGGTGATAATCGCGGCCGCCGGCATGGCCGCTCATTTGGCCGGGGCAGTGGCGTCCCGGACGACCCTTCCGGTCATAGGAGTTCCTCTCGCGAGCGAACCGTTCGGGGCGCTCGACTCTCTGCTTTCGACCGTGCAGATGCCTTCCGGGATCCCGGTAGGAGTCGTGTCGCCCGGACGGGCGGGAGCCGTCAACGCGGCCGTTCTGGCAGTGGAGATACTCTCGCTGACCGACAAGTCGCTGGTGCCGAAACTGGACCAGTACCGGAAGAGACTCGGTTCGGGAAAGCTCGCTCGGGAGACTGACGTCTGATTGGCTGCGGCCGGCTTCGTTGGGGGACGCGATGGGACAGTTGATCACGGTCAAGGGAAGATTCGGTTGAATACAGCTCACGAGTGTCGTGGGCACTCTGCGCAGAGGCGGAATCGTGTGCATGGCCACGGACACTGTGTACGGCCTGCACTGCTCGGCCGGCCTGGAGGATTCAGTTTCGCGCCTGCGCGCGCTCAAGGGGTCGGGTTCGAGGCCCTTCATACTTTTGATGGCCGAGCCGGCCGGTCTGGAAGAAGTGGCGGCGGAGGTTTCGCGTTCGGCCAGGCGTCTTGTGGAGACCTACTGGCCGGGATCGCTCACGCTGGTGTTCAGGGCCTCCCCACGGACGCCGGGATGGTTGCTGGGGCAAGGGGACAGCGTGGCAGTTCGCTGCCCGCGGGACCCGCTGTGCGCGTCGGTGTTGAGAAGGCTCGGGTTGCCGCTCGTTTCCACGAGCGCAAACTTGAAGGGAGGCGCGCCGTGCGTGAGCGGGGCGGAGGCGTCAAGAGACTTTCTGGACAAGGTGGACGTCGTCGTGGATTCGGGCGCCGCTCCGTCGGACGCGCCGTCCACGATAGTCGACGTTACAGTGACACCGCACAGAGTGATTCGGCAGGGGAGTTTGACAGTGGACCCCGACCTGCTCGGAGTCGAGGCCTAGGGAGGCTGGTTGGCGGAGTTCCAGCGGAAACAGCGGAGAACATTCAGGATTCTCTTCGTGTGCACAGGCAACACGTGCCGCAGTCCGATGGCGGTAGGCGTCCTCAAGAAACTGCTGCCGCCGGAGCTTCTGCGTTGCGCGGAGATAGATTCGGCGGGAGTGGGCGCCAGGGACGGCGACCGGGCATCGGAGGGTGCCTTGGAGGCGGCAGGCAGCCGCGGGGTGGACATCTCCGGGCACCGCGCGAAGAAGCTCACGCGCGCCCTCTTGAACAGGGTCGACGTCATACTGGTGATGGAAAAGGCTCACATGGACAGAGTGAGGGAGATGTGTCCATCGAGGATGGAGCACGTGATGCTGCTCACGGAACTGGGCCGGCCGGAAGTCGCGGGCAGTCGCGAGATCTCGGACCCGATCGGAGGCTCGACGGAGGTTTACCGCCGCTGCTTCTCACAGATTGAAGTCAGCCTGGCCAGAGGGGAGCGGTTTCTGACGGAGCTAATAACATCCAGGGAGGATCCCGGTGAAGCAGCAGGATGAAGGCGCCGCGGCACAGCGTATGACGATTGCGATGGGCTCTGACCACGCCGGCTTCGCTCTCAAGAAGCACGTGGCGGACTACCTGACGGCGCTGGGCCACGACGTTCAGGACGTGGGGACGTTGTCGTCGGAATCAGTTGACTACACCGACTTCGGCCTCGCGGCGGCCAGAGCCGTGGCCGGCGGCCGCGTGGAAAGGGGAATCCTCGTCTGTTACTCGGGCATCGGTATGTCGATTGCCGCAAACAAGGTCAGGGGCATAAGGGCGGCCCTGTGCCGCGACAGGGAATCGGCGCGGCTTTCCAGACTTCACAACGACGCAAACGTGCTGGTGCTGGCCGCGGCCTTCACGCAGCCGGGCGAAGCGGAAGATTTCGTCAGGATATGGCTGGACACCGAGTTCGAAGGGGGCCGGCACTCGCGCAGGATAGGCAAGATTTCGACCTACGAGACGCCCGGGTTCTGGGCACACCACGGCGCCAGGACTGCCGAGGTGGACCCGCGCCTGAGAGAGCTGATGGAGCGCGAAAGGGAACGCCAGAACGAGACGCTGGCCCTCGTAGCGTCCGAAGGCATAGTGGACACCTCGATCTTCGAGGCCACCGGGTCCGTGTTCACATTGAAATACGCCGAAGGCTATCCGGGCGACAGGTTGTACCCGGGCTGTCAGGTCGTGGACGAAGTGGAGTCGCTGGCCAGGGCCAGGGCCAGAAAGCTCTTCGGCGCTGACCACGTCAATGTCCAGCCGTATTCGGGCACGCAGGCTAACATGGCCGCCTATTTCGCCCTCCTCAAGCCCGGCCAGAAGATCCTGGGCATGCGCTTCGAGCACGGCGGCCATCCGACTCATGGTGACCCGTCCACCTTCGTGGGGAGACTCTACGGTTCCTTGATGTATGGTGTTAAGAAAGAGACGGAACTGATTGATTATGATGAGGTTGAAATGTTGGCCCAAAAGGAGAGACCGAACCTCATCATCGCCGGCGGCAGCGCCTATTCCAGGTTCGTCGACTTCGCGAGATTCCGGTCTATCGCGGACGCCTGCGGAGCGCGCCTCATGGTGGACATGGCGCACCTGTCCGGCATCGTGGCCGC
>CAZMZP010000105.1:0-7204 GCA_964570935.1 uncultured bacterium
ACCGTTCGGGACCGTGGCCCGCGAGGTGGCATACGAGCTGTGCGATGAGTTGCGGCCGGACACCGCCCGGCTCGTGGCCCTCTCAAAGCTTGTCCTTGGGGACGAAGAGGCGCGGGAGCGGGTTCGCGAGTGTCCAGCCATCACCATCGACGGCTGCAAGCTCGCCTGTGCGGCGAAGCTCGTGAAGCACAGCGGTGGCACCATCGCGCGCGAGGTGGCGGTGCTCGACTCTTATCGGCAGCACAAGGAGCTAAAGCCCGACGGCATCGCCGAGCTCAACGACCAGGGCAAGCAGCTCGCGCGCGTCATGGCCGAGGAGATCGCTGAGGTGATCGATGCCCTCATCCAAGGGTCCGATGGAGGTAGCCATGCATAGCCTGCCGGAACAGAAAGTCGGAATCGTCTCCTGCTCCGGTGAAGAGATTGCCGAAGGCACGGTCGCGAGGCTCGCCGCGCTAAAGGTCCTAAACGAAATGCGACGTGGCCAGACTGTGACCATCTGTCTGCCGCTTTTCTTGGCCGGCGGAGAAGGGGATCGCGCCTTCGCGAAGTTCCACCCGACCATCACCGTCGATGGCTGTGGCCTCAAGTGCGCGGCGCACGGCACTGAGGCTTACTCGGGCAAGCCCGCGGCCGGCATCGTGGTGACCGAGCTTGCGGCCGAGCACGATATCGACGGCATCCAGGGGCGCCGCTGCCTCAACCAGGCGGGCGAGAAGGCCGTAGAGGTCGCCGCCGAGCGGCTGGCCGCGTTGGTGGACCAGGTGCTGGGGAAAGACAAGCGTCCGGATGGTGCAGCAGCCTCGGAGAAGCCGGTGGAAGCCGATTATTCAAGCGCTGTCAGCTGCTCCTGTGGATCGGGCATCCCCGTGACGGTCCTGACTATCGCGGGCCAGTCTGTAGAGGTCGTTGCACTGCCGCTGATCTTCGAGAAGCTGCGCGAGGCCCACCGGTCACCCGGCGAGGCTGCCATCCGGACTCTCCTGGAGACGGTCAAGATCTACAACTACGTGGCCCCCGAGGAGGAGGCCGCCTGGCGCGAGGCTCTCGCCAAGGAATTCGCCGCCTACTGCGAAACCGAGGCATCCCGATGAGCCGCACGGCGACCTATCACACGACCGTCAGATGGACGGGTGAGCACTGGGGCCAACTGGCAATGGGGAATGGCCCTGAGATGAAGTTCTCGGCGCCGCCGGAGGCCCAGGGGCACCCTGGCGTGTACACGCCCGAGGACGGCTTCGTTGCGGCCGCCAACACGTGCGTGATGCTGATGTTCGTCTGGGCGGTCGAGCGCTTCAAGCTCAAGCTCCTGTCGTATGAGTGTAAGGCCGAGGGAACTAAGCTCATCGAGCTCGACCGAACGGAGACCTTCACGCGCCTGCACTTCCGGCCTCGCATTCGAGTGGCCACGGAGGGTGAAGCGCCGGAGGTCGTCGAGGCCCGCGTCCGCCGGGCACTGCAGGCCGCCCAAAAGTACAGCCTGGTGGTGAACTCGGTGAAGTCTGAGATCGTCGTCGAGCCCGAAATCTCCGTCGTGAGCGAGTGAGGAGCTGAGGGCGCAGGATGGCGAGAAAAGACTGCGCGAGCTTTCCACACCTACCGGGCGCACGCACTCCATTTTCTCTTGACTAGGCCGGCGAGGTCGTCTATTTTGCGGGAGACAGCAGGGGCATGACCGCATCTCGGAGCGGGCACGCTTGCGCCATTGCCGCTCCGCGGCCGGCCTGACGCCGGGCGGTCTGAGTATCGCCTCACAGACTTGACAGGAGGCGAATCGTGGACGCTTTCAGAATCGCATCATCCTCGGGCCCAGGCCGGGCTCTGCGGCTTCCGGGCGTCGTCGTGGCGGTCGTCTGCCTTGCGCTCGCCCTGTTCGCGGCCGGCGCTGAGTCCGAGATCGAGCTCTGGCCCGACAACACCCGCAGCGCCGCCGGCAGTCTTCTCCCGACGGCCGGCAGGGCCTCGCTGCTCGACCCTTCGAAGCTGGACATATCCCACCAGATGATGTTCTCTTACAGCTCGGCGAGCGCGGCGAAGGACAACGTGGGCGGACTGTGGCTGACCAATTTCAGCTACAAATTCTCGAACCCGCTGACGCTAGACCTGGCGGTCGGCGCTTCGTTGTCCCGGTCGGGCACGCGCGAGCTCGACGCCCAGAACCTGTTCCTGGAGAGCTTCTCGTTGCGCTACAGGCCGAGCGAGAATCTCTATTTTCATCTCATGTACAGAGAGGTGCCAAACAGCCTGTTCCTGCGTCCTGAGTTCCGCGCGCGCTAGGGAAGGAGTTTGGCCGTTCGAGTATGCTCAGATTTCCCAGATTCTCCTCCAAAGACGGAATCCAGAGGCTCCGCAAGTCCTACAAGGACAATCCGGACGACGTCCAGAACGCTCTCGACTTCGCCAGAGCCCTTGAAGCCAACAAGGAATACGACGAGGCCATTCCTCTGCTGCAGCGCCTGATCGACTCGGGCAACGCGGACGAGGGGACGTACCTGCTGGCGGCGGGCTGTCTGAAAGGCCATTCCAATCCGGAGGGAGCGCTCAGCGTCCTCAAGCAGGCTGAGCAGAAGTTTCCGTCCTCCGTGGCCGTCAAGTACAGCGTGGGGCAGGCGTTGGGCGCCATGGAGAGGTACGACGAGGCGCTTCAGGCACAGCAGGAAGCCGTCAGGCTGGACCCCGGGAGCGCGGAGGCCCACTTCCGGCTCGGGGTCACTCACGCGAACATGGGCTCGCTGGAGGAAGCGCTCAACGAGTACCAGATCGCGATAGACGTGGACCCCCTGCACGCAAGAGCCCACACCAACGTGGGGTTCGTGCTCGACCGGCTCGGCTACCACGAGGACGCCATCGAGGCGTTCAAGAGGGCCATCGAGCTCGACCCTGAGAGCGCGGAAGGACATTACAACCTTGGAGCCGTGTACGGCGACCAGGGCCTCTACAGGGAGGCCATAGCGGAGTTCAAGGCCGCCATAGACATCGACCCCAACTCGCCCGAAGCCCACTTCAACCTTGGAGTCGCGTATCTTGACGGAGGCAGGCTGGACGAGGCGCTGAACGCGTTCAAGAGGACGTTTCAGCTGAACCCTCGGAACCCCAGGGCCTCCTACTACCTGGGCCAGGTATACCTGCGCAAGGGGATTTACGACCTGGCCATAGACAATTTCAAACGCTGCATCGTGTACGACCCGAACGACACCCGCGCCCACTATTTCCTGGGTCTCGCGTACAACAGGATCGACGAGGTGGACAAGGCCATAGAAGCGTTTGAAGTGGTCACCAGGCTGATGCCCGAGGACTGCAAGGCCTACTACTACCTGGGCATCGCTTACGACAAGAAGGGACTTCCCAGCAAGGCCAGGGACGCTTACGCCACGGCCGACAGACTTCTCAAGTGAGCGTTGATCGGGCTGACATGGACGAAGCCAGAACCTCTCACAGTTCGAGAAGTCCGGTCTCACGGAAACTCCTCCACCTTCTCCGCGTCATAAGACTCCCGAACTCGTTTGCCGCCCTCGCGGCCACGATGATCGGCGGGATCATCTGCGACGTCACCCGCCTCCCGACAATCAGCCTGGGAGCCGTCTCTGTGTTCTTCACGGCCTCATTCGGTTACGCGGTGAACGACTACTACGACGTCGCCGCGGACAGGGTCACCAGACCCTCCCGTCCCATTCCGTCGGGCGCGCTGTCGAGCAGGACCGTTCTGGCGATCGCGGTCCTGTGCGCGGCGCTGGCTCTGGCCTCCGCCGCCCTTCTGCCGCGGATTCCCGCGCTCGTGGTCGTGGCGGCGGCCTTTCTGGTGTGGTTCTACAGCTTCCGGGTCAAGCGCACCGGCATCGCCGGAAACGTGCTCGTGGGGCTCCTGAGCGCGTCTACCCTGCTGTTCGGCGGGCTCTGCGCGGGAGACGCCAGACGGGCGGTGCTCCCGGCCCTGCTGGCGTTCCTGGCCAACCTGCCCAGGGAGATACTCAAGGACGTCCAGGACCTCGAGGGCGACGTCATGATGGGCGGGAAGACCCTGGCGCGGCTTTCGGGCCGCCGGGCCGCGGTTCGGGTCGCCTCGGTCTTCATGCTCGTCCTGGTGGCAGTGAGCCTTGCCCCGTCCGCCGTGCGCCAGTACAATCGGATGTACCTGATAATCGTGCTCTTCATCGGCGCGCTGGTGGCGCTGATGGCGTTCTCTCTGTGGTATTCGGCCTCCCAGCGCAAGGTCACTGTGTCAGTGAGACTGATGAAGTCAGCCATGTATCTGGGGCTTCTTGCCATCTGGTTGGGGAGCCTGTAGGAGGAAAGTTGAGCTGGCAGAGCGCCGTCATACTGGGAATAGTGCAGGGCCTGACTGAGCTTCTGCCGGTCAGCAGCAGCGGGCACCTGGTGCTGGTGGAGAGACTGCTCGGCCTCCGGCTGACTGACCTGTCGTTCGAGATTGCCGTGCACGTGGCCACCGCCGCAGCCGTGTGTTTCTTTCTGCGGAGCGAGCTCGCTTCCATGCTCGGCGCGCTCACTCCGCGAGCGGCCGCCGCGGCGTCCGCCGACGCCGGGGAGAGGGGAAGGGGACGCGCGCTCTTGATCGCGCTCGTGATTGGGACTGTTCCCGCCGTGGTGGTGGGCCTTGTGGCGTACGACGCAATCGAAAAGGTGTTTCACACCGTCGGGCTGACGGCCGCGATGCTGCCCGTCACAGGCGTTTTTCTGTTGTTCACGAGATTGTCCAGGGACAGGGGACTGGGAGTCAGTCCTCTCTTGGCGCTCCTGATCGGCGCGGCGCAGGCCGTGGCGATCGTGCCCGGGGTGTCGCGCTCCGGCCTTACAGTCGGCACGGCCCTGCTCCTGGGCGTGAAGAAGGACGAGGCAGTCAAGTTCTCCTTCCTGCTGTCCCTTCCCGCAATACTGGGCGGCGCGGTTCTCAAGCTGGCGAAGGCCGCAGGGCCCGCGTCTGATGCCGCTTCGGGCCTGGCAGCCGCGCCTTCGGCCGCCGTCTCTCACGTGGGCGCACCCGCGCTGGTTGTGGGGGCCGCGGCTGCGTTCGCATTCGCGCTCCTCGCCGCCAAGACGCTGCTGGGTGTCGTCAGAAAGGGAAAACTCGAGTACTTCGGCTATTACTGCATCCTGGCCGGCGTCGCATTCCTCATCTTCACTTGGTCTTAGAGCCCTCCGCTCCCGCCAGAACGCCTCCGCTGCCGGCCGAATCACGCTCATGCCTCGTGCCCGGGTCTCCTCAGTTGCAGTTAAAGTTTTGTAACGTTCTGCCGATACAAAGCTTAGGAGGCCATTTCAGGTGTGTAGCAGACAAGCACTCGACCTCAAGCGTTTCGCAGCCTCCGGCGGGAAAGACCTGCTGGACGAAGAACGCCTTGAGGCCATCAGGAAGAAGATAGCGAACGGTTTCTACAACCGGAATGACGTGCAGCGCAGCATCGTCGACAGGCTGGCCCGCCGCCTCGCGGAAGAGTGCGGGGCCGGCGCAGAGGGCAACGACGACGCAGGCGGCGACGCCTCCTGAACACACCTGGTTCCTACCGCTTCCCACGCCAATCCAAACCGCCTCAAATCAGTTGACACCCCCTTAGGCCGGTGCTAGCTTGTTGGCAGATTTTTGGCCAGCGGCCACATCGGACCGCTTCTGCTTGCAATCGTGTTGGTTAGGCACAGGCTCCCATGAAACCTCGGGTCAAGAGCAGTAGCTCCGGACGCAAGAGAACCCCCGTCCGGCGGGAAAAGCAGGACCGAACGCCCCGCAGCGCGCGGGGCCGCGTCGCGCCCGCCCGGCCGCCGTCCGACCGGAGGACGCCGCGCAGCTCCCCGGAGCAGGATCGTAGGATTGACAGACTGGCATCGCTGGGAGAGCTCGCGGCCGGTGTAGCCCACGAAATAAGAAACCCTCTCGCGGGCATAGGGACTTGCGCCCAGGTGCTGAGGTCGCGCTTCTCCAAAGACGACGAGCGCGTTAAGTTCGCTGACGTGATCCTGGACGAGGTGGCCAGGCTGGAGAAGATCATCGAGAACCTTCTCATGTTCGCGAGGCCCAAGCAGCCGCAGCTCGTGAGGCACGACATGCGGGACTCCGTGGAGAGGACGCTCAGCCTGGTGAGGGAGCAGGCCGAGAAGCAGAACGTCGCCGTGGAGACACGCTGCGAAGCGCTGCTGCCGGCCGTGTACGTCGACCCGGGACAGATGTCCCAGGTCCTGCTCAATTTGGTCCTGAACGGGATCCAGGCCATGCCCGACGGCGGGCGTCTGACGCTGGAGCTCACGATGGCGCGGAAGAACGTGCCGGCGAGCGGCGGGAGGCGGAAGACCGACCAGCGGCCTGTGTCGGGCACACGCACGGTAGAGCTCGTCCGACTCACCGTGTCCGACACCGGAGCAGGAATATCGAAGGAGAACGTGGCCAAGTTGTTCACTCCTTTCTTCACCACGAAGTCAAACGGGACTGGCCTGGGACTTTCCATTTCTCAGGCGATATTGAGAGAGCACGGCGGAAGCATTTCCGTCTCCAGCACTGAAGGAGAAGGCACCAGGGTAATCGTGGACGTGCCAGTGGAGAAGAGATATGGCGAACGTAGATAAGCTCCAGGAGGCCAAGAAGGGAAACGTCCTGATAGTGGACGACGACAAGAACTTCAGCTGGGGTCTTTGCGAAGCCCTCAAGGACGCAGGCTACAAGGCCGTGTCCGCCGCCGGCTCGAAAGAGGGTTTCTCGAAGCTCTCGGACAGCCCGGTCGACGTCGTGCTGCTCGACCTCAAGCTGGGGGCCGAGGACGGCGTGGACGTGCTGAAAAGGGTGAAGAAGGAGTACCCCGAAATCGCGGTCATCATGATAACGGCGTTCGGCGACATACCCCAGGCAGTGGAATGCATGCGCAACGGCGCGTTCAATTTCATCACGAAGACCGCCCACAAGGAACCGGAGCTGTTCTTCGCGACCGTCGGAAACGCCATAGAGAGCTCCCTCTCCCGGCGTCGCGACAGACTCCACAGGCAGGAGCTCAAGAGGTTTTACGACACCGACGACATCGTGGCCAACAGCGAAGGCATGCTGGGCCTCATCAGGAAGGCCAGCAAGGTGGCCGAAAGCCCCAGCTCGACGGTGCTGGTGACGGGGGAGACCGGTGTCGGCAAGGAGCTGCTGGCCCGGCTGATCCATGAACAGAGCGGCTTCAGGGACGGAGCGTTTGTCGCGCTGAACTGCAGCGCCCTGCCG